>JBCCJU010000005.1:0-63995 GCA_039027715.1 Cyanobacteria bacterium P01_C01_bin.120
CGTCAGGAATTGCCTATCATTTTGCCGTATGCAGTGAGTCAGCGCCTATCAATTTAGCGTCAGGAATTGCCTATCATTTTGCCGTATGTAGTGAGTCGGTGCCTATCAATTTAGCGTCAGGAACTGCCTATCATTTTGCCGTATGCCTTGCCTATCACTTTGCCGTATTAAGAATTTTAAGCGGTTGAATCCCTTGTATTCCAGTGCTAACCTCTGCCTATCAAAACAGATGAACTGATGCCTATGGTTCAAAAGTTACCTTGAGCGATCAGGGTAGTTTTTACTGCGATTGCTCAAGGCAAACGGCTTACGAAAGTCCAAAAGCAAAGACCCCAGCTCACCGTCCAAAGTTCGCATAGGGTCTTTACTTAATTACACAGTCCACAGATGTGGACGATTTTATCGTGCCTAATCATACTAGCAACTCTAGACTTGATTTACTAGAGCAGCTTGAGCTTGCCCACAACAACAGTTTAGGAGGTGTGCCATCGTAGTAGCGGGCACTACCTCTTTCGCTTATGTAGAGGAGAAAGAAACCTTTCTTGCTCTATTTTCGCATCGCTATGATTTTATCTATGCACCTCATCCTGACCCTGGGGATCACCCTCAATGGCAAACAGAGAGCCGTTATCCTCTCAGCGATCGCCTGATTCAACAAGGGGCTTACCTCTATGGGTTACGTTTTGGCACAGAGACTCAGTACTGCCTGCTAGATATCGATATTGGGAGTGCGTATCATCCTCAACAAGACCCGTTAGCCATCGAGCGGATCGCAGATGCTCTGGAACCTTTGGGTCTTGTCAGCTATGTAGCCTGCACCTCCAGCTATTCACAAGGGCTGCATCTTTACTTTCCATTTGAGACTGCTCAGAATTCCTGGCAGCTTTCAGCAGTGGTCACAACCCTGCTGGAAAATCAGGGGTTCAAGTGCCAACCCGGCCAGCTAGAAGTGTTTCCTAACCCTAAGCTCTATGTAGTGGATGGCACTCCAAACCTCTTCAACGCCCATCGATTGCCTCTGCAAGCAGGCTCCTATTTGCTCAACGCTCAGCTGGAGCCCACCAGTAGTCATCCAGAAGCGTTTGTCCGTCAGTGGCAGTGGTGCCAGCAACGCAACTCGATTGACGCAAAGACTATTGACCAGCTACTTCTTCAGCAGCAGCGTCACCATCGCCATCGGGTCTCGCAACGGGCCGATAAATTTCTCAATGATCTCAACGCGGAAATTGAGGTGGGCTGGACAGGCAAAGGGCAAACGAATCATCTGCTAGGCCGCATTACGATGCGAGCCTATGTGTTTCATCACGTCATTCACGGTGGTTTGCCCCTGAGTGGGGATGCCCTGATTGAAGTGATTGTTTCCACCGCTCAATCTTTGCCGGGGTATCGAGAGTGGTGTGGGCATCAACATGAAATTCATCAGCGAGCCGCTGAATGGGCTAGATGTGTTGAGAACAGCCACTATTTTCCCTACGGCACCCCACGCGGCAAATGTAAGTCCAAGCAAGATGTTAAGGATAGCGCAGCGGTCGAAACGACTTGGAATGAACAACGATCGCAAACGGCGCAAAGCAAAATCCAGGCGGCGATGCTGGACTTGTGCAACACCGGCAACCTCCCTCAAACCACAACGGCTCGGTTCAAAAAACTGTTGGAGTATGGCATTGGCGGCAGCACCCTCTATAAGTACAAACCCCTTTGGCACCCAAACCTGTGGAAAACCCCCCAGACCCCCCAACTTCTAAATGGGGCGGCAGCGTCGGCAACGGCTGCGCCAGCCACCGCTGCTCACTCTACAAGCTTATTACCTAGCGATGACAGTAATCCTTTGCAGGACAAGGGTTTGACCCACCTTAAGGAGGCTGCTGCGGCATCGGAGGTGCGTAATGAAGATGCCCTAGGAAACTGGCGACAGCTCTTTTTAGACCTCAAAACACGACAAGCGCAGCAAAAACGTCAGGCGCGATCGCAAAAAGAGGCTTACTGGCAGTCCAGAGCGCGCCAAGATCGCCAGAGTTACCGAGAAAAGATGGTGGAGTATCTGCAATCGGGCGATCCGATCTTGATTCGAGAGGCCGAGCAGTGGCTCTATCGCGAGAACGTCAATGAGCAAAACCTGGATCCGCTTTAATGGCCGCGATGATCTTTATTAATTAAGCGCAAATTCCCTCATGAATTTGCAAGAAGTAGAGCAGCTTGACGAGTTCGTGCTCATTTAGCTCACGCAAAGAAGCTCGCCCCTCGAAGCGAGGCTGCAAAAACTCACGCAAATCCTCGATTCGCCACTTAAGCTGCTGAATTTTTCTTTGGATGAGTGAATAGCACTCGTCAAATGGGATATCAGGAGGCGGGCTGAGGCCAGACGGTTCCGGTTCAAGCTGTGGAAAACCGTCAAAATCCCCCCGCGCCCCCCTGGGGTGAATATTTTTTTCTGCCGCACCCACCTCATTTTGAGAACCACACTTCATGTTTCCCCCCTTGGTGTGTAACACTGCCTGCTCATCAGGGTTTTGCGGATCGAGACCACTTTCAAGGGGGCTTAAATCTGTCACCGGCTCTGCAGTTACGGGCGCTTTATCTGGGTGCCAGAGATCCGCGTTTTTGTAGATTGTCTCTAAGCTGCTGCCAGCCAGCTCAGCAATGCGGTAAGCAAGATTGCGAATGGTGGTGAAGGGTTCACTGTCTTTGATATGCTGAATTGCCTCAGCGATGCGGCGACGGGCGTTTTCGGCTTTAACGGTGTTGTCGCCCCCGGGTGGTGGTTTGGGTTTCTCCCTGGTGCCGTAGGGCCAGTAGAGCTTTGGGACTGAACGAGCCCACTCTCTAGCGCGTTTATGGATTTCCTGCTGGTGACCGCAATACTCGTAGTAGCCGGGAGCGCTGGCAGCGACATCAACGATGTAATCCACCAGGTCTGACCCACTCAGGCCCTCAAAAACATGCCCCCGCTCCGCAATCGCTTTAATTAATCGGTTCGTTTGCCCTGGTCCAGTCCAGCCCTGAGCGATCTCATCGTCGAGATCGGTCTTCCATGCCGCCGCTTCCCGCGAAAGTTTGCGCCTCCGGGATGCCTGCTTCCGCGCCTCTCGCCCGTGCGGCAGTGCGGCCCGCAGCATCTCCAGGTCTTGGCCCTGTGTGGCCCAATCCCAGGTGGTGAACAAGTCGGAGAGGTGATCGCCGATGGGATTGAGGTCATCGTCAAGCAGGTATGAACCGGACTGCGGTTGAAGAGGGAGCCGATGACCGTTGTACTCAATAAATTTGTCGATGCCGTTGCCGTAGGTTTTGGGGTTGGGGAAAATTTCGAGGTGGCCCTTCTCAATCTCGAATCCTTGGGCAATCAAACATTGTTCGATAATGCAGGCCAGGTCAAAGGTGGGCACCGCTTCAACCAAGGGAATATAGAGATGCAGGCCGCCGCTACCGCTGGAGCGAATCGGCAGGCTGCGAGCAAGGCCGATTGTTTCTAAGGCGTCTTTAATCGCTGTGACGGCATCAGCGTTGCAGTAACGCCCTAATACGTCGAGGTCAATCAGCGCATATTGAGTCATATGGCCGAACCGGACGCCAACGAGCTTGTGAGGGTCTAGCCAGTTACGCCATAGAGATCGCGGCCTTTGCTCGTAGTTCAAGGTGCGCCACCGGGCCGGAGACGTGTTGGGGGACTCCAACGCTTCCCAGAGGTAATCGCCAAAAATATTTAGGAGTTGCTGCCCGTCTTCAGACTGGGGCAATAACGGAGCATTCTCTTCGCTAGGGCAAATCATAAAGCGTCAAGGTTATGGAGAGATTGGAACCTTGAGACTTCTGTGATTTTGCAAAAAAGGCGTTGCAAAATCTACCTAGCTGCTAACATAAGTGCAGCTAGGCCTAAAGGCTCCAGAGCTAAGTAAGGCTCAGATTTAATTGGAAGAAAGGCGGTGAAACCAATACTTCCTGTTTTTAGAACCTCTGATGTTGGTAGCATCAGGGGTTCTCTTCTACGCGCTATGCCTAGATAGCCATATCAGCAGAAACCAAGATTCCTTTATGCATATTTGCTTCAATTACCTTAAATCTTAATTGCTTGTGCCTATGCTATCGTCGATTGCTCTATTTGGGCAATCGAGCTCTCTGAAAAGCAGGCTAAGAAGTTGTGAACTTCCCGCTTCCAGAGGGTGCGAGGCTATTACATTTCTGCAACATTTCGTGAACAACGAAGGGTGCTCCCCTGCCGCAAAATCCGTGTATGTTGATGTAGTGTATTTTGTCTTTGGTATGAGCTTGTGATGGCAAGCGAGAACGAAAAGCCCACGCCGCCTCGAACCACCATTCAGGTGGCTCTACGTGACACCCTGCGGGATACGCTGACGGGTACAGATAATGCAAAACAGCTTGCTGCTAGGGCCAGTATTCCTGAAGCTACGCTGTCTGAATTCAGGAACAATCGCCGAAGCATCAATGTCTCTACCATGGAGTCTTTATTAGATGCGCTGACTCCGTATCAGTATTCCTATTTTTTATCTAAGCTGGTCAGTGGCTTTACGTTGTTGCAGGGCGAGTCAGGACAGCTAGGGCAGCCTGCGACTGAATTGTCCAGAGAGGACTTCAGACAAGCTTTTTTTGGTCTAATCGCCAGCTATTGTCACCAGTGCAGCCAAAAGGAACAAATTGAGCTGTTGGCTATTATTCATGAAGCCTCCACTCAAAATCCAAAGTTGACCGGATAAACGGCATTCTGGCAGCTCTTTTGCCACTTCTATTACTGCCAGTTAAAATAATGAGCTATTGACTTTTCTTTCTAGCTGGAGTGCATTACCGACCAGATCCAGGGACTACTCAGCGACGCACCTCATAGCTCATGACCAGCTCTAACTTTTCTATCTCGCCTCGTGCCGCAGGAGTGGTGCGTGCCTATTTGGATCTCAGCGATGCCGACCGGAGAGAATGCTTAAGCGAACTCATTAAACATACCGAGATTACGTTGATTGTCGGTCCAGGTACCGGAGAAGTTCGCTGTTTCCATGACGGAGACATTACCGGAATATTGGGAGAAATTGTGCGAAGGGCGTCAGACAGAGCTTAATCAGTTGGCCTCTAGGCGTTCTCGCCTGGCGTCAACCACTATCTTAAGCACTTCCATAAATTGTTGTTGGTCGCAACCCTTCAAGTGGTTTTCTAAGCGGGCCAGTAAACTGAGGCCGGGTGAGCCGTTCGGTGTTGATATAGGGGGGGACAATAATAAAAAGAAGCGGCTTTTTGCCTCTTCCGGCAGGGCGTTGACGACTGATTCCAAGCGACTTGCGCCTAGATCAGTTTCTCCTGCCAAAAACCGAGAAAGGCTGCTCTCAGAAATGCCGCCTTTCTCAGCGATTTCTCGTCTATTCAAGGCTAGATCTTGAATTGTCATCCTGAGCGCTTGTCTCAGGTTTATGTTTGTCATTGGAGTACTCTGTTTTGCCTCGTCAATATCCCCTTTGGGGGGAATCTGGCAACTAGATTACATCAACTAAGCCTTATTTCGGCCCTGGCAACAGTGAGCAAAGTCGAATCTTTACCGAAGGGTTCAAATAATTTTTTTATATAAATCGATGATAAAGATATTGTAAATTAACTGTGAATAGACCCGACTGAATTTTGCATTTTTCCACGGGGAACAGAAGACTTGTGGATGTCTCTGTGGCAACGGAGCGGCCGATAATTGATCGCGCAATAACTGACGTATGACAGTTTGATTTCCGCTCAAACCGAAACGGTAAAACATCCGATCACCATTAGTAGCCAGCGCAGCATTCCGCCAAAGCTGTGCCAAGTTTTTTGCCATGACTTGAGCGGTGCGGCAAAAGTTACCGTTAGCAGCGTAAAGCCTGCGGCAAACTGAAGGCCTTCGATCCCTCCCTTTAGAGCCAGCAGGCCCAGGCAACCAAACGCGATCGCGCAACCGATTTCGATTAAACGCTTGACGCGCTCAAAAATAGACATCAGGGCAACCTGGAATTCCTCTCTATCATCGCTGATTTCGTCGGTGACCTCATGGGATATCCCTCCAAATATTAAAAAAGATGAGGGAGATATCTGAGAGATATCTCCCTGATAGGTTGCCAGAAAGATCCTTAAAAGGAGGATGTATGTGCTCTAGTCAACACTCGGGCGACTTACAGCTTGATCAGCTTGAGGTCATTCTATGCAAAGCTTTCGAGAATATTGGTTTAGGGACATTACAGCCTCCCCCGCACGATTCTGCCCCCGCTCTGATTCAAGATTTGCAGGCAAATGCCTCAGAGCTAATCGAGATTTGCCAGGTCTTGTCAGAGCGCGCTCTCAATGCACCTCAGCTTCAATCACTGACCACTTTGGAACTGGCGATTCTGACATTGGAGCAGAGAGTTCAGAATTTTGTGTCGCTAATTTAGGACTAGAGCCATGCAACTCTCTTCATGGAAAGGCAGAGCCATCATTCGAGATAGCTGGTTCGACACGCTCTGGATCGGTGGTCCCGGAATATTGTTATTTCTCACGCTGCGATCGCTTTTTCCCATTGACGTAGTGCCCACCGCCTCAATGGAGCCAACGATTAATGTTGGGGATCGGGTATTCGTAAATAAGCTTCACTACGCCAGGGGCGGGACACCTCAACGGGGCGATATTGTGCAGTTTGACTCAAATTTTCGCAATGGTCTGGGCGATCTCGAACCCGTAAAGTTCATCAAGCGAGTCGTGGCCATTCCGGGGGATACGGTTGCGATTGAGGCTGGTCAACTCGTTGTGAATGGAGATGCTGTCAAAGAAGACTATGTCACCCTTGCAACCAAAGACTATGCTGAAATACACGTGCCTGCTGAGCATTATTTTGTGCTGGGCGATAATCGTGATGAATCCTACGACTCGCGGTTCCTGGGGGCGATTGCGGAAGAGCAGATTCAGGGTCGGGTCAGCCACACTTTTTCGTGGAGTACATTGCTGACATTTCCCAGCCGCCTTCATACGGACGTTCATTAATTGGTGGGCTGCCCCAACTAAGGGCCAGCTCACTGGGCAGCTGTAGGGCATCGAAAAAATAGTACCCGCCTCCATCCTGAGTGTGGATGAACGGGTGCTTGTAGCCTGCTGCGATTTGCCATTGGCACTGCTGCTCGCTCAATGTCGTCAGGCAGTCTGCAATAATTTTCCGGATCTTGTACATGGCTTTGTCGATCGCCCGATCGCTGATTTCAGTTGAGTTTTCTCTAGCAATCCGCCGCATCAGTGTTGTGCGACTCCAAATCCCGCGCGGGGACTGAATCAATAATTTCAAAATAGAAAACTGAACGGGACTGACTCGGAAATGGCCAAGAAGTGTGCCATTAGTGTTTTTGAGATGACAATCTTGGGTTGCTGTATTGATTAATAAATGTGGTGATATTAAAGTATCTTTGCCAATACCAATTCGCCGATCCAAAGCGTTGACTTGCGAAAAGAAAAAATCGCAGTCAACCGGTTTCTGGAAAACCAAGTCAAAGCCAAGGTCAAGATAAATTCGTGAATGTTTGACATCGATTTGACGGGGAATAAGGCCAATCAGAATTGGATAATACCCTGCTGTAATGGGGCACGTGTACAGCCTTTCGAGTTGCGAAAAGAAGGGCGGTAGGGCCAAACAAGTTTCGGTGTCCAGCAATGCCATATCTGGCTTGTCTCTAGCGATGGTTGAGACCGAATCAGCCGGAGAACAACAGTTTACTTCGGCTCTATACAATTCAAAAACTTCTTGCAAAGACGTGATCAGCTTTTCATCCTGACCAATAAGAAGGATACGCATACAAATAAAGCCCAAATTTGTTTTCGCGTTCCTTTAAAGATTGCATAAATGCAAGATTTTGAGTATTCGCGCCACCCCTCTTTTAGCTTGTCTTTATAATCTTTACGCAACTTCTTGCTTGTTGTTGTTTGCTTGCAGTAAAGTTTTGATTCTTTACCAAAAAGAAGGGCATGGGGACAACTGAGAGATATCTGCCCAGTATGTTGTTCCTCATTAGGTGAGCCGCTTGGAGTGGCAAGCCGCCTAGTCAAGAATTACGTGCCGTCTTTTAGGTAATTGATATGACTCACATCACTCTGACGACTGAACAACATGCCTTGGCGCGCCAGCTCTCTGATCGTTTGGTTTCTGATCTCCGTGGCAATCAGTGTCATTCTGCTTCGAGGGCAGCGACCACGACCATATTCCGGTCCGCTTGGATTCAAGGCCTGCAAGACAATAAGTTCTTGCGCAAGTTGAGCCATCTGCTTCCCTATTGCGCAATGGGTGGAGCAGCAGCGGTGTATTTGGCGGCAAACGCGCCTGTGTTGGTGATTGGCGTCGGCCTGCTAGCTGCTGTGAAGCTAATTGTAGGTCGCGCTAAAAAGAATAATCCGGTGATTCAATGCATGTTTGCCAAGATTGGCCACCGCAAATACATGCGGATGATCGCTGCGCTCTTATTCGGTGGGACGTTATGGGGTGCTCTGAACGGCAATGCTTACGCCCAGTTTTTTGGCGGAGCAGAGGAATTCTTCACAACGACGTTTGGCGATGCGGCCGGTGAAACTATCCCCATCGTGTTTGGGGTACTCCGCGCATTATTCCTTCTATACATTGGCGTGTCTTTGATTCGGGTGATTAACGCCAGTAGAAATGACGATGATTGGCAGCAGCTCGCCAAGGCCCCCTTGATCGTCGTGGTGGCGGTCGTGGTTGCAGACGTATTAACGACCCTGGTGGTGGGTGCTTAAAAGAGGCCCGCGTAATTCTAGCTGTCGGACTGGCCTTTCTAGCCTGACAGCCTCGTTTTTACAGAAGGTTCAATGATGGCGACACGAAATCCAGATGAATTCATCCAGGTGAATGGAGCCTTAAACCTGAAACCGAGCTTTGGTCCCATTCCGGCAGACCAGCTTATTCCCTGGTCGGTGATCACCTTGGCAAATATTGTTGTTGCCAATCGCATTCTGGGTCTGAGTTGGATCATCACCATCCTGAGTATCGGGTGGGGGATTGCGACCTGGTGGATCGTCACAGGGAGTGATGCGAGTCGATTCCTGTCGAAATTTCATCACCCTCCCCTCTGGTTGTACGGCCACCTGCCTCACAGTAGTCCGCTAGAACCGCCGCTGGAGCTTGATCCCGGCAAAATCGCCAAGGCTGCCAAAAAAGCTGACCGTAAGCAACGACGGCACAAGCGATCGCGCCGCAACCAACGACAAAAGCGCATTAATACCTGACTCCATTGTTTTGGAAAAAGTTATGAGCCGAAAAGACGCGAAACTTGGAAAGCGCCAGGTTCCTCTGTTTACTAAAGGGAAGCAGAAAAGCCATACAGTGCAGGCGTTTGAAGACTACTGTGCCCTTCGCGGTTTCATTCGCTTTCAAATGAAGGGGCGCGACGTTGGAGCGGCTTTGCTGACTCATAAGGGCCTTTACCGCCTAGTTTTCGGGTTTAGCTGTCAGGGCCTTCATGATGTCCTGCGATCTGAGCAGGTGCTGCCGACGTTGGAGAAACTGGAGTCGGGCCTCAAAGAGCTGTTTTCCGGCAGTATGTTGACGTTTCATCTGTCCAGTTTTGCGGACGACTCAGATCGACAAACAGAGCTAGACCAGGTGATTTCTGGTGCTGCTTCTCCAGAGCTAAAGCTCATCATGATGAGCGAAAAGAAGCGAGTCAAAGAATTAGCTCGATCAGGGGTACGGCGAGTCAAACAACTCAATATCTATTGCAGCGTGACGATTGGTGGCGATGATCCGACCGATGTGGACTCTGATCTGATCGAAAAAATCCTGGCAAAGCTGCTGGGTTTCTGGGAGCGCTTTAAAGGCAATGGCGATTCGCTGGAGCAAAGCCGCTTCGAGGAGATTTTCCGTAATGCATTCGAGCGCTACCTCATCTACGAGTCTTTGCTCAATGTAAAAATGGGGCTCGATGTCGCGCCGCTCTCAATCGCCGCTCTCTGGCGCAACGTTTATCGCGTCTTCAATGTCTCCGCGCCCCCCGATGTTCCTAACCCGATGGTCTTCGATGGTAGGCGGATCACAGAAACTATCACCACCGACTTGGACATCAAGAGTTTGCTGGTGCAGGGAGAGATGGGAGAGTCCCGTGTTCCAGAAGCGGATCGGACGTGGGTAAAGGTTAAAGACCGCTATGTGGGCGTCCTAACGGCTACCAGTAAGCCTGCCGGATTTGCGGATATGCGATCGCAGCTCCGCTATCTGTAGAATGTGCTCTGTCGGCCTCATGTCATTGATACCGAAATCATTTGCCAGGTCACAACGGCGAATGCGGCGTTGGTTAAAACGCAGATGCAGCGGTTGATTAAGCAGAGCAATAATGCGGCTCTCAGTGCGGCAGATCATCGGTCGATCGATGTATCCGCTTCCATCCGCACCCAAAAATCAGTAGAGGCCGCTGCCCAGATTATCGAGGGAGCGATTCCGGTCAAGGTGGCGACCGTCTTTCTGGTGCATCGTCAGTCCCGCGTCAAGCTGGATGAGGCTTGCCGTCAATTGTCGGAGTGCTTCATCCAACCGGCGAAGGTGGTGCGTGAGAAGGAACTCGCTTGGCAATATTGGTTGCAATGCCATCCCTTGCTGGCCTGGGAGAAGTTGCTGGGGTCGCCCTATAACCGACAGGCGACCTATCTATCGAATGAAGCTCCAGGGCTCATGCCGCTGACGATGACCCGGCAGCTTAGCAGCCAGGGATTTGAACTGATTGCGGACGAGGGTGGCAGTCCGATTCGTCTGGACTTTATTAATGAGCATCGAAACATTGCCTGTTTCGGCACCACCCGTTCCGGTAAATCAGTAGCGATTTCCGGGATGATGTCGATGTTTCTGGCGCACGGCTATCCCATCGTGTGCCTGGACTATCCCAAGCCGGATGGCACCTCCACCTTTACCGACTACGCCAAGTTTTTGGAGCCCAATGCCGCTTATTTCGATATCGGTAGAGAAAGCAACAACCTTATGGAAATGCCCAACCTTTCGGGGCTTTCGAGTGAAGAGCGACAAGAGCGTTTTCAGGACTACAAGGCATTTCTAGAGTCGGCTCTGGTGACGATGGTTTTGCCTAGCACCGATGGACAGGTCCTGTTAGAGCAAACCATTCGGAGTCTGCTGGGGCGGGCCTTGACCATCTATTTCAAAGACCCGGACATCCAGACTCGATATCAGGCGGCGGAGCAGGCGGGATATGGCTCTCCCGCCTGGAATAACACGCCAACGCTGCATGACTTTATCCAGTTCTGTACGCCTCAAGTTTTAGACGTTGAGAATAAGGCCAGTGCCGATATCGAGTCTGCACTCGGCCATATTATCTTGCAGTTGGAATATTGGTTGAATTCTCGAATCGGACGGGCGATCGCGCGACCGAGTTCGTTCCCGACCGATGCTCAGCTTCTGGTCTTTGCACTACGCAACTTGAGCAATGAGAATGAGGCGGCGATTCTTTCCTTGTCGGCTTACTCTGCGGCTCTACGTCGGGCACTCGCGTCCCCAAAGAGTATCTTCTTTATCGACGAGTCCCCCATTCTGTTTGAGTATCCCGTTATTTCTCAGCTCATTGGGCGGCTCTGCGCCAACGGTGCGAAGGCCGGTATTCGAGTCATCCTTTCTGCTCAAGACCCAGACACGATTATGAATTCTGTATCCGGCGCGAAAGTGATGCAGAACATGAGCATCAAGCTGATCGGGCGGATTCAGTCGGTGGCGGTCGATTCATTTGTGAAATTGCTCAACTATGAGCGCACGATTATCGCGAGAAATGCTTCAGAAGCCTTTTATCCCAAACGTTCGGGCTTGTATTCCAACTGGCTAGTGGACATTGACGGACACAGCATCTATGCCCGTTACTATCCCGGTTCCGTACAGATTGCGATCGTCGCCAATAACCCGGATGAGCAATATGTGCGGACATTGAAGCTGGGGCACCGACAGGGCGACAAACTTAGGGCGGCCTACGAATTTGCCGAGGATTATGTTCAGGCGATTCAAAATGGTTCTGGGCTGCAAGGGTTGGTCGAGAGATATCGGCAGGAATATGACCCAATACATGCTGCAAGCCCAGTGGTAGAAGGCATCAAAGTCAGCGCATAGGAGAAGTCAGATGAAAACTCAACCTTGGATTGTAGTCACGTTACCAATGGCGCTCATGATTGGGGTTGCGACTGCGCCTGTCGCTGGAGCGCAAACCTTGGTTGCTCCAGGGGATGCTCCAGTCGTTGCCCCGGATGGCACAATTCAAGCGCTAGGTACCTTGCCCGCCCCATCTGTGAACGCTACGGGCGGCACCTGGGGGCAAGGTACCTCCATCCTCAACGGTGATTTAGACTCCATCTTGAATGACCAACTTGAGGGCCTTTTGGGCGGCGATCTTGAAAGCATTCTTGGCGGTGGTGACCTGGGGAGTATTCTCGGTAGCGATGACCTCATTGATGGAATTTTGAACGATGTCCTCGGCAGTGGCGACTGGGGTGGTGACTCGATTTTGGAAGACATCCTCGGTGGCGGAATTTTGAATGGTGATCTCGATGCTGTCCTGGGGGATGTGCTGGCAGGTTCCATCTTGGAGGATGTGCTGGGTGGTGGTGGCCTGGAAGATATCTTGGGCGGCGACTTGGGGAGCATCCTAACGGGAGGTGGCCTGGAAGATATCTTGGATGGTGGCTGGGGTGATTTAGAGGGGGTTTTAGGTGGCCTGGGGGACTTGGGCCTCGGTGGTTTAGACGACCTCTTGGGCGGTGGCGGTGGTTATTCTGCTGAAATCGATATCAAGATTCCCGCACTCGGCGAATCTTTAGCCTCTTGGAACACCCTGGCAGGAGAGGCGTCAGGGGCGCTGATTAGCAATGTGGTCGGTGCATTTGGTTCAGCCCCTCATATTGTTACCGGTGCATTAGGTGTGCCGGATGTGTTGGCGTCTCAGTTATCCGTCTTTGATACGGTGATGGGCGGTGTCGAAAATGGCTCGCCGGGGGGAACAAGCCAGCGAGCTGATCGCTTCAACGTAAACCCAGTTGCCTTATCGGAAACGATTGGCAAAGAGGTCTCTAGAGCGGCATCAGTCGGCTTCTCGAATACTCTGCTGAGTGAGGCAGGGCAACAGGCGATTGTCGAAGAAGTGAAAGCCACGGATGAAACGCTGACGGAAATCGCGGACTTGGCGACTGAGGCGCAAGACCTCGATGTCACCCAAGACGTGATGAAAAATCTGTCAGCGATGGCGGCTCAGCAGTCGAGCCTGCAGGTGGCTGAGTATGGGCAGACGATCCAGCTCCGGCAACAATTTGCAGCGGATGCAGTAGTACAGGCGGAGGCCGCTGAGGATCTGGCGGCTCTAAGTAGGCGGCAGCAGACCGAGCCGATGGCAGCGGCGGCAGAGGTGATTCAGAGTTCTTCGACGCTGGTGTTGTTTAAGGGAGCGGAGTAATGCACCTATTCTTGTTGCCCGTTCTGGCGGTTGAAGGCTCTGCGGCCATGCTGGAGCAGGGCCTCACCATGTCGGATGACATTAACGCGATTTACGACCTGCAGTGGCAGCAGGTCTTTACAGATGTCGCATCGGTTGGCGGATTTTCTCTGTACGGGCAGATTGTCGCTCTGGCGCGACTGTTTGCGGTCGGGGCACTGGTACTTTTTATGCTGCGGTTTATTTATGCTGCCGTGCATGAAGGGGATTATGCTGAGCCGCTGCGGATGCTGATCTGGCCGCTGATTGTGGTGTTGTTTCTAAGCAATGATGGTCAGCTCCTAGCAGGCGGAACCCGTGCCTTGCGAGGAGTGCTAAACGACACGGCATCCGAAGTCTTGCAGGTGACAGCACTCAACATAAATCTGGAAGAAGCCATCCGGGGTGCTTTGGCAAAAGGCGTCATCGGGGTAGAGACGAGCGCTCAAATTCAGCAGTGTCAGGCGTTGGTAGGTGATAGTCAGATTAAATGCCTGGAATCGGCCTATCAGCAAATTGAAGCGACGATGGAAGCGTTTCAAAACCACTGGATAGTGAATGCGGCGGGGAACGTCGCGGGTGCCATCCCTTATTTCAATCAAATGCGCTCAGGTATTGAGGGAGCACTGGAAGCCTACAACACCTCTGGCGGAGCGGTGGGGCAGGTCTTGCCGGGATTTTTTGGAGGGTTCGTGGGCTCTCAGACTCGCGCCATCATTCACGCCTTTTTGATGGCATTTCAGTGGGGCTTCGTGAATCTCATCCAGATTTCGATGCTCCTGACCGGATTAATGGGGCCGATCGCGCTCGCTGCATCGCTACTGCCCTTTGGCGGCAAGCCGATATTTGCCTGGCTCACGGGCTTTTTCAGCTTGGGCTTCGTGCAGATTATGTACAACATCATCGTCGGTTTCGCGGCGGTGGTCATCATGAACGCTGACACCTTCGATACCAACGGCTTTCTGGTGGTGATTTCACTATTGGCTCCGGCCTTGGCGATCGGGCTTGCCAGCGGCGGCGGGCTGGCGATTTTCAATATCATGCTATCCGGCAGTGCGGGGGCGGTGACACTGCTGGTCTCTTACGGTGCCCGCGCTTCCTATGTCCCTCCCACTCAGCCCTCTAGTCGTTGATTTTAAGGTTGAATGTCATGACACTACTTCATCCCCAAAAACGAGGATTACTCGCCAGCGATAACCTGTTGCCTTTGTTTGTGGTGATTTCGCTGGCCTTTAGCGCTATCAACCTGTTGCTGCTGTTGTCGCTAGCGGTCGGTACCTTTCGGGTGGCGAGTCGTCCAGAGACCCGCCTGGTCCAACTCGTCGATGGCCGTTCGGTGCTGACAGAGCCGATTGATCATCTAGAGCGCTCGCCGGAAACCATTCGGCTCTTTACCCGGAATGCGTTGTCCATGATGTTCACCTGGAATGCGATTACTCAAGTGCCGGATGCGGCAGGAGTCATGCAGACCAAAACCGATCAGGGGGTGGATGTCGGCGGGGGCAGGGCAACAACCAAGAGTTGGCAGGCCAGTTTTGCGTTTTCGGAGGACTTCCGGGGGCCATTTCTAGAGGCGGTCGCTGAGATGACGCCGCCTGACATCTTTACCGGGAACGCCCAAAGTGTCTTTAATCTGACGACGCTATCGGATCCGATGAAAGTTGACGACGGGGAATGGGTGGTCGAGGTGGTCGGCAACCTGATTATTTTTGACCCGCAGACCCCGAGAGGCCGAGCGATTCCGTTCAACAAAGAAGTTTTTCTGAGGGCGGTCGACCCGCCATCTGATCCATTGCCTGAAGATGCCTCACCGATTCAGCAGGCGGTCTATCAGGTTCGCAGTGCGGGTCTAGAGATCACTGAAATGAATGAACTCATCAAGGAGTAGGAGTCAGTCATGGCACATCCTTCTAACAACGGCGATAACGCTCCGAACTTTGAGCTGCTAGACCCTGAAGATGTCGGAGCCACAGCCAGTACAGCAACCACGCCCAAAGAAATGGCTGGATGGATGGGATTAGACCCAGAACCGAACTCAAATGCAACAGCCTCATCTGCTTCATCTTTGAGTGATGCTGAGGTGGATGAGGAAGAGGAAGTCGATAGTCACACTGGCGAGGATGGCAAGACGAAAACGCCGCTCTGGTCTAATCCGCTGATGAAGCTGGCATTTGTGGCTTTAGTGGCCGGAGGCTGTTTAACGGTCGTCGGTTTGGTTGTCAATACCATCCAAACCGCCGGTCGGCGAGACCTGGCGACCCCTCCAACCGCACGGCGAGTCGAAGAGGAACCCCCCGAAGACCCGATGCAAAGTGCTCTGCGGAGTCAGGGAGAGCAGATTGGCGAACTCAAGACTCAAAATGCTCTGGGCAACCAGCAGCTAGCGATGGACATCCAGGCCGAAGAAGGTTCCGAGGTGAGCGCAGCAGAGCTGTTGGCGCTCAGGAATCAGCTTGAGCAGAGGCGACAGTTTCAGGAAGCGGCCCAAGCTAATGGCAGTCCCCAAACCAGAGTAACGAGTTCCCAGTCAGTCACGCCGCGCTCGGCCCCTGCACCTGCGCCGCGCCCCGCGCCACCTCCCGCACTGCGTTCTATCCCTGCACCCCCGCCTGCGCCCTTGCCGCGTCCCGCGCCAGTAGAACAGATTCCACCTCAAGAGCAACTGGCGATGCTTAGCCGTTACGGGAGCTATGGCAGCGGCAGTGCCTTGCCCGCCAATACAATTGCGGCAGCCCCAATTGTGTCCCCGGTGGCTTCGCCATCAGCGATCGCCACGCCCCAGGTTGAAACGGCTGAAGCGGTTCCCGCCTTTAGTGACGGTGCGCCTGAGACAGTGGTGGCGATGCCAGGGTTTGAGGCAGCGGCCCCGAAGCAAGCCGATACGACCTATGCCGAAGAAGCCGCCGCGATTTTGGGTCACACGCTGGTCACGGTGCAATCGGGCACGTATGCCCAGGCAGTCCTCGAAACACCAATCTATTGGGCACAAGACTTAGCGAATGAGCAACAGTCTCAGCGGACTGCCCTGAAGCTATCGGAGCCGCTTTATGGCAGTCAGGGCGAGGTGGCTTTAGAGGCGGGAACGCTGCTGGTGGCTGAAGTGAATGTCATTGCTGGCAGTGGCTTATTGCAGCTGCACGTCACTGATGTTGTGGTTACTAAAGACGGTCGGCAGCAGGTGATGTCTGTTCCTAATCAAAATCTGGTGATTGCGGGGAGCGAGGGCCAGCCCTTGGTGGCCCGTGAAATCCAGAATACGGGCGAGATTCGGGCGGCGCAGATTCAGCTAGCAGCCCTTGGCGCACTGGGGAATGTGGGTGAGCTGTTAAATCGGCCTGATTCCTCAACGACAGTGATTGGTGGAGATACGAGTGTTAGTACGGTTGAAAATGGGGCGGTCAACATCCTGGCGGGGCTGCTGGAAGGGGCGGCAGATGCCGTGCTCCCCAGCGAGCAAGACCGGATAGAGAACCGCATTGACGACTACGAGAACCAGCCTCGTATCTGGTACCACGGCAGCGATGCCCCGGTCATGCTCTTTGTGGCGGAAGAGTTTACGTTTCAAGCCAATTAGAGGAAATAGCCATGCTGAGAAAACCTGTCCAATTGCTGCTCGCTGGTGGCCTCTCGCTGGTGGTGGCCGTCGCCTCCGCCTTACCTGCATCGGCCCAGCTTCGCGATCAGTACACTTTGCAGCAAGCTGAATCCGGCGCAGTCAGTATTCAGGTGTGGCCAGGTTCTGGCACCAACCTGGACTTTACGCGCACCGGGCAGTATGTCTACCGGGCCTGGCTGGATGACCCTAGCCGGGTACAACTTGATACCGATACCCCGATCGAGAACGCGAACGCTCAGATTATTCATCTGCGACGAGTTGACCACATTGACTTTGAAGGATTGCCCTCGACGGGCATCACGCTGCTGAGCGTGGCGACCGTGGATGCCACCGGGCAGCGTCATCTCTATCAATTTCGCGTCACCTATGGCGATCATCGACCCGAGTACGCGACGATTTCCCTGACGCCCCAGGCCGTTTCGCCACAGTTCGATGCGTTGCTGACCAACTCGGCTGGTCGAGGCTTCGATCTGGAGACGTTCCAAGCAGGCATCACGCAGCTCATTCTGGACGGCACGATTGCCGGGGATGGCCCCATGCACGGGCGATTGAAAGAGTTTATGAGTCTAGTGCAAAGTGGTTCATCCCCGACCGAAGCGGCGCAGTCCGCTGGCGTGGAGTTGGCGGTGGTTCAGGAAGTGGCTCAAATCGGCCTGGACGCGGCGGCGGCGGAAGCGCGATCGCAGTTTATCGAAGAGGAACCTTCAGGTGTGGACGGCGAGATTGAGGCGATGGATGAAGAGGCGACGCCTGCGGCGGCGATAGATTCTGTAGCGTTAATCGAAACGCTGAACCGGATGTCCACGCTGGGGGGTCAGCACCCCCGGCTGAAGCACGGGGGCTTCGTGCCTCCCCTTCAGGTAGCTGACCAGCCTAAGCCTTAACTGGCTACGTTCAGAGCAAGAGTTAAAGTCCTACCCTGGAATGCTTGCTAGTTCCAGGCTCTAGAACCGAATCGTTAAACAGTTTTAAGGGGTTAAGACAGTGCGATTTGGAAAGTACCGACTCTGAACATTGGCGAAGCAAACGTTACGAGTAATCAGAAGAGACACAACAATGTCAAATCACGTTTTCGTTCTAGATACCAACCGCAAACCACTTACCCCCTGTAAACCAGGTGTGGCACGGTCATTGCTCAAAGCTGGAAAGGCGGCAGTATTTCGCCGCTATCCCTTCACCCTCATCCTGAAAAAGGAGGTTGATGCTAATCCTGAACCTATTGAACTGAAGCTAGACCCTGGCTCTAAGGTTACTGGCATCGCTCTGAAACAAGGAAATCAGATCATCTTTGGGGCTGAGTTGCAGCATCGGGGACAGCAAATTAAGGATGCTCTGCTATCCCGCCGTCAGTTGCGGCGTCGGAGGCGGAATCGCAAGACACGTTATCGTCAACCACGATTTTTGAACCGGACTCGACCTGATGGCTGGATAGCTCCATCGTTGCAACATCGAGTCGATACAATCCTGACTTGGGTTCGCAAATTCATGCGACTTGCGCCGATTAGCAGCATTGTTCAAGAGCTAGTTCGATTCGACCTTCAGTTGATGCAAAACCCTGAAATCTCAGGCGTTCAGTATCAGCAGGGAGAATTGCAAGGCTACGAGGTGCGCGAGTATCTACTTGATAAGTGGAATCGGAAATGTGCTTATTGTGCAGTGAAAGATGTACCGCTCGAAGTCGAGCATATTCAGCCTCGCTCTAAGGGTGGTTCTGACCGAGTTTCCAATCTTGCCATTGCCTGCAATCCTTGCAATCAAAGCAAGGGGAATCAGGACATTCGAAACTTTCTATCAGACAAGCCTGATCTGCTGAGCCGCATTCTCAAACAGGCACAATCACCGCTCAAAGACGCAGCAGCAGTCAATTCAACTCGATGGGCACTATTTAAGGCTTTGAAAGAAACAGGACTGCCAGTAGCTACGGGAACGGGTGGACAGACCAAGTTCAATCGAACTCGACTCGATTTGCCCAAAGCACACTGGATTGATGCGGCATGTGCGGGGCAGGTTGACTCGCTCGAAGTCTTGACCTCAAAGCCGTTGCTGATTGCTGCAAAAGGGCATGGAACCCGTCAGATGTGCGGAACAAATAAATTCGGGTTTCCCACAAGACATCGCTCACGGGCGAAGACTCACAAAGGTTTTCAGACAGGCGATATTGTCGCTGCCACCGTTACTGCAGGCAAGAAAATCGGTTTTTATACAGGACGGGTTCTCTGTCGTGCGTCAGGTAGTTTTGATATTGCTACGACCGCTGGAAGAGTAACAGGGGTTAGCCACAAATACTGTAAACCTATTCATCGAAAGGATGGTTATGCCTATAGTTTTTCCTCCCCGAACTAAAGTTACGGAGCTTCCAAACGCTTTGATGATTTTTCCGTGAGTGAGTGATGAAAGGATCAACACTATTGCCAGCTCTAATCATTGGTCTGTGCCTCAATACGGTTCCCGGTTCCTCTAGCTCCTCCTGGGCGCAAAGTGAGCAACCGCCTACCTCGGAGACGGTACCGGAAACGCTAGAGACTTCAGAAACGCCTGGTGCTACCTTACAAACCCCCGTACCGAATCTGAGTCAGCGTCTGCCGATGGGGACCCTGCACATTGATGGGCGTACTGCCGCTATCCCGGACTGGCAAGTGGTTTCCTTTGATGCCTTTCCGCCCTTTTCGGCGGATGGGCAATGGGGTGATGTGGCGTGGTCGCAGGGCGATCTCCTTGCCGATGTGATGACCCTTGGCGACTTTCAAGGATCGCTGGACTTGCATTTGCTGACCATTGCTTCGATTGCCGAAGCAATGGGGATGCCCGCCGAACTGGGGAGAAAGAGTCCTATTTATCTGATCAGTCTTAATGAGTTTGAACTGCTGGAGCGTCAGACGATCGCTAGTTTGGTCGCCGCCGTTCCCTCTTTGCTAGAGGTGCCCGTCGAAAAGTTGCCGCTGGTTCAAGACTTGGTGAGGAGTGTTCATCCCACTGTTCGCTTTGAAACGGAGACCTTGGAAACCCTGCTATTGGCCTATCCTGACTTTGGCGAGATCAAGCTCAGTCAGCTCATCTTGGAAGACTATCAGGTGGGGGATTTGCCAGGAATTGAGCGAGTGCCGCTTCAGTCATTTGCTCATTGGCAAGAGGCCGCGATCAGTGAAGTGCCAATGCTGCCCGTGATGAGCTGGTGGTTGTTTCCTCAGCCGCCGCAGACGGATGGCGAAATCGCCGTTGCGAGCATTCAACCCCTGACTGATGCTGGCGAGGCCGAAGAAACCTATGTGCTGGCGCTGACGCCCCGGACGGCTTTTGAGCCTGTCGAGTGGGTGATAGGTGAAGAGGAAGCAGTCGCGAATGCTGGTTTACAGGCGCGATCGCAAATCAACGAAGGGCAAGAACTCAAGGGTGCCTTGCCATTTGGGCCAGTTTTCAAGGTAGTACCTGAGTCGATTACCCCGGAAGGGGTGCAGGTGTCGATGTACTTTCGGACATGCAGGCAATCAGGGCAACTGGACTGTTCCGGTTATGGCATTGGCCCCATTCCGTTGCAGACCTATCGCCCTGGCGAAACAGTTTTCTTAGGAGAGTACGCCTTTCCCGTTACGCCTCTGCCGTCAACTCCAGCCGTCACTCCTCATGAATCCGCTCCTTCGGAGCCAGTCGCTGACATTTTGGATGTGGTAATCGAGGTTGCCGCCGAGAACAAAGGCCAGATTGGTACGGTAGCGATGATTTTCACGCTACTAGGCGGAGTGTTGTGGTGGGCCTGGAAAGGCGATCCGGTTCAGTTCTTTGTGCTCACATTCCGGTGGATGATGGCCACTCAAATTTATCGCCATACCCGCCGCCTGACTGAAAAACCTGGCCCTTCTACGGAGCCGTCAGATGCAGAAAAGTCATGAGGAGTTTGGGCTGACGGCTCAAGCCACCAACTCGATTGAAAGTGTGCCGAGCCTCCAAGGGCTGGGTGACAGCTTAGGGCCAGCGCTGCAGCCATTAATGGGGCGCAGCGGCCTGATTTTGCTCTTGATGGCACTGGGGCTGATCGGCCTAAAGGTGATGGGTGGTGGTGGTAAGTCGGGCAAAATTGCGCGAGGGTCTCTCAGCGGTGGCAAGGAGAAAGCCAAGGCGCGGAGACAGGCCCTCAAGCAGCTCCAGGCCAGGGTGCCGGACTCGGTGGCTCTCTACGTCGGTAGCTTGAAGCGCAATCAGGCAGGAAAAATTACGGGGTCTAAAAAAACGCTCTTTTTGGCTGATGCTCAAAGAGGGGTTGCGGTTGCCGGGGGACCAGGTTCCGGTAAGACGTTCTCGATTATCAATCCCGTGATTCGCTCCGCCTTAGATGAAGGCTTCCCGGCGCTGGTCTACGACTTCAAATATCCGTCTCAAGCGGAATGTATCTCTGCTTATGCGGCGAAGCGGGGCTACGACGTGCGGGTGTTTGCCCCTGGCTACCCCGAATCAGAGGTCTGCAATCCTCTAGACTTCATGACGGATCAGGACGATGCGCTGATGGCACGACAGATCGCGACCGTGATGAACCGCAATTTTGCCCGCAGCTCCAACAGCTCTGAAGACAAGTTCTTTGCGGATGCGGGTGACCAGTTGACCCAAGCGATTTTGATGCTAGCGAAAGGGATGCCGGTGTCCGATCTGATGGCGGCCAGCGCTGCTCTCGGGTTGGGCAACCTACCGGATCGCATCCTAGAGGCGAAGCGCTTGGGTGATTTAGGACAGTTGCCCGACCACTGGCAGATTTCCCACTGGGTTTATTACGCCTTCTCCCAGTTGATGCAGCTCAAAGATTCTGAGAAAACGGTGGCAGGTGTGCTGGGTACAACGGGTAAAGTCTTTTCCAGATTCATGGCCCCAGAACTCATTTCCACGTTCTGCGGGAAAACCACGCTGCCCATCGAACTAAAAGGTCGGCAACTGGTCATCTTAGGGATGGATCGCCGTCGCCGCGAAGCCGTTGCCCCCCTGGTCGCGACCGTATTGCACATGATGGTGACGATGAACGTCACCCAGAAAAGAAAAGACCCATTGCTGCTGGCGATCGACGAATTACCAACGCTGTATCTGCCCTACCTAACCCAGTGGCTCAACGAAAACCGTTCGGATGGCCTCTGCACGATGATTGGCTTTCAAAACATCACCCAGCTTGAGGATGCCTATAAGCGTGATATTGCCAGGTCGATTTTAGGGGGTTGTGCAACTAAAGCGATTTTCAATCCCCAGGATGCCGATAGTGCGCGGATGTTTAGCGACTATCTAGGAGATGAGGAGGTGAAAATCAAGCAAAAGTCGCGCAATTCTGGCGGCAAGGGGGGCGCATCCCGTTCCGTCACTGAGCAATTGCAGAAGCGCCCCATTGTGGAGTCGGCACAGTTCAACCGATTACCCACCGGGAAGTGTGTGCTGATCTCGCCGGGATTGGCTCGCAAAGATGAAACTTCTATCCCCCTCATCTCGATGATCAAAGTCCCTAAGGCCGACGTGGGAGAAGAGGACTGGAGTAAAGCTACTTGGCATAAGTTGCGGCGTAAGCTAATCCACCGTTCGCCTCAAAGGCTGCGTGATTCGGCCAAAGCGAATCAACAGATGACCATCTGTCAGGCGATGGTCGAAGAACTGCTACCGCTGCCGATGGATGAAGATGGCGAACCGGATACCCATCATTCCCGCTTTGATGCGCTGGTTCCGGTCTTGCAGCCGACTCCGGCAGCGGCGGCAAAAGTGATTAATCCTGGTGCCTTACTCGAATTCAGTGAGGTTTTCTGATGAAAACTGATATTGATGATGCTACAGGCGTGACAACTCAAGAGGCGGACAAGGCGGAGCAATCGACTCGCAATGCGGTAGGGTTATTGGTTGGAGCGGCAGCGCTGCTCTATTACAGAAATCAGCAGTCGCAGGCCGCAGAGCCAGATAAAGCCATTTCTCCTGAACCGATAGCGGTTGAAGTTAGGCCGGATATCCAAGATTTAGGGCATCCTAGACCACTGCCCGGTGGCCCTGATGATCTGCCACCCTACGACGCCCATGAGTTGCCGCCAGCCGGGGGCACAACTCCGCCCGACGAAACGCTGCATACCGCCTATCGACCTGAGAAAGCCCCTGTAGTAATCCGCTTGAGCGTGGGCGATGAGCAGATCGAAACGGACTCTGAACGCATTGCCAGTGATATTCAGCAGCTCGATAACCTTGATGTGGTGCAACGAGCGATCACCAATCAATCCCTGACCTCTGACCTAGTGGTGGAAATTCAAGTGGCGGGCGATCTCGTCTTTTATCAGGGGCCAGAAGAACGCTACGTGCATTCTGACTTTGACCTTCAAGCCGCGAACGAGCTGATCTCGAATCATCAGCATGGTGAGATGGAGCGAAATGATGGAGCCGTGATCGATGTTGATGCCTCGCCCCTACATACAGCGGTCGGCAGAGTTGACCGTGAGGTGCCAGATGTGAACCCAGAAGCGACTCAGGAGCAGGTAAGTTCAGGCAACTCCACTCCTCCCATTCATGCTGATCGCGCACCAACTCAAGAGCGCTCTCACAGTTCGGCACCTGAACAACCTGTTGATACGACACCTCCTCCGGTGGATCAAGAACAGTGGACGATCGAAATCGTTCCTTTGTCTCAGGCCGAAGCGATCGCCGGACAGAATGAGGGTGATGTTTCGACTGATGATCCTGCCATCTGGATAGCCCAGCCCACCACGCCGACTGTGACTAAGGATGGTCATGGCCGCATTGTTCCTAGCCCCTCAATGGAAGGACTAGAGGCGACCGTCGATTTGGTGGAGCGCAGGGAGGAGCAGGCTGAGTGGATGCAGGCGCGACTGGAAGAGCAGCAAGCATTAGCCACAATGCTCGATCGCTGTTTGGAGACGACTCACGGCAAAGAGGGTAGCGCCACCATTATTGGTAACAGCTACGACATCTCCAGGGATGGTCATGGTGGGTTAGCCGTGACTGCCAAAGATGGTCGAGGGCTAATCTTTGAGCGGGATGGACAATCAGGCGAAATTATCTCATCCGCCACCTCTCAAGACCTGGAGACCTTTGCGAAGGGCGCTGCTGTTTTAGAACGGCAACAGGCTAGAAATGCGGCAATGTCGTCGCCAACTCCAGCTCCATCCCCTTCAATCAGCCGATCTCGCCAAAGCGACATCGAAATTGGCTAGCTAGCAATATTTGCTCACGAGTTGACATTTTTCTTGGCTGAAAAAGCAACTCAACTTCATTAAAAACGTTTTACGGGAACAACTCAGAGACATCTGCTTAGTAGGGTCTGGAAATGGATTCAAGGTCTTCCTGTGAAGTGCCCCCATTCCAGTAATAAAGAGCTTCTGGTAACTCTGCTACGCCTTACGATTACGTTTGCCGTAGTAATAGTTTTTGCGTTCCTGGGTCTGCTTGCTGAAGTCAGAACAGCGATCGCGCAGTATGACGTGAGTGATTATCAGCACCTCGCAGAAGAACTGCCGGACTACGCTTCATTTGGCACTCAGACATTTGGCGGCATCCGACTCAATAGCCAGGGGAGCATTAATGGCGTCCCGGACGATATTGCTGAGCAGATGGGTTATAACACTGGCCGCAGTTGGTCTGCTGGGGCACAGTTGTCGGATGTGATCAAGTTAGGGGATTTGGGTCAAAGCTTTTATCCCCAGGTGTTGACGATCGCTGATGTGGAGCGCAAAACAGGAATCAACACAACGGACTTGTCTCTCTCGAATTACCAAGGGCTGATTCAGCGCCAGTCTATTGGCTCGCTTTCATCTTTGCTCGGCATCGAAAATTTCCGCTTAAACGAAGTTGCCCCCATTCAAGACGTTTTCAATGAGGCCGTGCTGCCGCAGCTTGAGGTTGAGGCCGTTGAGCAACTGAATCAAATTGCTCAAGATTTGGGGGTGCCCATTGATTTAGTTCCTCTTGAAGCGTTCGATCCAGTCAACTTTATCGAAACTGAGCTGCTCAAATATGGACAGGAGACTCTGGGTGACTTGCTGACGACCCCTGATTTACTGGAAGGAGTCGTATTTGGTGACATCAATATTGGGGACTCGTTAGATATCTTGGGCGGTTATCTGGTTGAGGATATCCCCGGCCTCGAAAACTTGCCAATGGCGGAACTGGAAGGTTGGCAAGACATGGTGCTGAGTGAAGTGCCAGGGTTAGACTCCATTCCATTTGGCGATTTCCCGAACCCGATCGCGGCGATTACGGGCGGCTTTGGGGGGACTCATGATGTCACCTATGGCTACAAGGAGTCCCTTGTCACGCCGACCCAGTTTTCAATCACGGGCTCCGATCAAGAAGGCTTTAGGGTGGAATGTGCCCAGGACAGGGGTTGCGCCTACCTAGAACTAGAAGGCCCAGGCTCGATGCATGGCGCTCGGTGGATCGCTGGGGGCAGTGGCCAGGGGCAGCAGATGGTCGAGGGGGGTAGCGGTCTCCTAGTGATGATCAATGGCGGGCAGGAACCAACGGGTCGCCATCCGTTTGGTGATGTCTTCAAAATCGTGCTGACCGATACTAAGGAGTCCGAGGGGACGGGAGACTTTGCCCTCTACACCCGCTATTGCCAGCGATCTTTCTTTGTTGATTTGGGCTGCACACCATATTTCATCGGCCCCATTCCGATCTGGTCTACCAAGGAAAAGGGCTTTGTCCTGACTGGGCCGCTAGATGGTAAGGGAGGGGCATCAAGCGAGATGGAGGTGCCACCTGAGTTGCAGCGATACCAATCAAGAAATGTAGGTGGTAATTATTATGGTGGCGCTGGGGGATTTTCCCCTCAAGTGCAGATGGATGAGGAGTGCTTAAATGGTCTCCTCTCGGTCACTCCATCCAGTCAGCAATCAGGGGCGGCTGAGAATATCCCAATCATTATTGAGGCGGCAAATAAGCATGGTCTAGACCGGGCACAGACAGCTTACGTTTTGGCGACAGTCCGTAGGGAAACTGGAGGAGTCGGTTGGGGGCCGGTCGAAGAGATTGGTCAACCCTGCCGCTATAGCGGTGGGTGTGGATGGCATGGACGCGGGTATGTGCAGCTCACCCATGACTACAACTATGTGCGGGTAAGAGATGAGCTAGGCATTGATGCGGTTAGCGATCCGTCGCTAGTTCTGCAAACCGATAATGCGGCTGAAATCATGATTAACGGGATGATGAAAGGCTGGTTTAACGGGCACGGACAGGGGCTAGCCTATTACGTTTCTGAAGGCCATCAGGATTTCTATCAGGCACGACGAACGGTTAACGTACTGGATCATGCGGGTGAAATCGCGGCTCACGCCGAGCAGTATTACGAGATGCTCAGCCGGTGTCAGACCATTGAAACTCAGAGAGGGAGCGTTGGGGCACCGGTTCAACCGCTGAAGGAATATCGGACAGGCTTGTTGTCGGCACAGGAATACGGCGCACCGAGACCTGGTGGTAGAACCCATGCGGGACAAGATTTCGATATCACGCAGGGAGTTGACGACGATTTCCAGAGCTTTATTGGTGGCGTTGTCACACGGATTGGGCATGACCCTGGCGGTTACGGTCACTATGTCGATATCTACAATGCCGAGCTTGGCGTTGTAGAAAGAATTGCTGAAGGCTCTCAGTTAACAGTCGGCTTGGGCGATACGGTCGCTCCTGGGCAGGTCGTTAGCGTTGGAGAGTCTGAGACAGGAGTGATCCACGTTGAATATCGTGAACCTGCGAATAATCAAAATCAGGGTGGCTTTGGTTACGGTGGCACCTATGACCCGATTCAATTTCTTGAGTCTCAGGGGATTGTGAGTCGGCAGGGCAATCGTGTGATTCCCCTAATCAATGACCAGATTACAGGGGGAGGTTGATCTCGAATCTGGATGGCTTTGCAACCTATTGACGAGTTTGGACGAACAAATGAAACACAAAATTAGTTTCGTTGCGACGATAGTGGTCTCCGCAATCTTGGCAATCTTGTTTGCGAGCATCACCTTTTTCGCGGTTGCCCAAGAAGAAGGTTTAGGGTACTCGGAAGGGCCTTTCCCATTAATCGACAATCCTGAAGTCGCGATTGGCGCAACTCCTTTAGCAGCAGTTCAGGCGGCGGCAAGAGATGTAGACACGATTGAAGAAAATGCGTTCTTCTCTACTGTCTTAGGTGGTGAAGAATATGGCTTCATCGTCGTGACGGCTGACTACATCGCCAACTCTGCGGTGTTGCTGAAGGATGGCGAAGACTGGCAGTTCGTGTGTCGTGAGGCGAGTTTGATTCCTGAATATCGTCTGATTGAAAACTGCGGAGTGCCAGAGGCGATCGCTTCTCAACTCTATGAAGGCGTTGTTCAAGTATTGGAGCAAGCACAATGAGCCGTATCGTCAGATGGGTGATCACAGGAGCGCTGGGTGGCTTAGTGCTGGCAGGTGCCGTTCTCTTTACTGCTGCTGTAGCAAATAAAGATAGTTCCGGGGTCAGCGCCGTAACTATTTTGTCGCAGCTCGAATCAACTTATGAACGTACTCGCGAACAGGCCAATCTACCCGTGTTGCTACCGACTGAGTTTCCAGAACTGGGGCCTGAATTCTGGCTCTCAGAGTACATTGGCAACGAAGGGAGCCAATATACGCTTTCGGTCGATGTCGAGTCCGGTTGTGAGGGGGCTGGAGCTTGCTCTAGGGGTTCAATGGGCGGTGAAATCGTCACCGCTGACACGGAACCCGTCGAGGAGATCTACTCATTTCTCAATGAGCCCCTGGATGATCCCAATCGTCCCCGGTCGGACGACCCGATGGGGGATGTCGAGCTAATAAATGGCCTTGAAGGTTTCTTTGTCCCGTGGATCGCTACGGCCCAGTGCAGCGAGGCGCAAGTTTACTGGGAGCAACCTTCTGCTTCCAGCGATGAAACATACCGCTACTACGTGGGTATTGAATGTGGCGATCGCGCTGAAGTCGTTGAACTAGCTAATAACGTCATTGCCAATACAGAGGGTTTCTGAATCATGGAAAACCAATCGTTACCTACTCATAAAAAGCCTCGAACAATCACTATGCTGAGTTCCTGGCTAGTCTTCGGCGTTTGCCTGATAGTTGTTCTGGGTGAGATTTTGGGGTTTCACATGCCTGCCTTAGCGAATCAGAAACCCCAACAAATCACTACTCATCAGCACAGTGGAATTCTGGATTTGCAAGCCATTTGGAATGAAATGGAAGGTGTTTACCATGCGTCGTAGTGTTTGATCGCTCAAGATTACAGCGATCGCTGACTCGTTGTTAGTTCCAGGCGGCACCATGAATTGAGTCTGGCTGGGTAGCGGAAGCGATCGCGCGCATTACCGATAATCAACTTGCTGGGTGCGATCGCGTCGTCTTTGGGGACTGGTGCGGCGAGTGCGCGGTTTGGAGGATGTTGTGCGGGATTCGTCCGCTTCCGCTTCCGGCTCAATAGGCGTGATCAGGAAGACGCGAGCGCCATCGGTGGCCCGGTAGAGAGTTTGCTGCTGAAACGGAATGCTTTGATTGGTCAGGTCTGCGGTCTGGGCGTCTTTGGCTGCGATCGCGTCATTGAGAGTTTCGTAGTCATCTTCAAGGATCACGATCGGGGACATGAGGAACCTGTCTCAACGGCTTATACTGTAGCGCTGATGAGACTTGAGGTGGGCAATGGACGAGCTGGACTTGACTAAGCTGGATTATCCGTTGCCTGTCTGACCTGTGACTATTGTGATATGCACTGACAGACGATCTCGCTGCATCGGGAAGCGACAGCGATAGTTGCGGCGATGAGTGAACAGGAGCAGTCCAGTCCAGAAGCGGATTAGGCGATTTGGGAATCGTTGCAAGAGATCTCGCGGTGCGTGAATGAAATGATGGGGCGGTTGGGTTGATCTGGGGTTGGCGGGCTTAAGCGCTCTCTTCTGAGTTAACCAGATGCCAGCCATAGTGACCACAGTGCCACTCTTGCTGGAGTGAATCAGTCTAAAGGATTAGCCTCTCAGAGTTCGGACAGCGCTCCGTAAAAAGGGGATGCTCATCTAACAAAACTAG
Organism: Cyanobacteria bacterium P01_C01_bin.120; assembly: GCA_039027715.1. Classification (GTDB taxonomy): domain Bacteria; phylum Cyanobacteriota; class Cyanobacteriia; order Phormidesmidales; family Phormidesmidaceae; genus Halomicronema. The sequence continues at coordinate 29,077 of JBCCJU010000005.1, forward strand.
AAGTGATTACAGTTGTTTCTGGTATCCAATGGCGTAAGCCTGCAACTCTGAGAGTGTAAGTGAGCAATTTCTGAAGGCAGTTAAGGTTGTTATATGTGTTGTCTTTGGAGCTGAGAAGAGGGCATTGGAAAGGACATTCGGGAGAGCTGAGACCAGGATTTGCACACAGGACGACTACCTTTTAAGAACTACTGTCAGCGTCTAATCATCCGTTTAGCTCAATCTGGGAATCCTACTGTCAGCGTTCTGACGACAATTTCTATGCGATTATTCCGGCTTCTGCCCCATCTGTTGCGGCTGGTGTTCTACCTGGCGGTCTTCCTGACCCCAATCCTGGGAGTCTGGTTGGCGTCGTCCCTGGTGGCCTACATCAATGGACCCACGCTATTGGCTGTCTTCTCTGGCCTCCTGCTATTTCCTCTATTGCCGATCATTTGGGATTCGAGAGGTCGACAGAAACGCCAGTCAGGCATTCTTACTTGGGGCGATCGCATTACCTTGCGGACCCTGCTGCTGAACCTGGTTTTCATTGGGCTTCTACTGGCCTTAAGACCGCAGACCTCTTTTTTGGCCTTATCCACCCGGGGCGACTGGTTCTTAGATGGCATGAGCGGCCCGGCTGTTGAGTTGGCTCGACAGGGGTTGTTTAAGCTAGCCAACGGTTTGGAGGGGCTCTATCTGGTCTTTTACGACAATCCCTTTGACCAGTACGCCGACACGACCCAGGTTCAGCCACAGCCGACGGTTGAATCCGAACCCCGACAGGCCGGACAGGCCAAGGGTTGGCCCTGGAACGATGCCGGGTTGCATCCTGCCGTAGTGAACATGCCCGCCAACGCTGAAACCAGCATTGAGTCAGTTGCTCAATACATTGCCAGTCAGGAAAAAGACCCGATGCTGCGGATCAAAGCCCTCCATGACTACGTCGCGGATCGCATTGCTTATGATGCGCCTAACTACTTTGCGAGGAACTATCCTCCCCAGGATGCCGAGACGGTCTTTCAACGTCGGGTTGCCGTCTGTGCTGGTTACGCCAAACTCTTGGAGGCGCTGGGTCAGGCCATTGGAGAAGAGATTGTATATGTGACCGGCGACTCCCGCAGCTCCACCAGCGATCTGGAGGGTCAAAGCCATGCCTGGAATGCCGCCAAGATTGAAGGGCAGTGGTATCTGATCGATCCGACTTGGGATAGTGGGTATGTGGACCGCGCCAGCGGGTTTACCAAGAGTTATAAGGCTGACTATCTGTTTCCTCCCCCTGAAGTGATGGGTATCAGCCACTTCCCCGAAGAACAGGCGTGGCAGTTGCGCTCGCAGCCCATCTCCCGAGGTGAGTTTTTGCGCCAACCGATGATGAGAGCCCAGTTCTTTGCTGAGGGCATGAAATTGGTGTCGCCAGCACGATCGCAAACAGATACGAACGACAGCGCTGTTATCCAACTTCAGAACCCCGGCCAGCGTTGGCTTCTCTCTAGCTACGCTCTGAAAGGCTCTGCACAGTCAGAACACTGCACCGATAGTGCTACCCAAGGTCCGCAGATTACCTGCCCCTTACCGACCGCTGGCACTTATGAAGTCAGCCTATTCACTAGTGATGACCAATCCGGCAGCTTTGAGTATGTAGGGCAGGTTGAGTTTAATAGACGCTAAACCATTACCCGGCCCAACGTTCAGACCACCCCACCGGTTGAAATTATGCCGCTATTCACCCTTAGAGACAAGCAAATCGCCGCTGTCAAAAGCACTCAATTTGGCGCAGAAGGCATTCAGGAACGTACCGACTTGCAAGCTGCACTCAGAGACAACATCAACGTTATTTCGTCCAATACAATGGTGCTTTCTGAGGAATTCTCAGGCTGGACTGAGGGAGCACGGCGGATCGATCTCCTGGGCATCGACAAGCAAGCCAATTTGGTAGTAATCGAGCTTAAGCGTGATGAAACTGGGGCTCACATGGAGCTACAGTCGCTACGCTATGCCGCGATGGTCTCTACATTGACCTTCAAGCGAGCCATCGAGATTCACCAGCAGTATCTCGATAAGCGAGGTATTGAGAAAGACGCTAAAGAAGAAATCTTGGGGTTCTTGGGATGGAGTGACCCCCAAGCGGAGCAGTTCCCTACGGATGTCAGAATTGTGCTGGCCTCAGCCAACTTCTCTAAAGAGCTGACCACCGCTGTTATGTGGCTGAATGAAAGAGACCTCGACATTCGCTGTGTCCGCCTTCAGCCCTATAAGCTGGGAGACGAGCTATTGCTGGACATTGAGCAGATTATCCCTCTGCCGGAGGCTGAAGAATATCAGGTGAGAATTCGGGAGCAAGCAGAAGCGCAAAGAGCTGCCGTCCGCTCTAGTCGAGATACGACGCAATATGAATTCTTGGGTCAGGTGTATAACAAGCGAAATTTGGTGCTGGCCGTCGTCACCCAATACCTTCAGGAACACTCCCAGCTGACTTTGGATGAGTTGAGGCAGGTATTTCCCGACTCCCTTCACAGTTCCTTTGGGGTGATAGCTCCGATTGAGAAAGCTTTAGAGAAAGGCCAAAAGCGCTATTTCTTGGACGAGAGTCAGATTTTGCGGACAGGGGATAATCAAACCATTGCAGTCTGCAACCAATGGGGTATCGGCAACATTGGCCCCTTTCTCGACATCGCCAAGCAGCTTGGCTACGACATAAAAACACAGTAAGCCAATGCTAGCCTCCGCTAAATTGCTAAGCTGCATTTCTGAGAAACTTTAAAGGTGTCTGACTCCCTAACCCCTCAGCCCTCCGATCAAGGGAAGCAAGAGTTTCTGTATCCTCGCAGTCGCTACTACGGGCACTTTACGCCTGAGCGTTTGACCTTCAATGCCAACCTGCAGGAGTTCGCTCAACGCATCAGCTACATCTGTGGTCTCGAAACTGGCGGCAAAATCACTGCCCTGGAAGCTTACAAAATGGTAAAGCGAGCCTGGAAAGAATTAAAGCGTAGTAAGAAAGGGTTGGGAATTAGTCAGGCTCCCCCTCCTCCAGACAACCCTTAAGTAATGTTCACTCATCCGCAAGCAGCTCAAACTCATGAGGTTCCAGCGCTAAGATCATGTCTTGGGCTTCGACGTCAATGAGCCAGCAGCCTGTCTTCACGCCGCTAGTTTGTTCTTCCTGACACAAGATAACGCCAGTCAGATTGCAAGCATAAAGTGGATAAAGAATCCGAACCCGCTTTCCAGGACTAATCTCGCTATTCCTTGCCATTAGGGTATTTAAGCAACAATCAGATTTGTGTAGATAAATCAGGGAGTTGCATAATACCCTGTAACAGTTCTAGTTAGCCTGACTCAAATTCGTTAGGCTAACTACCATCCACTCATCACTCAACTGCATCGTCGCTAGCTGCCTGAACGAACGCTTGGCGAGCTAACCAATCACCTTTCTAATCCTCCTTCGTAACCACATTCCCTGAGCAGTTGGTTGGGGATTTTCGTGGATGACGGCATGGCGATGTAACCAACTTCACAGGCTCTCAGGCACCATTGTAAAGTCTCCCTCAGCGTTCTCAGTGCGGGGGAGTAACTGCAGCTTTTATCGTTTTCTGCCGCTGATTATCCCTCCCCCCTGCATTGTTTAGCTTAAACGCGAGTGATAATCTCCAGCTTTATAAAGTGCTTCTTTGTCATTAAGTTTGGCAGTAGTTTTAGGCGATGCATGTATCGATGAAAGCTGATTTCGGACCCTGGTTATTGCTCTTGATTGGGCAGTTTGTAGCGGGCTGCGGATCGAATGTCAATGAATCAACGGCTGGCACTGAGCCAGATGTGACGAGTGCTCAAACGGGATCAGCGGCGCAGATTGTGCTGGCGATCGACGGTGAAAGTGAAGAAGGTTACGACCCCACTCTGGGCTGGGGCCGCTACGGTTCACCCCTGTTCCAGAGCACGCTACTGAGGCGGGATGCCGACCTGAACATCGTCAACGATTTGGCAACGGACTATTCCGTGAGTGAAGACGGGCTGACTTGGACGGTCACGATTCGCGATGATGCCGTCTTTTCCGATGGTGAACCATTGACGGCAGAGGATGTGGCCTATACCTTCAACCAGGCCGCCGAAAGCGGTGGCTTGACAGACGTGACCGTGCTGGCAGAAGCGGTGGCCGTAGACGACACCACCGTCGAGCTGCGATTGGAGGAACCCCAAAGCACATTTGTGAATCGCCTGATTACCCTGGGCATTGTGCCCGAACACGCCCACGGCCCTGACTACGCCCGCAACCCCATCGGTTCTGGTCCGTATCAGATGGTGCAGTGGGATGAAGGGCAGCAGCTTATTGTCGAAGCCGATCCCAACTACTACGGCGAAGCTCCCAGCATTGATCGCCTCGTCTTTCTATTTTTGGAAGAGGATGCAGCCTTTGCGGCGGTCAGAGCAGGCGAGGCGCAGGTGGCAAGTGTGCCCCAAGCGCTGGCAGTGCAAGATGTTGAGGGTATGACGCTCTACGACGTCACCAGTGTCGATAATCGTGGGTTGATGTTTCCCTATGTGCCCGCGTCGGCAGGAGAAACCACGCCCGATGGTGACCCGGTTGGCAACGACGTGACCGCAGATCCGGCGATTCGGCAGGCGGTGAATTACGCCGTCGATCGCCAAGCTCTGGTAGAAGGTGTCCTGGAAGGCTACGGCTCAGTGGCTTACGGTCCCGTCAGCGGACTCGCCTGGGAAGAACCAAGCGCCGCGATCAAAGACGCCCAGCCCGAGGAAGCTCAAGCGATTCTAGCGGCGGGCGGCTGGACCGATAGCAACGGCGATGGCGTGGTGGAAAAGGATGGTCTCACAGCCGAATTCACCGTGCTCTATCCCGCGAATGATAGCACCCGCCAAGCGTTGGCACTCTCGGTGGCCGAAATGTTGAAGTCCATTGGCATTCAGGCGAACGTCGAGGGCAAAAGCTGGGATGAGATTGAACCGGCGATGCACAGCAACGTCGTGTTGTTTGGTTGGGGCAGCCATGACCAGACTGAAATGTACAACCTCTATCACAGCCAAGCGGCCCAGGGCGATTTTTACAACGCGGGCTACTACGCCAACCAGGTCATTGACGAAATGCTGGATCTGGCGATGGGGGCTCCTTCGGAGGCAGAAGCGATCGCCTTTTGGAAAGCGGCTCAGTGGGACGGTGACACAGGTTTCACCGCTAAGGGCGATGCCGCCTGGGCCTGGCTGGTGAATTTGGACCACACCTACTTCGTCAGCGATTGTCTGGATATTGGCCAACCCCAGGTGGAACCCCACGGCCATGGCTGGCCTATTACCGCCAACATCGCTGAATGGGAGTGGACATGCAACTAAGGCCAATTTTGACCTTCGCATTCCAAAAGCTACTGAGGCTAGGACTGTTGCTGCTGGCGGTGGCGATGTTCACCTTTGTGCTGCTAAGCCTCTCCCCCATTGATCCGGTGCGGGCTTACATCGGCGCTGACATGCTGCAAATCAGCCCGGAGCAGCGACAGCTGATCGCCGAACGCTGGGGACTCGATCAGCCGATGATTGTCCGGTTTGGGGATTGGCTGGGACAGCTAGCGCAAGGCAACTGGGGCACCTCGATGGTATTTAACCAGCCCGTCGGCGAGGTGATTGCTAATCGGTTTTGGGTATCGCTGCAAATGTTAGTGATCGCTTGGTTGCTCTCCGGCATCCTCGGTTTGGGACTGGGCATTGTGTCGGGAGCCCTGGCAGGTTCCTGGATTGACCGCGTGATTCGCCTCTACGCCTACACCCTGGCCTCCTCCCCAACATTCTGGGTGGCCCTGTTGCTACTAATCATCTTCTCGGTATCGCTGAAGGTCACGCCCATCTGCTGCGCTGCCCCGCCGGGGGTATTGTCCGAGGACGTAACGTTCTGGCAGCATCTCCACCATCTGCTGCTGCCCGCCATCACCCTTAGCATCATCGGCATTGCCAACATCACCTTGCATACCCGCCAAAAGCTGATCGACGTGCTGCACAGCGACTACATTCTGTTTGCCCGCGCCCAGGGCGAACCGCTCTGGGGCGTCGTGCGCTACCACGGCTTTCGCAACCTGATTTTGCCCGCGCTGACCCTGCAGTTTGCCTCCCTGAGTGAGCTGTTTGGCGGCTCGGTGCTGGTAGAGCAGGTCTTTGCCTATCCTGGCCTTGGTGAAGCCACGGTACAGGCGGCATTGCGGAGCGATATCCCGTTGCTGGTGGGCATTGTGTTCTTCAGTGCCCTCTTTGTCTATACGGGGAATACGTTGGCGGATTTAGCTTATCCCATTGTTGATCCGCGCATTCGGCTAGGAGGTGGGCCGTCATGACTGTGACGACGTCTGCGACTCAACTCACGACAAAGCGCCACAGCAATCGGCGGCAGCAAACCCTTTGGGGCATCGCCCTCTGTGCGCTGTTTCTATTGGCGGTGATACTCAGTCCTTGGGTAATTGGCGATGCGGGCCTCGATCCTGTGCTCATTCAGCGCAACCAGCCCCCCTCCCTGGCTCACCCCTTCGGCACCGACTGGTTAGGGCGGGATATGCTCAGCCGCTCCCTCCACGGGATGTCCCTCAGCTTGCGGATTGGCTTGCTCGCCGCCGCCATCAGCGCGTTGATCGGCACTGGATTAGGGTTGGCGGCGGGGACTCTAGGTGGCTGGGTCGATGCCGTAATTACCTGGATTATCGATGTCTTCTTCAGCCTGCCCCACCTGGTGCTGCTGATTTTGATTGCCTTTGCGGCGGGTGGGGGCACCACAGGCGTCATCATCGCTGTGGCCCTCACTCACTGGACGAGCTTGGCGCGGGTGATCCGGGCAGAAGTCTTGCAGGTCAATAGTTCTGACTATGTGCAGCTCTCTCACCGCTTGGGGCGATCGCCCCTCTGGATCGCTCGCCACCACATGGTGCCCCACATCATTCCGCAACTGCTGGTCGGGCTGATTCTGCTGTTTCCCCATGCGATTTTGCACGAGGCCGCGCTGTCGTTTATCGGCATTGGCCTGTCACCGCACATTCCAGCGATCGGCATCATTTTGGCAGAATCGATGCGTCACCTTTCCACCGGCTACTGGTGGCTCGGCGTCATGCCGGGGCTGCTGCTATTGCTCTCGGTCAAAGCGTTTGACTGGCTGGGAGAAAACGTGCGATCGCTGCTGGACCCGAAGACGAGTCAGGGGTAGCCATGCTGACCATCTCAAACCTTGGCGTTACGTTTACCCAATATGAACAAGGACTGCGCCGCAAGCAGTTAACCGTGATCACCGACCTCGATTTAACTGTCCAGGCAGGTGAACTAGTGGCAGTGGTCGGCGCGAGTGGTTCCGGCAAGAGCCTGCTTGCCCACGCCCTGTTGGGAATTTTGCCAGAGAACGCGCAGTTATCCGGGACGATCTCATTTCAGGGACAACTGTTGACTCCAGAGCGGTGTGAAGCTTTGCGGGGCAAGGCGATCGCCCTCATCCCCCAGTCCATTGGCTATCTCGATCCGTTGATGACCGTGGGGCGACAGGTGCAGCGGGTGGGTCAGCTCAACGGTCTACCGGCGGGACCGGCCACAACCTTAATGAAGCGCACCTTTGCCCGCTATGATTTGCCCGCTCAGACGCCGAAGCGCTACCCGTTTCAGCTCTCTGGCGGCATGGCGCGGCGAGTGTTGGTCTCGACCGCTGTGGTGACCCCAGCCCAGTTGGTGATTGCCGATGAACCTACCCCCGGATTACACCCGGATGTCGTGACCGAAACCCTAACCCATCTGCGAGAACTGGCTCAGGAGGGGCGGGGCGTGATTCTGATTACCCACGACATTGAAGCAGCCTTGCAGGTCGCCGATCGCGTCGCGGTTTTCTATGCTGGCACCACCGTCGAAATCGCCGCCGCCAGGGATTTCACCACAGGCAATCTGCGTCATCCCTATACTCAAGCGCTCTGGCGATCGCTGCCCCAAAACGATTTTGTGCCGGTACCGGGAAATCAGCCGAGTCCGGAAAATTTGCCACCGGGGTGCCTGTATCGCGATCGCTGTCCTTGGGTCACTACCGAATGTGAACAGGCGCGTCCAGAGTTGCGGTTGGTTCGTCAAGGCTGGGTGAGGTGCATTCATGCTGAAGGGTGAAGGGCTCTGGTTTCGCTACAGGGCGAAGCTGCCGTGGGTGGTGCAAGACCAAGCGATCGCGATTATGCCAGGGGAAGTCATCGGCCTGATGGCTCCTTCCGGCTATGGCAAAACCACCCTGGGAAAATTGCTAGCTGGGTATCTGATGCCCACTCAAGGGCTCGTCACGCTGGATGAACAACCCCTGCCCAGCCGAGGCTATTGCCCCGTGCAGCTGGTTTTTCAAAATCCGGAATTGTCGGTGAATCCCCGCTGGCGCATCGACCGCATTTTGCGGGAAGGCCATCCGCCGCAACAGCACATCCTTGATGCTCTTGGCATTCATCCCGGCTGGCTGACCCGCTACCCCCATGAGTTGAGTGGCGGGGAGTTACAGCGAGTGGCGATCGCCCGCGTTCTCAACCGCCATACCCGCTACCTGATCGCCGACGAAATGACCGCCATGCTGGATGCGAATACCCAGGCGTTGATTTGGCAAGTAGTGTTGGACTTTGCTCGTCAATCTCACGTCGGCATCATCGCCATCGGCCACGACCAACCCCTGCTACAGCGAATTTGCCAACGCGATTATTCGGCTGCCGAGCGGCGCATCATCACTCTCAATTCTGACCTTGAACAAGTACAGAGAAAATCTAGCGGCTATGCTGAAACTTTCAACCTATCCACCTAATATGAGCAGGTTATATGGACGGTTGGCAGTCTATCCATCTAATTTAGCGAGATATCCTGCGAACAATCAATATATCTATCCCATTCCAGGCAGATATACCGCAACTGTCAATCTAATAAGAGTTGTGCCGCAAGTTCTCGGCTGGGGCGTCACCTGGAATGGTTTGCTAGTATTTGAATGAAGTAGTTGGAATCTGTAAGGGTGCTTCTCCCGTGGTTTTGCGGCGAAATCTTAAAGTTTCGAAACGGTGAAACAACGTTCTGCATGGTCTATTCGTGGTGGGTTGTTGATCTATATGAACAGTGGTTATGGGAATTCAGATGATAAGCTCCTTAGTCCTCTTACGATCCAAGCTCTTCAGAAATACGTAAAAAATAAGGATGTCGAGGGCTTCAAGAAGGTATGTCAGTCTGAAATATCTAAATTTCACTTGTACGCGAAAGGCAAAACTTCCGATTGGAATCGGCTTGTCAATTATGTTGAAGAGAATTTCTCTGGTATATATCCGCACTTAGTAACAGATGCACTTGTTGATTTTCTTATTGAATATGAATTCCAAAGGCAACTCTCAAATGGAAAGAAAACCCTACCTTACCCTTTAAGTAATGTCGCAATCTATTTGCAAAAGAAAGTAAATATTGGATCTAAAGTTGCTCAAGCGATTGAAGATTCAAAGTCATATGCTGAGGACAGCCATGATTTTATTGCCGCTCTCAATGAATGCGTTTCCAACAAAAATCCACAGGACTTCGGGACAATTGTTCGTAGTGAATTTGTTTTTTTACATCTATATGAGAAAGGAAAAGAGAAGGAACTTGGTCACTTATTGGAGTACCTGAAAAACAATTTTTCGAACATCTATTTTGATGCTTCGATACAAGAAATAACGGAATTTCTGCTTCGACAACAATTCTTTAGAGAAGCTACACATGGAGAGATGGAAACATCTCTTAATTCGATATGTCAATCCTTAGCTATTGCTGGAGGGGTAGAGAACAAGGCTAAAGCGATGGTAAAAATTGCCAATCAGCTTGGAACGACTCAACAGCCTCAAAAAAATCAAGAGCTTCAATTTGAAGAGGTTCCAAGCCAAAGAAAAATTATTGAGAAACGCAAGTTTCCTGGGAAACTAAAGGTTTTTGCTTCTTGGTATCTCATTTGGAATACCATACATCAGATTGCTTTGGACTTAATTTTTGCTATTGTACTTTGCAATATGCTTATTGTTTGTACTAATAGTAACTTGCCTGCACTCCGAGCCAGTAGAATATTGCTTGCTACTTGCACATCGCTTGTACATATAAATATGCGAATGAACAGCAAAGCTAAAAAACGCTGGAAGCTAAAATACGGAGATGTAAATTACAGTAACAAGGGTCTTTAACTAAAATCGATGGCAGTATTTCTAACGGTTTTTTCTGGTGTTATAACTTTTGTGCTTGGACAGTTGGTAATCAAATTACTTGTAGATCCAGTTCATGACTTTAGAAAAACTGTTGCTGATATTGCTCTTGCATTGATCGAGTATGCAAATGTCTATGCGAATCCTGGAGTAGCCGGAAGCGAAATTGAGAAGAAAGTTTCAGAGGAATTGAGGTGCTTATCTTCACGCTTGAACGCACAGATGTATTTAATACCTTGCTATCCCATCACTGCCAAAATATTTGGATTACCTTCGAGAAAGAAAGTCGTGGATGCTGCAAGCAATTTAATAGGTCTTTCTAATGGTGTATTTCAATCTGCGTCTAACCTAGTTTTGGTTAATGCCGAAAGGGCTGATAAAATTCGTAAGGGACTTGGAATTTTTATTCATGAAAATGAGCAAGTTAAGCTTAAAAAATAACTTCTCCATGTGTAAAAGCGGCATACAACCCCAAAGTAGCAGACGGACGAAAACTCTCGATGCTGAGTTTGAGGTTATCTACCGCCGCTGGTTGAGAACGTTAAATCGACAAGACTTGTGATTATCACCGCAAAGATACTCAGAGGTTTTGCCCATGAGAGTTGCAATTTCAGGAACGCATGGCTCTGGCAAGTCCACCCTCGTCGATCGCTTCTTAATGGCTCATCCTGACTTTACCCATGAGCCTGAACCTTATCGTGTTCTCCAAGAGGATTACGGCGAAGTCTTTGCAGCAGAACCCTCTGCTAACGATTTCTATCAGCAGCTCGAATTTAACATTGAGCGGTTGCGCCGTTACCCGCCCGGTGAAAAGGTCATCTATGAGCGATGCCCCATCGACTTTATTGCCTACCTGCTTGCTCTCAGTGACCTTCGCACAGATCAGCAGGCATCACTACTGTTTGAGCGATCGCTCGATATGGTGAAGGATGGAATCGAGCTTCTGGATTTGATTGTGTTTTTGCCGCTCGATGGTATGGATAGCGATGTCATGTCCGATGCGGAAGATCAAGCACTCAGGATTGCCGTAGATGACTGGCTCGTCGATATTTTTCGCGGCGATGATCTCAACCTATTCAGCTGCTGTCGCCCGATGATGCTAGAGGCAAGAGGTTCCACAGAGGAGCGTTGGCTACAGATCGAAAGCCTACTAAAATCACAGCCGTGGGAGGGCATAGATCAGTGATGATTTAGTGCGATCTAACATTATTGATTGCTAAGATACGAGGGTAAATTGGATACAGCAAGGTAAGGGACATCAGCACCCGCCAGCGTCTCCTCACTGTCAGGTCGAGATTGAGTCTAGGTGTGGCGCTAACACGTCTCTATATCCGGTTTGACTGGGAGCCGATGGTGGGCTGTTCGAGTCTCTGGAAGTCGGTGCGCTTTGACGTTATGCAGTAATTTCTGGGATAAACCGCAGGTTATCGGAAAAAGTAATTCCTCTGCAGTCAGTTGCCAATCGGATCGCTCCGTTCGTCACTTTGACGCAGAGTTTGTAACCGCTCGCGGTCTAGAATTGTAACTTGTGAACCATCCACAGCAATGATGCCTTCGTTGTCTAGACGGTAGAACGCTCTTGACAGCGTAGCGGGAATCGTACCCAGGACCGCCGCCAGTTGAGTTTTAGTCAAATCTAAGGTCACGGTGTTGATCAATCGTGTGCGATCCATCGCTGTTGCAGTCTCCGAAGCACTGAGTTGCAGCAGATATTCAGCCAGTCGTTGAGGGACATCTTTGAAGGAGAGATTTTCGATGACTCCGACTAAATGACGTAAGTGCTTTGATAAGCTGATTAGCATATTGATCGCGATACTCGGATCAGCATTCACGAGATTCATGAAATCGGAACGTGGAAAAAAGACGAGTTCAACTTGACCTAATGCTGCAGCAGAGGCTGGAAAAGGTTGGCCATCTAAAGCAGCAACTTCTGCAAAATTATCTCCGACCTTAAAAATATTGAGAACTTGCTCTTTGCCAGCAGAGGAGACCTTGTATACCTTTACCCGTCCAGTTTTTATGATAAAAAAACCAGATGCTGGCGTGTCTTGCTTGAAAATAAGTTGATTCTTTTTCCAACTTTGGAGTTGAGAAATTTCGAGTATTTGAGAGAGTTGACTTTGGGAGAGTCCCTGAAAAAGCAAGGTTGTATGGAGCCACGCCCCCAAATCGCCGTAGTCGCTATTCATTCTCGTTCAAAACGATTTAACTGCTGTAAAGTGCATTCTAATTTTGCATTTGTGGTTTAGCTAGCAGGCAAAATCCCACCCCAAACGCATTATATTGATTTGTAAACTAGAGATGTGCTTGCTGTAATCGCATTTTAGTGATTGCAGAAATACGGCATCAAATCATTAAGAATACTTTCGATTCTGTTACAATTAGAAAATCTTGCATCAAACCAATAAAGGGCTTTGAGCTAATTGATGAAAATGGTGGTTTTAAGGATCTCTAAAGGGATTTTTTGACTTAAGTCAAAGCAATTTGTAAACGCTCTTCCTAATCTGGTGAGTGTTCACAGAATTAAGATGCAACGATGGCAAATCCAACCTTTGATGTGGCTGGGGTCAGGGAGCGTAAGCGCGCCCTGCGATTTACCCTCCCAGCTTGGCTTGTCCTGATCTGTATTGTGACCTTTACGGTTTTAATTTCCGCTGGGGCCGCGATTTATAAAAATGCACCGCCGATACCGGCCACGGTGGTTTCGCCTCAGCAGGAGGTTGTTTTTACCCAGGAAACGATCCAATCGGGTCAAGAAACGTACCTGGCCCGAGGCGGACAACACATTGGCAGCATTTGGGGTCATGGCAGCTATCTGGCCCCCGACTGGACAGCTGATGTCTTGCACCGCTGGGGGCTGTCTACAGCGGGAGTGTTATACAGCGGCAATGCGAATTTTGATCAGGCCGACTGGGATGCGCTGCCAGAGAGCGATCGCGCCCTATTGCAGGTCGAGTTACGTAACGCTTTTAAGACCAATCGATATGATGCGGAAACGGGGCAGCTAATGCTAACTGCGGCCCAGACTCAGGGATTGCGGCAGGTGTTTTCGGATTATCAAACGCTGCTCTCTCGGGGCTCGGCGGTGCATTCCATTCCCAGGGGTTGGTTCACTGACGAGGGGCAAATTCGCGATGTCACAGCTTTCTTTAGCTGGACGGCCTGGACGGCGGCGGCCCAGCGTCCCAATGCACCGTTTTCCTACACCGCGAACTTTCCCCACGACGAGTTGATTGGCAACCAGGCTCCAGGACAGTTCGTCATTTGGTCAATCGTCTCGGTAATCGTGCTGATTGCCGGGATTGCCCTGTTTCTCTTTGTTTATCTCACCCAAGAAGATGCCGAAGAAATCCAGGCGGTGACCACCCGGCCCGCCATTCGCATTGCTACCCCCAGCCAAAAAGTCACCAGTTTATTTTTTGGTGTCGCTATGGCTTTGTTCTTCGTGCAAATTGTCATGGGTATGGTGACCGCCCACTATGCAGTAGAAGGCGATGGCTTCTACGGAGTGCCGATTCAAAGCTATTTGCCCTATGCGGCGTCGCGCACCTGGCATTTGCAATTGGCTGTCTTTTGGATTGCCACCTGCTGGCTCGCTGCCGGATTGTACTTTGGCCCGCGCTTTGGCAAGCATGAACCCAAATTGCAAGCCTGGGGCAATAGCGGCTTGCTAGCGGCTTTAACCGTTGTGGTCGTCGGGTCGCTGGTGGGCTCTTGGGCAGCCGTTCAGGGGTACTTAGGTGATAAGAGCTTTTGGTTTGGCCACCAGGGCTATGAGTATGTTGAATTGGGTCGTCTCTGGCAGCTCCTGCTGATTGGCGGCATGGTGTTCTGGCTCTGGTTATTGTTCCGGGCGCTGAAGCCAGCCCTGCAGGCCGAAGGCAGCAAGACCGGACTGAATCACTTTTTCCTCTACAGTGCGATTACGATTCCCCTGTTTTACGCCTCAGGTTTGATGTACACCAACCATACTCCTGTCAGTATTGCGGAGTATTGGCGCTGGTGGGTCGTGCATCTCTGGGTAGAAGGGTTCTTTGAAGTGTTTGCCACGGTGGCGATCGCCTACCTGTGTAGCGAACTCGGGTTCCTCAAGCGTTCCACGGCGCTGCGGGCCACCTATCTCACCACGATTCTCTATCTCGGCAGCGGGGTGATTGGCACGCTACATCACCTGTATTTTGCGGGTACCCCGGTGTTTATCACGGCGATGGGGTCGGTGGCGTCTGCGCTCGAAGTTGTGCCGCTGACGCTGATCGGCTTTGAAGTGGTGAAGTCTTTGAAGCTGTCCCAAGAGGCTCAGGGGTTTTATCGGATGCCGCTGAAATTCTTCATTGCCACCTGTGTCTGGAATTTAGTTGGGGCCGGAGTGTTTGGCTTTCTGATTAATCCCCCCATTGTGCTCTACTACTCCCAGGGCATCAATACCACGCCGATTCACGCCCACGCTGCCCTTTATGGGGTATATGGTTCGCTGGCGATCGCCCTGATGCTGTTTGCCCTGCGGGAAATCACCCCCGATCGCGCCTGGGATGAGAAAAACCTCAACTTCTCCTTCTGGTGGATCAACGGCGGGTTGGTCGTAATGATGGTGTTTGGACTAATTCCCAATGGCTTTTATCAACTGGTGCAATCGATTAACCATGGCACCTGGTATGCCCGCAGTGCTGAGGTGATTAGTTCCCCCTGGATGCAGTGGACCGTCTGGCTCCGTATTCCGGGAGACATCATCTTTACCGTGGGTGCAATGATGCTGATCTACTGCATTGGCAAGGCCGTGGTCGGCATTTTCCAGCAGCCCACCCAGGCCCAGCCTGCCGAACTAGAACCGGCTGAAACAATTCCAAGCTAATGGACTTATGCTATTGGCAATGATTCCTATCATTGCCAATAGCTGTTTTATTCCTTGATCAACCTCTAAATCAGCAGTCAACCTTGTCATTGAGGTGCAAACCATGACTCAGACTCAAACTCGACTCAACTTCAAAACGGCTCCAGGACACCAGGTGTTGGCAGCGGCGGGCAAAAAAGCCCTGCGTCCGGGTGGATATACTGCCACCGAGCAGCTTTTTGCTTGGGCCAACTTTCAACCTGGAGAAACCGTACTCGAACTGGCTGCTAGCTTTGGCTACAGTGCAATCGCCCTCGCCCAGCGCTACGGTGTGCGCGTTGTGGGCGTCGAGAAAAATCCGGAGAGCGTCGCTCGTGCTCAAGCTAATGTTGCTGCTGCTGGCTTAAGCGATCAAGTCAACATCATTCAGGGTGACATTTTTCATCTAGAGCAAATTTCTGAACAATTCGACTATGTTTTGGCTGAGGCCATCTTGACCATGCAGTCAGAGGCTGGGAAAGCCAAGATTTTGACGGGAATTTGCGATCGCCTCAAACCCGGTGGTCAATTTCTCAGTCATGAACTACGCGCAGAGGGGCCAAATATTGATCCCATTCACCGTGACTTGTCCACCACGATTCGCGTCAATGCCGCTCCTTTGACAACCGATGGCTGGATTGCCCTTTGTCAACAGGCTGGCCTTACCATAGAAAATCAGAATACTGGTCCCATGACCTTACTTGATCCGGGTCGCATCGCTCAAGAAGAAGGTGTGCCTACCCTCATGACTATCGGTTGGCATATGCTCACCCAACCCCAACTACGCAAGCGTATTCTCGATATGCGCAGGACTTTTGTTCGCTATGGCTCTGACCTTGGTTATGTTGTATTGACTGCACGGAAAGGGGGATGAAAAATGGCAACCGCTCTTGTTTCCTCACAGACTCCTTTCCTATCCCTAAAAGACCATCTGACTTATCCAGAGTCCGGCGTTCTTAGCAAAGTGATTTGGAAAAGTGAAGTCTGCCAATACAGTTTGTTCTGCCTGGCTGCAAATACAGAAATTTCGGAACACACTTCGACTCGCAATGCCACCGTGCAGGTGGTCGATGGCACTGGTTGGCTGACGCTGAAGGGAGAAAAGATTACGTTGGAGCCTGGAGTTTTTATTTTTATGGAAGCCAATGCTCCCCATGCGTTAGCAGCAACGGCAAATTTAGCTTTTGTCTTAACGTTGACGAGTCCAGGTTAGGCCATGTCGACAACAATATCCCAGCAGTCAATTTTCAATGGTGATTCATATGAACTCTAAAGCCCAGCGAACGACTCAAGGGCAAAACAAACAGTCCTTACGCAGGACAAGCACTTCAGACGATTTTGAACTGTGGGCAAAAGCGGTGCGAAAGCAAATGCTGGATTGCCTGCGAAGACGAAATTGTCAGTAGCAGTACATTTAACGACTGAAACTATTGCCTTACAGAAAAATCATCACTTAGTCTGCATGTCTTCTCAGCCTGCACCCCTGTCAAAATCTACTGCCGCCCTATCGGTTGACACGCCTCGGGGCAGCATCCTTGCTGAGTATCGTCCAACCGTCTCACCAGAGCACGGCGTCTATGTGATGCTACTGGTTTCTTTTTTAACGGGGGCCGCCGCCGCTCAACAGTGGACGTGGACCACCACGCTGGCACTGATCTGTGCTTTCAGTGGATTTCAAGCCGAGCATCCCTTGACCCTCCAAATCAAACAGCGCCGCAGTTGGAAACCACGATTTCTTCTGTGGATGGGTGTTTATGGCGGAGCTGCAATCGCGATCGCCGCTTACTTATACTGGCGCAGCTCAGAGCGTGAGGCCTTGCTGCTAATTTATAGCGCCGCCCTAGCTGCAACGCTTGTCGATGGAGTTTTGGTTTGGCAGCGCCAACAGAAATCAGTCCTGAATGAACTGATAACGTTTGCAGCAGTTTGTTTATCGGCACCCTTGGCGTATCAAGTCACCACGGGAGCATTGCCTTTATCAGTGATTGGGCTGTGGATACTCAACACTTTGTTTTTCTCTAGCGCTATCTTTAGCGTCAAGCTGAGAAAAGTGAGAACAGCATCTGTGATGTCAGGGGGCGTTTTTCACGCCCTTGCTACCGGCATAGCGGTCTTGCTGTGGCAAATGCATTGGCTAATGCCGGTAACCGCTGCGGCCTTTGGCGTTGCGCTGCTCAAATTTGGCTTCATTCTGTGGCGAAAAGACTGGTACTGCCACACGAAAATTCAGTCTGTAGCCATGCTAGAAACAGTCGCGAGTTTACTGTTTTTAGCGATCGTATCGCTATCGCTATTGCCCCCTTATCAGTATTAGAAAAACGGATACTCTGCGGAGACCGTCCCCAGATAGCAGCCCAAGCAGATAGGCTTAAATACAGATTGCTATGGATTTCAAAAATATAAACTCGCTAGTCAGATATAAAACTCTCCCACCTTGGACAGAATCGACGCTGCCAAAGACGTTTCAAACCAAGCACAATACCAAGCCAGGCACTTGGGGAAAAATTACAGTCGAATTCGGCCAGCTCCAGTACGATGCTCTCAATCAAGCTGGAAAAGTCATTGCTAGTGAGATAATTACCCCTGCCCATCATGAATTTTTTGTTGCGCCTGAGGCTTGGCATCGGGTAAAGCCGATGGGCGAACTGCGGTGCTTCGTAGAGTTCTACTGTCGCCCCCAAGACTACTTTCCCAAAAAATATCAGTTTGCTCCCCCCCATGGTGATGTCAAAAAGCTGATGGCAGGGCCGTTGGCAAAGCATTCTAATCTAAATATTTTGGATCTAGGCTGTGGCCAAGGCCGGAATGCTGTCTATCTTTATTCGCTGAATCATCGCGTGACGGCTCTAGACAAAAATGTCGGTGCGATTGAATCCTTGCAGAAGATTAGTCGGCTCGAAAAAACAGCGGATAGATTTCAAGCCCATTACTACGATATTGAATCTGCCACGCTTTGCGAACACTGTGAAAATGGCAAGCCTTACGATCTGATCATTTCTACAGTGGTCTTTCAGTTTTTACGCGAGGAGGCGATTTCTGCTGTCATTGCAGATATGCAGGCCCATACAAAAGACGGCGGGTATCATTTCATCATTGCGCCAGTCTCTTCTCCAACAACGCCTTGCCCGATTGACTTTCCTTCGACCTTTGCACCACAGGAATTGTCGAATTATTACCATGATTGGCAAATCCTGAGCTATCAAGAACAGTCAGGCACCTTTCATCGCAAAGATAGTAATGGCCAGCCTATTCAAGCTGTGTTTGCAACGCTGCTGGCCCGTAAAAGGTGACCTGTCAAAGGTAAAAGAAACAGTCTTGACGTTATCACTCCACTAATGGCACCCGTAAAATGTGGCTCGCATTGAAGATAGCCAACAGTGCTATACCCGAATCAGTGAAAACGGCTTCCCAGAGTTTGGCTGACCCAACGGCACCTAAGGCGATAAAAATGCCTGTTATTGTTATGGCGAGCATGGTATTTTGCCAGACGATGGGATAGGTTCAGCGAACCCAGGCGATCGACCACAACAATAGCCGTTTCATGCGAGGGGCAAACAAGTCATCCCCGGCATATTGCCAATTCCCACCAAAAGTTTCGCATTCCTAGCTTAGTTTTTACATCGCCAGAGTGATGTAAGAGCGATAACTTACCAAGTCATGTGTATGAAGACTTCGGTAGCGACGGCACGGGTGAGGATGTGATCGCGCTGGCATGGAATTTTTTACTGTCCGCAATCACGAATAAATGAAGGCCCTACGGACTTCCGAGCAGGGATACATCGCTGCTAATCCGAGCGGGATCGTATCTGCAAAAGGTGCCGCTGAAGCTTCTGAACGTGATGATTTTGGGCAGTATTCATGGCTTGTTATTCAAAGGAGCGATCGCATTTTTCGCTTCACCGCCACCGAGTTTGGCCTATAACCTGACCCAGACCTCACCATCCAGTCCACCCGAGCTTTGCAAAGCACCGCTCAATGGCTGTTGACGGTAGACGCCAGCGGTGTCTGATGAGCCAGATTCGCTTTTCGCAGGAAGATTAAGATGAAAGCAACAGTTATCGGGCAAGCCTATGGTTGCTACCGCCAACGTTACCGTTCCCCAACCCATCGGCGAAAAGCGTGTGGCTTTTCACCACCTTAACTGGCAGGCCTACCAGCAAATTCTGCAAGCCCTGGGTGAATCCCGCTCGGCCCGCCTGACCTACGACCGGGGAATTTTAGAAATCACTATGCCCCTAGAAGATCACGAATTCGCAGCTGAGCTAATTGGTCGGTTCATCTACTTTCTGGTGTCGGAGCTCGGTCAACGCATCAAATCTATGCGCTCTACCACCATCGAACGGGAGGATTTGAACCGCAGTCCGGAACCAGACAATGCGTTTTACATCAAAAATCAGCCTCAGGTGGCCGGACGCACGGTCAACTTTCAGGATGATCCCCCGCCGGACCTGGTGGTAGAGGTAGATATCACCCACACCGATATCGACAAACTGAGCCTTTATGCGGCCCTGGGGGTACCCGAATTCTGGCGCTTCAACGGCAAAGAATGGCGGATTTACCAGCTTCAGGATGGCCGCTACGAGGAACAGGCGGCCAGCCCGACCTTTCCCTTTGTGCCTAAAGACAAACTCTATGAATTTCTGACCCTGGCCCGGCAGGATGAAATTGAGGCGGAACAAACCCTGCGAGCCTGGGTCAAACAGCAGCAGTTGCAATAGTGGGGGCACTGCCTGCCCTATTGCTGTGTGTACTTTCAGCTCAGACATCACGGATGTACTCGACTGCCACCAACAGCGCGTCTAAAATTATCTCAAAACTGTCATCTGTACTACGATCAAGCGTCAGGTTTCCGCGCTGTTCGATCGCGATATAACCATTTAGCGTCGCGTTAATCATCCGCATGGCATCAATCAACTTGGCTTGACTCAGGCCATACATCTGCAAAGCCTCGGCCAGAAACTGCTGAGTTTCAGCAATGATGGCAGCCGCTGCAGCGTCATCCGGCTGGAGCACAAAGGTCGTCATCACCTGATAGCGATGGGGGTGTTGCTGCGCGAACTGCCGGGTGATGCGCCAGCCTGTCAGGAGGCGATCGCGATTGTCCTCAATGTCATCCAGCCGCTGATGGCAGTAATCCATGTATTGCTGCCACAGGACCAACGCCACGGCTCGCTGTAGACCGGCATTACCCGCCGGGATGTGCTTGTAGATCGCGGGAGGCTTAATCCCCAACTTTCGCGCCACTCGGCTGACGTTCAGCGCTGGGGAACCTTCCGCGTCGATGCAGGCGATCGCCGCCAAGATCACATCCTGACGCGATAGAGAATTTGCTTTCGTTGGACGACCCATTGCGAATTTAGTTAACATAATTAACTAAAAGTGAATATAGTTAACTTTATCAAGTCCACAGGCTGGATTCTTGGGGGAATAGACGGATGAGTGACTTAGTTTTTCGACCGGCCTATCAACTCGCGCAACTGATTCGCGATCGCCAGGTGTCTGCGGTTGAGGTGCTAGAGGCTCACCTGGCGCAAATCGCCCAACACAATGCCACCCTGAATGCCGTTTGTACCCTCGATGCCGAGAACGCGCGGTTGAGGGCTCAACAGGCTGACGCGGCGATCGCTAAAGGTCAATGCTGGGGGCCTTTGCACGGCGTCCCGATCACCATCAAAGACTTTTATGAAACGCAGGGGGTGCGGACAACAGCGGGGTATGCGCCGCTGCGTGACTACCTTCCTGAGCAGGATGCCACGCTGGTGAAGCGCTTGCGGCGAGCCGGAGCGGTGCTGCTGGGAAAAACCAATCCCTCAGATGTCAACGGCACCTATCAAGGGGTTAACGATCTGTTCCCTCGCGTGAACAATCCCTGGAACGTCAGCTACACGCCCGGCGGCAGCTCTAGTGGAGCAGCGGCGGCCATCGCGGCAGGATTCTCAGCGCTCGATCTGGGCAGCGATATTGCTGGGTCCATTCGTCAGCCCGCCCACTGCTGCGGCATTTACGGTCTCAAGCCCACCGATCAAAGGCTGTCGTTGGCGGGGCATATTCTCGAAGTGCCGGGTCAGCCCCACTGTATTCGGCAAATGCTGGTGCCGGGTCCGCTAGCCCGATCAATCCAAGACCTGCAACTGGTTTTTTCGCTATTGGTGGGGCCTGATCCGCGTCGTCCCAGTTTGCCTCCAGTCCACCTTGATCCGGTTAGTAATAAACCGCTACAGGCGTTACGCATTGCCTGGTCCGACGACTTTCGAGTGCCAGTTGCTTCGGAGACCCAAACAGCCCTGCGACACGCCGTCCAGCAGCTTAGCGAGCAGGGAGCCCAGGTCGAAAACTGGTTGCCCCCCGACATTGATTGGAAGGCGGCCCAAGCACTCTATTACCAGATCGCCGCCTTCAATTTTCGCTACGCTCAGCCCGTGACATTGCAGGCTGCGAAAAAGTCGCTAACGTTCCTCTGGTGCGAAACCACTCAGGGCGATCGCGCCCTCCGCCAAGCGGGTAGTCCGCTCAAGGCGCTATCTGCCATGTTTGCACCGACACTGCTAGCCTACTTTGAGGCACTAACTGAGCGAGATCGCTTCACTGCTGAATTGGATGCTGCCCTGGCCGATTGGGATGTCTGGCTGACCCCCGTGGCGGCAACCGTGGCCTTTACCCACCGTCCCGCTTGGAGCGCTATTGAAATCGATGGCACCGACTACCCCCATGCCGTCGCCAACGGCGCGTACACCATGCCCTTCAATTTGAGTGGTCATCCCGCTGTGGTCATCCCCATCGGTTACACCCAGGCGGGGTTGCCTATTGGCCTGCAAATTGTCGGTCACCGCTGGCGCGAAATGGAACTGTTGTCGATCGCTCAGCAAATTGATGAAGTCGTTGGCAATTTCCAGCCTCCGCCCGGTTACGAGTAGGCGGCAAGGCGCGATCGCTGAGCGGTTGACCACAGCTTAA
This sequence comes from Cyanobacteria bacterium P01_C01_bin.120, assembly GCA_039027715.1. Lineage (GTDB taxonomy): Bacteria > Cyanobacteriota > Cyanobacteriia > Phormidesmidales > Phormidesmidaceae > Halomicronema. Next base: position 51,073 of record JBCCJU010000005.1, read on the forward strand.
GCCGAAGGAATTAGCTCCAAAAAGGCATTAAAATCTTGCAGGGCCTGCCGGTAGTTGGTTTCTGCGGCCTGATAGTCGTACACTTCGTCGGCTTCGTCAATCCGCTCCAGGTGGATAAAGACTTCGGTAGAAACGGCACGGGCTAGGATGCGATCGGATGTAGCAGCGCTCAAGTCAGGCGGGTCTGTGACCGCCATCTGGTAGCTGGACCGATCGCCTACGAAATTCCTGCGCCAGGATGCCGTACTTAGGCGCAAAGACCATCGCCAGCAAAAACAGAGTTGTCAGCACAACGACAATGCTGCCCCCGGTCGAAACATCAAAGTGATAGCTGAGATAGGTGCCAAATACACAGGAAAAAACACTGCTGGCGACGGAGTAAAGCAGCATGTGGTCAAAGCGATCGCTGAGCAGATAGCCAATTGACCCCGGCGTCACCAGCATCGAAATCACTAGAATGATGCCCGCCGTTTGCAAGGCCGCGACAATCGTCAGCGCCAGCACCGACAGCAAGGTGTAGTACATCACTTGCGCCCGCAATCCGATCGCTTTGGCGTGGTTGGGGTCAAAACAAAACAGCAGCAGATCCTTTCGCCGCACCAAGATCACCGCTAGCGTAATCGATCCTGCGATGAGCGTTTGGAGGATGTCTTGCTGAGAGATGCCCAGCACATTGCCAAACAGGATATGAAACAGGTCAATATTACTGGGGATGCGCGTGACCAACACCAGACCAAAGGCAAAGAATCCGGTAAAGACAATGCCAATGACGGCATCCTCCTTCAGCCGCGTTTTCGACTTGATGTAGCCGATTGCCACCGTCGCCCCAAAGCCAAAGGCAAACGCCCCAATGGCAAAGGGAATATTCAGGGCATAGGCCACGACCACGCCAGGAACGACCGCGTGGGAAATCGCGTCTCCCATCAGCGACCAGCCCTTTAGCGTGATGTAACAAGACAGTACCGCACAGACCAGGCCGACAAAAGCACTGACCCAGATCGCTCGGATCAAGAAGGCATATTGAAACGGTTCGATCAGCCAATCCCACCAAGAAACAGCCAGCACTAACTGATTCATGCATCCACCTCCGCCGAGTCAAACATCTGGTTGAGGTTCATGACGGGGAGGCCGCCGAAAGTCAGCTCTAAATTTTCACGGGTGAAGGTTTCCTCGGTTTTGCCTTCGGCCAAAATGGTGCGGTTGAGCAGAATGGTGCGATCGCAAAAGGTCGAAATTGAAGCCAGATCATGGGTCGAGATCAAAATCGTGTGCCCCTCATCCCGCAATTGCATGAGGAGATCGATGATGCCTTTTTCAGTTTTGACATCAACCCCCGTAAACGGCTCGTCCAGCAAAATAACCTGACCGCCTTGGGCCAGCGCCCGCGCTAAAAAGGCTCGCTTTTTCTGACCGCCAGACAGCTCACCAATCTGGCGATCGCGGTATTGCACCATGCCCACCCGTTCCAGACTTTCCATCACTAGGCGACGATCCCGCTGGCTGGGAATTCGCAGCAGATTCATATAGCCATAGCGGCCCATCATCACCACATCAAACACGCTCACCGGAAAGTTCCAGTCCACCTCATCTGACTGGGGCACATAGGCCATCAACTGCTGCTTTTGGGCTTTTTGTACCGGGAACCCGCCGATTCTGACAGTGCCCTGACTGGGTTGCAAAAACCCCATCATGGCTTTGAACAGCGTGGACTTACCGCTGCCGTTTGGGCCTACCAGCGCCGTAATCGTACCCGGCTCGACGGTGCAGGTGGCGTTGTAAAGGGCTAATCGGGCGTTGTTATAGGTAACGCTGACGTTATCGACGGATATTGGAAGACGAGAAAGCGTGGTTTGCATAGTGAGATAAGGGTAGGATTTAGGTCTTAGTTGGTTTTGAATTTTGAGTTGAATCCATCGTTGGAAACTCAGAATTCAACACTCAAAACTCCTCTCATTCCTGAGCATTTGCCCCTGCCAAGAGGCCGTTTGAAATGACGCGGGCATCGTATTCCAGCAGGTCAAGGAACGTGGGCACTGGACCTTCTTCAGTCGAAAGAGAATCGACGTAGAGGTTGCCACCAAAGCGAGCCCCTGTGGTTTGTGCCACCTGCTTCTGACCTTCATCGCTGACGGTGCTTTCGCAAAAGATGGTGGGGACGTCGTTGGTTTCAACCTGCTCGATCACGGTTTGCACCTGCTTGGGAGTAAACTGCTGCTCGGCATTGATCGGCCACATATAGATTTCCTTCAGGCCGTAGTCGCGAGCCAGATAAGAAAAGGCTCCCTCACAGCTCACTAAAAAGCGCTGATTTTCGCTGACTTGCTCCAGGTCAGCTGCCAGTTGGGCATCGATCGCCCGCAACTTTTCGCTGTAAGCTTCTGCATTGGCGTTGTAATAGTCGGCGTTGTCGGGGTCGAGTTCCACCAAGGCTTTGCGGATATTTTCCACATACACCAGAGCATTGCGAGGCGACATCCAAGCGTGGGGATTGGGCTTGTCGGTGTAAGGCCCTTCCGCGATCGGAATCGGTTCAATACCCTCTGTCAGCAGTACCGAGGGCACATCCTGCACATTGCCCAAAAACTGCTCAAACCACCGCTCCAGATTCATGCCGTTGTAGAGAATTAAATCAGCGTCCTGGGCTTTGGTGATGTCGCTGGGCGTCGGCTCATAACCGTGAATTTCAGCCCCAATCCGCGTGATGGACTCGACGTTGATTTTGTCGCCCGCGACGTTTTGGGCGATGTCAGCCAGCACGGTGAAGGTGGTTAATACTTTCAGCTTGCCTTCAGTTTCAGCGCCTGTATTGGCGGCGGTTTCGACGCTATCGGCAGAGTCAGCGGGGGCCGTGACTTCGCTGGTGGCGCAGCCAGTCAGCCAGACGCTAAGGGCAAGACCGGATGCTAACAGAGCACCTCTTGGAGAAAATAATGTTGCCATGATAAAAGCCATTTCATAATCGTTTCATATTTCATATTTATCTCATAATTCAATTTTTGACTATCCCCCTCAAGATTTCTTTTTGGGCGCGAGGGGACTCTTCTAGCGGAGATGCTTGAGTGACGGTGAAAAGTACTCTCGTTCGTCTGAACAGCTGTTCAGGTGGTAATGATTCTCAGTATCATGGAAGTATCCTTGAGCCGATGACCTGATGTCCGACCCTGATTCTGCAAAGCAGTCGATAGCAAACACCGACGCCCCTGTCTGTGAAGCCTCCCTAGTGCATCTGGACAGTGTGCGGCAGGTGCAATCGCAGGTGCTAGAAACGGAGCAGGCGCAGCGGATGGCGGAATTTTTCAGTGCCCTTTCTGACCCCCACCGGCTGAAGCTACTGTCGGCCCTGGCTCAGCAGGCACTGTGTGTCTGTGATTTGGCGGCGGCGGTAAAAATGGGAGAATCGGCGGTATCCCATCAGTTGCGGGTGCTGAGAGCCCAGCGCCTGGTTAAGTATCGCCGTCAAGGGCGTAACGTCTATTACAGCCTGGCTGACGACCACATCATCACTCTCTACCGCGAGGTCGCCGAGCACCTGAATGAATAGCGATCGCTTGAGTTAGAGCAATTCATTTCCAGAACAACGATCTATGACGCTGGCGCAACGCTCCAAACCATGAAAAGAGAGCAACTGCCAGGTGGAATGTCACTAAATTAAGGCTTAACTAATCGAGCAACCTATCTTCTGATCACCCCAGAACAACAGGCATCAATTGTGACACAACAACAAAGCCAGGGTAAATTACCTTATCCCTGGCCAAATCTAGCTTTCGTGAGTGACACGATTGATGTCACAGAGCCCTACATCAAACCGATTTGAGACAGAATACCCTGCCCGGTCAGAAACTCAGCAGCCACTCCGATTACGAAGCCCAGCATGGCCAGACGACCATTCCAGGTTTCAGCAAAGTCAACGAAGCCGAACTTACTTTCTTGGTTTTCCATGATGAATCCCTCTAGTTGCTAAAAGCGTAAATACTGCAATCAATCTTTATAAATCTTAATGTAAGTTTTCTAGATTGCCCAGTCGTACACACTACATTTTTGAATTAGACCGCTGCTTCACAGGCCGTTTGGCGACCTCTGGAGAACGAATTGCCTCCGGTTGAAAATGCTCTGTCCATGGAAATGATGCCCCTCAGCCTGACTCCACGAAAATTTCGTTCTCCGGCTTGATAGCGCTGCAAAAGTTCTTCGGCTGTCATGGGGCTCAAGCCTCCATTCTTAGGGGTAGACATTAAAGCAAAGCGGCCAACCCGATCCTCGTTTTAATTTCATAGGAGAATAGCAAACCCCAACCGATTACAACATCCGCATGGGGGGCATAAAGGATACGCAAAAGCCCCGGCATTCGTCACTGAGGCTTGCTAAGCCTTGAGCACATGGGACCAATCACGAATTTGACCTAGCTGACGCGGGTGAACACTGCTGCCCTGAGGCGCTCGACGCATTTGCAGAGTTATTTTCAGAGCAACACCTGCCGAACGGCTGAAATTATGAAACAATTGTGAAAACTCATTCGGGTTTCAGCCCCTTTTCCCACCGTGACGGATCTGCGTTCATTCTTTCAGGCCATTGGGGAACGTTTTCCCATTTTGCAAAAGCTGTTTGGGGTAGGGTGGAAAGTGACCCTGACGGAAGTGCTCATCGAAATTCCGTTCCTCATTCTAGAATCATCGTTTCTCATGCGATTTCTGTTTGGCATAACGCTGGGATTGACCCTCTGGCAATACTTCGTTGTTGCCGCTGCACTCTATCTGCTGATTGAATGTGGGCGTTGGGCCTTTGCACGGTTTGTCAGCAAGTCTGACGACTATCAGTTTTGGCAGCACGAACTGGAACTGTTACAAATTCTGCGTGGCTGGCTCCATCAGCGCCGAAAGACGCGGCGTAACCTGGGATTGATTGATTCAGAGGAGCAATAATTGATTGGTGCAACCTTCCGGTTCTGATTGGGGGTTAGCTGGCTCCGCCCAGAGTCCTTGCATGCGTCCTTGAAGGTGATTAGTCAGTACAAAAAACCTTAGCAAGAGATTGCCCAGGATGCTTGTAGGAGGGCGATCGCAGTGATAGGTTATCGGCTGGCAGTGGCTCCGCAGGCGGCGTTAGGGCAAGCATCAGCCCTCCGAGCTTCCAAAACCTTGGAGGTCTAAGGGGAGCGATCGCCCATGGCAGAATAAAGGAACCGATAGAGGACAGCCCTCAACATGGAAATGACCACCCGACAAGGTATTTTGGGCGATCGCCAACGCCCTTTTGGGAGAACGCCATGACCCTCACCGTTGAAGACCTCAAACGATTCCAGCACCAACATCCTGACTACCGCCTCGAACTCGTCGATGGAGCCATCATTGTCATGAGTCCATCTGGTTTTGCATCCGATGAAATCGCCGCTGAGATTGTTGCCCAACTGCGAAACTGGGTACGACCCCGCAAGCTCGGGCGCGTTACTGCTTCTAGCGCAGGCTTCAAACTGCCAAACGCTGGTGAAGATGTTCGCGCTCCGGATGCCTCCTTTGTCAAAGCCGAACGCCTCAAACGCACCACCGAAGACTACGCCAACCTCGTCCCCGACCTGATCTTTGAAGTCCGCTCCAAAACCGACGACCTCGATACTCTGCGTGCCAAAATCCGACAGTTTCTGGCACTGGGTACCACCGTCGGTGCCCTGGTAGACTACCGCACCCAAACCATCGAAGTCTTGCGCCATCAAACAGATCCCGTGATTCTCAGCAATGGCGATCGCTTCACCGTCCCTGACCTCTTCCCTGGCTGGGAAATGGAGGTTTCTAGCATCTGGGCACCCGAATTCGACTAATTCTCGCCACCGTGCTATTAAAGCCACCCTGGGCGACAAGTCGTTGGAGTCGCCCGCCGAGAGGCTATCTGTAAGCACAAAGGTTATAGCGAAAGGCAGAAGGTAGAAGGCAGAGGGCAGAGGGCAGAGGGCAGAGGGCAGAGGGCAGAGGGCAGAAATAAAAGTCTTGATACATAAAGGTTGTAGCCGTTTCGACCATCCAGACCTAAATGCGGTTTGCGTTATCCGTCGCCGCTTAAGTTAGTCGTTATAGCGACAAATGCGCCAGGGCTACACAGTTGCAGAATTAACTGCTTCGCTGTAATATCTGAGCAAGCTTTCATATGTTCAGGCATATGTTCAATGGTTCTTCGGAGCGGTTCCATGTCTGCCTCTCACTCCCACGCCCACGATCACTGCTGCGGTCACGATCACGGACATAGCCATGATCACGGTTCAGAAGCGTTTGACCTGCGCCGAGAGCTAATATCGATCACGATTTCGGCGGTACTTTTCCTGGTCGGCTTCATTTTCAATCAACCGCTGCACAACACCCCCTTCGCCATCGCCGAATACGCCGTCCTGATTCCCGCGTATTTCATCAGCGGCTGGACGGTGCTGACGACGGCTGGCCGCAACATTCTGCGGGGACGCATCTTTGACGAGAATTTCTTGATGACGATCGCAACCCTGGGGGCGATCACGATTCAGGAACTCCCGGAAGCCGTTGGGGTAATGCTGTTCTTCCAGATTGGGGAGCTGTTCCAGGGCTATGCCGTGGGGCGATCGCGCCGCTCCATTAAGGCGCTGCTGGCGGTACGCCCTGATACGGCCAATCTGCAAGTGAACGGTGAGGTCAAAACCGTTTCACCTGAGTCCGTCAGCGTTGGCGACACCATTTTGGTGCGTCCCGGCGAAAAGGTACCTCTGGACGGTGAAGTTGTGTCAGGTCGGTCCCTGGTGGATACATCGGCGCTGACCGGGGAGTCCGTGCCGCGATCGGTTGATGTCGGAGAATCGGTACTCGCGGGCATGATCAACCAGTCGGGTGGGCTAACGGTGCGGGTCACCAAGCCCTTCAGCGAATCTTCGATCGCCAAAATTCTGGAACTGGTGGAAAATGCCAGCAGCCAGAAAGCCGACACCGAAAAATTCATCACCCGTTTTGCTCGCTACTACACTCCGGTCGTTGTCTTGCTTTCCTTGGCAGTAGCCGTTCTACCGCCACTATTGCTGGCGGGGGCGACCCAGGCCGAGTGGACCTATCGAGCGCTCGTGCTCTTGGTGATTTCCTGCCCTTGTGGTCTGGTCATCAGCATTCCGTTGGGCTACTTTGGCGGCGTCGGCGGTGCCGCTCGGCGCGGCATTCTCGTCAAAGGGTCCGTGTTTCTGGATGCCCTGACGCAGGTCAAAACCGTTGTTTTTGATAAAACCGGCACCCTCACCCAGGGCAACTTTCAGGTGTCGGAAGTCGTGACCCATAACGGTCTGAGTCAGGAGCAGCTGCTAGAACTAGCCGCCCATGCTGGATCTCAGTCTAACCATCCAGTGGCCCAGTCGATTCGGCAAGCCTATGGACAGGCGGTCAACCCCGCTGCCGTAGAGGCTTACGAAGAAATCTCCGGCCACGGTATTCGAGCCAGGGTGAAGGGGCGCACCGTTCTCACCGGTAATGATCGGCTCCTGCATCGAGAAGCCATTCCCCATGATGTTTGCGTGGTTGATGGTACCGTGGCTCACCTGGCCGTGGATGGGGAATACAGCGGACGCATTCTGATTGCAGATGAACTCAAGGAAGATGCAGCAGACGCCATTCGCCTGCTGCACCAGCAGGGCATTCAAACGGCGATGCTGACGGGTGATAGTCAATCGGTGGCAGATCGCATCGCACAAACGATCGGGCTTGACCAGTACCGCGCAGACCTGCTGCCGGAAGATAAAGTCGAGGCGCTGGAGGGGTTTTTGCAACAGGCCAGCCGCACCAAAAGCAAAGTGGCCTACGTGGGTGATGGTATCAACGACGCTCCCGTGATTGCCCGAGCCGATGTGGGCATCGCGATGGGAGGGCTCGGTTCTGACGCTGCCATCGAAACGGCTGACGTGGTGATCATGACCGATGCTCCCGCCAAGGTAGTCGAGGCGATCGCGATCGCCCACCGCACCCGTCGTATCGTGTGGCAGAACATCATTTTGGCAATGACGGTCAAAGGTATCTTTATTACCCTCGGCGCGATCGGCATTGCTACCCTCTGGGAAGCGGTGTTTGCTGATGTGGGGGTCGCACTGTTAGCCATTCTCAACGCCAGTCGAATTTTGCTCGACCGAAAATAGTCACAAGACAAGCCCTGTCTTTGAAACCTGGGATGATCGTTAGTTTACGTGGGGCTTTTGAACAGCCTTCGCAACAAGAGATTAAGGCATCTGATATGAGCGATGGATCTGATGATACGATTCAAATCCTGTCGGTTCTAGCGGGGGTCAGCCGCTGGAGGAAACGGGGAAAGAGCAGTGTGAATCTGCCGCTGTCCCGCAGCTGTATGGGAGAAAGTCCAAGCTTTCTCGTGAGTCAGAATACCCGCCGATAAACAGTTTATGTTCTTAAGCATCTGCGAGGTACGGATGAATTTACGTGTTTTAACCTTGGGCAATCTCAAGGGCAATTCTTCTTTAAGTCAGGCATTAACAGTGGCTGGCGGCGCGATCGCCTTTCTTCTTTTTGTCTCAATGCCAGTTTTGGCCCATCATCCCTCCGGCGGCAAAACGCCCTCTACTGCATTAGAGGCATTTTTATCGGGCATGGGGCATCCGGTGATTGGAATTGACCACCTAGCTTTTGTGATTGCGTCGGGCTTGTTAGCGGCGGCGCTAGGCAGGGGCTTATTAGTTCCCATCGCATTTGTGGTGGCGTCAATGGTCGGCACCGGCATTCACTTGATGAGTATCGATCTACCGATGCTAGAGCTGGTAGTTTCCGCATCGGTGCTGATATTTGGCATACTGCTGGCGTTGAAGACGCCCCCTAAAAATGGCATCGTAGTTGGGCTAGCCGCGATCGCAGGTATCTTTCACGGATTTGCTTACGGAGAGGCGATCTTTGGAGCTGAGATGGGGCCATTGGTGGCGTATTTGCTGGGCTTTGCGGCGATTCAGTTTGCGATCGCTGCCGCCGCTTGGTGGGTTGGCAAAACCGTGCTACCCAAGCTGATTGAACCATCCGGTCTAGCGCTGCGGTTTGCTGGTTTTGTGATTTGTGGTGTTGGCGCAACTTTTCTGTTGACGCTGGTGGTGGACTCTATCTTTCCAGCTTAGATTTTTGAAAGCATATCGGGGGCTGCGTTGCGAGTGCTGAGTTCAGCACTCGCCTATTGCTGTTGTGTGCGCAATCATACTTGACCGTAAAGAATGTTCTGCGATCGCGGCTTGGTTTGAAGCGACATGGCCAGCACTCGCGACGAGTCGCAGATGCCCGCTGTAGACTTCAAGTATCCCAACGAGATCGGCCCAGGAGTCTATGACATTCACTCGCCTCGGGTGCCCCCGACTGATGAGATGAGTAACCACTCGCCAATGGTCGGAAGTCAAGCCTTCCCTGATCAGCATGGTCGAGACCGCCTCAAAACTTCGCGCTACGGCCCGCAACTAGCTGACATGATCAGGGCAATGGGCTTAAAACCATCGCCCTGATCTACTTTGTAGCTTTAGCTGCATCGAGGAGCGCAAGACCCAGAGGTGATGATCGCAATCGTTCACGCTTTACTTTTGTGGTGGCAGGTCACTGCATTGCCGCTATCTCAAAGTTAATCTCAGACATTGCGGCAGCAAACGCTACATTCAAGAACCCTTAAAAATCATCCCACCCTTCCAGGCTGGAGGACATGACATAGCTGGTGACGCTGGCTTCAAAGAAATTAGCCTTCGTGTTAGCCTCCTTCTTGGTGTCCGAGAACCGTTCCAGGTGGCTGTAGGGACTCTTGCGATATTTCGAATCGGTGTAAATAGTGTCTAGCCCGATTGCCCGCAGCCGCTGGTTGGCCAGGTATTTGGTGTATTGCTCGGTGCTGGCCGGGGTAATGCCCAAAATGTCGTTGCCGATGATGTGATTGGCCCAGGTACATTCGTGATCTACGGCCTGGGCAAACATGGCGTAGATCTGGTCACGACTGTGGGGAAATACCGCCATCGCTTCAGGCAAAAGCTTTTGGTAAAGGCGCACGTGGGAAAGCTCATCCCGGTTGATCATGCGGAAAATGTCGGCACTGCCCGCCATCAACATGCGAGAAGCCAGATTATAGAAAAAGATGAACCCGTTGTAGAAGTACAGGCTTTCCAGCAGGTAGTCGGCCAGGAGTGAAATGAAGTAGTTTTCGGCAGTGGGGCGATCAACGTATTGCTGGTAAAGTCCGGCGATGAATTCGCAGCGCTGCTTCAGCACCGCATCGTTGCGCCAGAACTCGTAAACGGCGGTGCGGCGATCGCTGGGAATCACCGTTTCGATGATGTACTGGTAAGACTGATTGTGCATGGCCTCCTGGGATATTTGCTCCGCCAGGCACAGGGAGACTTCCGGTGCGGTGACGCAGTTTTTGATGTGGGGCACATTGCAGGTTTGCACCGAATCCAAAAAGGTCAGGTAGCTGAGAATGCCGTCGAAGGCGCGGCACTCGGCAGCGGTAAGATTGACGTAGTCGGTGACATCCTGGGTGATGTCAATTTTTTCGGGAACCCAGAAGTTTTCGCGCATCTGGCGATAGAGGCCGACGGCCCAGCCGTAGCGCACATCGTTGAGCTGCATCAGGTTAGTGGTTTCCCCAAACCAGATAGTACGATCGCCTGTGGCGTCATTGCCATCGGGATTGAACACGGGGTTAGTGGGCATGGGGGAAGCAGCGGTGTGGGAAAAAGCAGCGACCATAGGGGTGTCCTTAAAATAATTGAAGGGTTAAAAAATTGGATAGGGGCGCAGTCCCTGCGCCCTCTCGAAGTGGGTATCTACGCCATCAATTCGCACAGGCGACACAGCCGTCATGACCCTCTTTAAAGCTGTCTTTTTGCACCGTGCGAACGTAGTAGACCGCTTTACACCCCAGTTCCCAGGCGAGTACCAGAGTCTCAAAGATGTCCTTCGCGGTGAGACAGCGCTCGGGTTCGTCGAGGTAGTAGATCCCAGCATTCAGGTTAAACAGGAGTTCCATAGAAATGCCGGTATCAATCCACTGCTGCATCGTGGCGATCGCCTGAATCACTACCCGCTGGTCGAGGGTTTTATTTTCGGCATAAAACCACAGATGGTCACGGATGTAGGGCGGTGCAATGGGCACCGAACCCCTAGCCCATTTTTCGTAGAAGAACTTGCTGTACACCGGCAGTACGCTAGCGCTGCAGCCCTGCACCAGGGAGGATGAGGTGTTGGGGGCGATCGCCGTAATGTGAGAATTGCGAATGCCGTATTGCCGAATATTCCGCGACAACTGTACCCATCGCTGGGGCTGATGAGCATTTTGCTCAAACCACTCCACCGGCTTCGCCCCGACCAGGTGCCCCTGGCTCCACTCGCTCCCCTCAAAGGCCGGATAGGCTCCTCGCCCTTTTGCCAGTTCCATCGACGCGGCAGTGCAGTAATAGCCAATGTCCTCAAACAGGTCGCTGATGGCCTGCAAATCTTTATAGGAAAGGTGTCGTTTCGCCAGCCAGTCGGCCAGGCCCATGCAACCCACCCCAATGGTGCGGTACTTGGTATTATGGGTGGCGCTGGCGGCAAAGGGTGGGCTGGTCAGGTCAATGGTGTTGTCTAAAATGCGCACAGCGGTGGCGCAAATGTCGGCCCGTTCGTCATCCTCCAGATTGGCTAGATTCAGGCTGACTAGGTTGCAGGTGTGGGCTTCTGCCCCCGGCTTTACGTTCGACCAGCTTTCTTGACAGAGGTTACCGCCTGGAATGTAGCCTGCGTGGCGATTGGGGTTGGCTCGATTAGCGGTGTCTTTGAACCACAGGTAGGGCATCCCCGTTTCCAACTGAGCCCGCATGATTTGTTTGAACAGCGATCGCGCATCGATTCGCTTGTAAAGGGTAAGGGTGTCCTCCAGAACTGCTTCGATCTGCTGGTAGGCCCGGTCAAAGGCTTCACCCCACAGTTCCGCCAGCTCAATCCCTAGCCGGGTCCGCACTTCGTAGGGGTCAACCAACGTCCAGTCTGCATCTGCTTCGACCCGCCGCATGAACTCGTCGCTGACTACCAGTTGGGGAAACACATCGTAGGCTTTGCGGCGCTGGTCACCGTTTTCCGTTTGCATTTCCAGAAATTCGGGCAGGTCCAGGTGCCAGATGTCCAGGCTGACGGTGATGGCTCCGGCCCGGCGTCCGCCCTGGTTTACTGCGATCGCGGTATCGTTCAGCAGCTTGACCCAGGGCACCACCCCGCCCGAAGCATTGGGCTTGCCCATCACCCAACTGCCCGTCGCCCGAATACGGGAGAGATTCACCCCGACGCCACCGCCATTCTTGGAAATTCGAGCCGCATCATGAATGCCGGCAAAAATGCTTTCCAGGTTGTCATCCATTGCCGTAATGAAACAGCTTGCCAACGATCCGCCAGGAATCCTTAAGTTAGCCAGAATCGGCGTGGCCAGGGAGATTTTGCGCTGGGCAATGGCTTCATAAAACTGTTTGGCCTGAACCAGGCGATCCTCGGGCGCTTCCCCAGAGGCCAGCAGCAGGGCACAGGTGAGAAAAGCCTCCTGGGGTAGTTCGTTGGGCAGCAAATACCGCTGCGTCAGCAGTACCGCCCCGGCGTAGTCGTAGTCGGCATCCCAGTCGGGGTTGATCCAGCGATTAGCTTCTTCCAGCTCTGCAGCAGAATAAAGCGATAGGCGGGAATCGTATTCCCCCTCCAATACTTTGGCCTGCACGGTGCGGCCATAGCCGCCGTACTGGTATCCCCGCTGCACCCGGATATCTTTCCACAATCCCCAGATATGCAACCGACCGGCCACATAGCGCCAGTCGGGGGCTTCGGGGCTGCACAATTCCAAGGCACAGCTACTCAAATTTCCCTGTATTTCACGGGTGGTAATGCCGGGGCGCAGGCGAGTCTACAGGCTGGCCTCCAGTTCGATGGCGTTTGCGGCCAAATCGC
>JBCCJU010000006.1:0-63189 GCA_039027715.1 Cyanobacteria bacterium P01_C01_bin.120
CACTTTTCCTTCAAATTCTACGAGAACATCTAAGTCACTGCTGTCCTGGGCTTCATCTCGCGCTACAGACCCAAACACCGCCAAAGACTTGACTCCAAAGCCGTCTAAAGCTGAGCGGTGTTGTTGGAGAAGGTCGATAGTGGCTTGACGTTTCATAGTCACCAGTATATTCCTCTCGTTGAGGATGCGATCGCCCCGTCTCTACTCGATCAGATTAAACTGTGAGAAAGATTGCTTTGTAAGATTCCTATGCTAAAAACCATCGAAGGCATTTATTGAGACGGGCAAATCCAGTTTTCAGCGCTGCCAGAGAACGTGAGTGAACAGGCTCAGGTACTCGTTACCTTCTTGGAACCGGGCAATCTCGACCCAGAGAAATTAAGGCAACTCATCGATCAACTCCAAACACCGGCTGATATTCAGCAAGGGCTAAATGAGGTCAACGCCGGATAAAACCGCCCAGTGGAAGACTTTGCTCAAGAGATGCAGCGCAAGTATGGCATTTCGAGTTGAAATTGCGCCCATTGCTGAGCAGCAGATTGAACAGTCTTATCTCTTTTACCGACAGCGCAACCCAGACTTCGTCGATCGCTGGTTTCGCGGTTTGATGAATGCGATCGCAACTCTTTAGGAAAAACCTAGAATGTGTTCGTTAGCGTTGGAGAACGAAGTGTTTGCTGATGAACTGTGGCATTGGTGGTGTAGATGACGCGGCGGATTTCCATGGAGTAGTCAAAAATGGGAATGATGTTTTCCCAGTGACGCAGCCAAAGATTTGGCTCACCGCAGAGAAGAGTTTGTCCCACTTGGCGACAAACTCTTCTAATATCGTTTCTGCTTCCGCCAAGGCGGCGGCTCAGCAAATGGGTTTAGGTCTGCCGCCACTGCTTTGCTGTCTTTTCAAGGGAGATAATGCAGCGAGTTACGCATCAGATGGGCGATGCAAAGCTGCACCTGAGTCTAAGGAAGATCCTCAAAGGCTTTCCTCCTGAGCGGCTGCGTGCACTGGGTGTCAACCCGGACGAGCTTTAGGATGGGCAAAAATTATTCTACTAAGCCACGACGGACGGCGGCGACAGCAGCTTGAACGCGATCGCTCACCACCAGCTTGTTCATAATGCCCTTCACATAGGTTTTGACCGTGTTGGGGCTAAGGTAAAGCTGTTGGCCAATTTCCGTATTGCTCAAGCCTTCCACAATAAGCTGCAGCACTTCACTCTCGCGATCGCTAAGTAAACCTTCATTGCCCTCAGCCTTGGGGCGAGCGGGGGTCAGATTTTGCATCACCCGTTGAGCAATTTGGGGATCAAGATAGGCGGCGCCAGAAGCGGCGACTCGAATTGCATTTGCCAGTGCCTCCACATCTGTCCCCTTGATGCAATAGGCATCCGCGCCGCTGGAGAGCGCGGCAATAATTTCGGTTTCATCGGTATGGGAAGTCAGCATCACCACCCGCATATCGGGAAACTGGGCCTTAATGGTTTGAGTTGCGGCAATCCCATCCATTCCCGGCATGCCAACATCCATCAGCACGACATCGGGATTCAGACCGCGGGCTTGCTCCACTCCCTGGCGACCATCAAGGGCCTCGCCAACAATCGTAAAATTGGCCTGTTGACTAAGCGCTGCCGTCAACCCTAGTCGCATCATTGGGTCGTCGTCCACAATTAGCAGTGTCAGGGGTAGATCCGTCGTGCTCATGATCCCTGTACCGGAAACTGGCTCTTATTTTACTCACCTGTTTACCCGTTTGGGTGATCCGACGGCGGGGTGTGTGCGAGCGTTATTTACGCCAGGATAAGAAAACACTGCCTACTTTTTTGGGAGTCGCGATCGCTTAGTTATGTCCTGCATTGTCCGATTCTTTCGACGAGCACGACACCAGCTCGCCCAGTCGCTCGTTCTGCCGCCGTCCTCTAAAGAATACCGGCGATGGCAAGAGCGGTTTGTTCGCGATCGCATCCGGCTGACGCTGTTGATTACGATGCTGCTGCTGACGATTTTGGCAATTGTCAATGGAATGGTGATTGTGCCTGCGCTCACTAGTGGCGACAGCGAACTGTTGGGAGCCAGTCTGGAGCAATATCGGTTTTATCCCTACTTCTTTACAGCCCAACAGCTTGGCCTGCTGCTCAACCTGATCTTGCTTCATCGCACAGACTCTTTGAAAAAGCTGCAGTGGAGTTTTCTCGGCTATTCAGCAGCGGTGATACTAAGTCCTCAAATTTTATACATGCTAATGGGCGAAACTATTTTGGATTTGGCAGGCTGGATTTTATTGTTTATGTTTCAGGCCGTGCTGATTCCGGTGCAGTGGCGGTGGCATCTCATCTCCCAAGTCAACCTACTGGTCGTCGTTGGGCTATCCGTGCTGGTATTTCGATTTGACTCTCCTGGTATCCCTGCCGAAATGCAACAGCCGATTCATATTTTTCTTTTGGTAGTCATGCTCTGTGTGTTCGCCGTAGCTGATATGGGCATCTATTTGTATGAACGACTGCTACTGCGCGAATTCGAATTAAGGCAACAGCTACAGCTTTTCCTCCACGCGGTGTCTCACGACTTGCGGAATCCGGTTACAGGCACCTTGATGTTGCTTAAAAGCCTGCCGGCTCACGATGGTAAATTTTGGCTGGAACCGGCCACCGTCCACCAAATGATTGCGGGCCACGAACGGCAGCTGAAGCTGATCAATTCGCTACTTGAGGTCCATAGCCGAGATATGGCCGGAGTCGTGCTGTATCAAGAGGCAATTTCCTTGCGGCAATTGATTTGTACGGCGATGCCTGATTGGCAATCGATGTTGCAACAAACGCAGAGCACGGCTCAAATATTGATTACGGCTGACCTGCCTCCGGCGATCGCCGATCCCTTGCAAGTTCGGCGGGTTTACGACAACATCATCACCAACGCCTTGCAGCACAACCGTCCTGGGCTGCAAATCACGCTTGACGCCATCCGCCACGGCAACTATGTCTACTGTACGATCAGCGATAATGGCCAAGGCATTGGCAGCCCAGAAACCGAAAAAGCCGCTTCCGGGGCTTTCAATCATCGCCTCTTTGAACGTTACAGCAGCGGCCTCAACCATCGTCAACCGCTACATCTAGGCCTGGGACTCTACATCTGCCGACAAATTATCGAAGCCCACGGTGGCCAAATCGGCGTTGAAAGTGAACTCAATCAAGGCACCAGATTCTGGTTTACCTTGCCTCTGTCTCTTTGAGCTTGAGACAATTGGCTCTGCCTCTGCGTATTCTCATTACCCTTCGGAATCCTGGCGCAGCGAATGAGGGAAAATCCTGTTGATTAGCAGAGAGCGCTTTACACGATACCGGTTCTCTTTTCTTGAGCTCCGGATGGTGAAACTGAGGCTATTGAGATGACCGCGGTTTCACATGCAACATCGAAAATCGCTGTAAGCCTGGTAACGAGCTAATTCTGGCTGTATTTTGGCAAGGGAACAGCCGGTCTGCGTAGGGCTGAAGAGCTGCGGGGTGACCAAGGTCTGCATCTAGACAATAGCGGCTGGCTTTTTTCGCCACCCAGATTAGCTGAACGCCAGCTTCAGGATGTTGGCGGTATAAAAACCTCGCGGCCCGGCCATAATAAAAGCTGCGCATGGGGATGGGGTATGGCAAAACAGCCGCAAGTTATTGTAATTGGTGGAGGAGCAGCCGGCTTTTTTGGTGCGATCGCCTGTGCGGCAGCGGCTCCCGACGCTCAGGTTACGCTGCTCGAAGCCGCTGCTAAACCGCTGGGCAAAGTGCGAATTTCTGGGGGTGGCCGCTGTAACGTTACCCATCACTGTTTTGATCCAGCGCTGCTGGTGCAGCACTATCCTCGCGGGGGCAAGGCGCTGCGGGGAGCCTTTTCGCGATTTCAGCCGCAGGATACGGTGAACTGGTATCGGCGACGCGGCGTACGGCTCAAAACTGAGGCTGATGGCCGCATGTTTCCGACGACGGATGATTCCGGCACGATTGTCGATTGCCTACTAAGCGAGACGCGGCGCGTCGGCGTCACCCTGAGGACAAAGGCGATGGTGGCAGCGGTTGAGAAAACCGCTGGCGAATTTGTTGTAACGCTAAAGTCAGGCGAGCGGTTAAGCGGCGATCGCCTGCTGCTCGCCACCGGGAGTAGCCCCCACGGTCATCGCATTGCACAAAAGCTGGGACACACCGTTGCGCCGACTGTGCCCTCTTTGTTTACGTTCAACATTCCCCAGCGATCGCTGCATGAGTTGGCGGGTGTTGCCGTCGACCCGGTAATCGCAAAACTGACGGTGCCCCAGGCCAAAAACCTTACCCAATCGGGACCGCTGTTAATCACCCATTGGGGACTGAGCGGTCCCGCCGTGCTGAAGCTTTCAGCTTGGGGGGCGCGCGCGCTGCACGAGGCTGACTATCGGGCAACTTTGACAGTGAATTGGCTGCCCGCTCTCACGGCCGATGCAGTGCGTGAGACGCTGCTGCTGACCAAGCAAACAGTTGCAAAGCGGGCGATCGCCAATTACTGTCCGTTTGATTTGCCCAAGCGACTGTGGCGTTATTGGGTGCAGCAGGGGGGATTAGCCGACACGGCGACCTGGGCCAACCTATCCAAAAAAGCGCTGAATCAACTGGTAGAAGCGATCGCTCGCGGCACGTTTACGATTCAGGGCAAGGGAGTGTTCAAAGATGAATTTGTCACCTGTGGCGGCATCAAGCTGTCGGAGGTGAATTTCAAAACGATGGCGAGTCGTCGCTGTCCAGGGCTCTATTTGGCGGGCGAAGTGTTGGACATCGACGGCGTGACCGGGGGCTTCAACTTTCAAAGTGCCTGGACAACCGGCTGGCTGGCGGGTCAGGCTATGGCCGCGCCCGATTCTGAGTAGGCATCTCCGACACTAAAGGCTGTGAACCGACATCAAACATAAATTATTTGCCATAAACGGCATTGTGGCGGGGAATCGCGGTTACAAAAGAGAGTGGCGATCGCCAGCAGACCAACGGAATTAAGGGTGACCTCAATGGCCAAGAAAGATCCGTATATCGAGTTTCTCAAGGAAGACTTTAAAGAACTGTTTGGGCAGCTAGAGTTGACGCCAATTCAGCGCAAATTTCTCAGCTCACGGTGGCTTGATCAGGTGTTGTGGATGGAAAAAAAGGCCAACACCTGTCGCGATCGTCACTATCGCCTCCGCCTCTCAGCCATTGTTCTGGGCGTTATTGTACCAATTTTGATTGGGCTCAACGTCAGTGACCAAAATCGCCGATTACGTATAGCCGTCGATGTACTGACCATTGGCTTGAGTGCCACCGTTGCAGTTAGCGCCGCGGTTGAAGAATTTTTTCACTATGGCGAGCGCTGGTACCACTACCGGCGCACGGTGGAATCCTTGAAAACCTACGGCTGGCAGTTTTCACAACTGAGTGGCCGCTATTCAAAATATCCTACCCACACCGCGGCTTTTCCCGATTTCTCTAATCAAGTTGAAGAAGTCATCCAGCGAGACGTTGAAGTATACGTGACGCAAGTGGCAAAACCAGACGATGACGATGACGGCCAATCTGGCGGATCAATGATGATGCCGGCGTCGCTGATGGAAGCCCCGAAACAGTCTGATGACGACGCGTCCGCCCCAATGCATTAAAGGTCTTTCCGGCATTGCCGAACTTGAATATGAACCCACTATCAGTAGGATGCTTGCCCGGCTCAGGCGCTCCGTTGAGGTGGGAGGTTGAACATCTCCCTTTGGTTGGTAGCTTGCGAATTCATACTTTTATACAGCAGTGCTGAAGCTCGGCAGGCGATCGCTCAGCGCCGAATGCGGGCGCCTCGATAGCGCATTTCTCGCTTGAGGGCGGCTTGTTGAGCAAAATTCGGCATGTCGCCCTGGTGGCCCATCAGCATCAAGGTGTCGCCTTTAGAGAGATACAAATTTCGTTGAGGATGGACAATCACTTCGCCCTCAGCGCGACGCAGCGCCACAATGATGAAGGTGCCCTTGCCGCGCACTTCCACATCTCCAACCGTGCCGCCTACGAGGGCAGCTTGGATGGGCATCTCTTGAATTTGGATGTCTAGTTCTGCTAATAGCTCGTTTAAGCTGGCTTGCCCGTCAGTTTGAGCTAGAAAATCCACCGCTGATGGATTCGTGATCAGGTGGGCCATGCGGGCAGCGCTAATCGTTGCTGGCAGCACAACATGATCAGCACCGGCCAGCCGCAGCTTTTTCTCCGTCGAGGGAATTTCGCCTCTAGCCAAAATCACTAGCTGAGGATTCATTTCCCGGGCTGTGAGGGTAATAAATACATTGGCCGCATCATTTGGTAGCACCGTCGCGAGAGTAGTCGCTTTTCTAAGCTGCACCGTCTCCAGATTGGTTTCATCAGTGGCGTTGCCTAAAAACAGCAGATAGCCTTGTTCGCGAGCCAGTTCAATGCGATCGGAATTGTTGTCAATCACCACAAACGGCTGGTGGGCAGCCTTGAGTTGGCGGGCCAGCATTTGACCAATACGGCCAAAGCCACAAATGATAACGTGCTGTTCTAACTGCTCAATGTCTTTGTTCATGCGTTTGGTATTGAGTAGCTTGCGAATTTCGCCTTCGGTGATGAGCTGCACAAAGCCAGACACGGTGTACGCCACCGATAAGACCCCGGCAATGATGACCAAAATAGTGAAAACTTTGAGTGGGGCAGACGTCAGAGGCTGCACCTCGCCATAGCCCACCCCAAAAATTGTGATGACCACCATATAAATGGCGTCCAACAGCGTCCAGCCGGCGCTAACGTAGCCCATAACTGCGACAGTAACGGTCAGCAAAAAGATGAAAATGCCGGTGACAATTCGCTGAAAAGAGGTTTGCATTAGCAGCGACTAAAACTTTAGGTATCGTAAGCGAGTTTGATGCGGGGAAAACGCTACGCAGGATACGAAAGCTAGAAAGGCATAGAAGATGAAAAGCAAGGTATTTCGGCCCCCAGCCAACCAGCTTAGAAAGCCGCCAAATCTATAAAATGGTCACACGCAAATTTTCTTACTGGGACTCACGCAAAAGCTCCCTGGCATCTTTCAAATTTGGGGGATGTTGAATTCGGTTTTCCTGAATTTGGCGATCAGGGGGCAAATGCGGATTCAACGGCGTAAATCCGGCCCAAATGCTTTTTCAAAAAGATGTCTCGGCCCAATACCCTGGTTTAAAGATATAAGAAGATGAGTTGCTGAAGAGGCAATCTGGCACTTAATGAATGGTGGTCGTCATTTAACTATTGGGTGCTTCAACAGCAGGGAGGCAGCTCCGTGGCTGATGGAGCATGACGGTGCAACAATGCCTGTTCTACAAGGTTTCTAGCATCCATTCATAAGATGCACTGGTCTACAGTCGATTCGAGAAAGCTATGCGATCGCGTCTACGAATTCAGTTTATTGCCTTCAGAATAATTTCCTGCCTGGGACTGCTTAGTTTGGGAGCTTGCAGCCTGTCATCGCCGGAGGTGCCGCCACGGCAAATTCCCCTGCAGCAAGACTGGCAGCTAAAGCCCGGCAGCGAAATTGGAGGCTTTCAAGTCATCGGCAGCTTAGGTGATATTTCCATTGATTTGAACGGTAGCACCGTCAAGGCGCCGTTTGACGGTGAGCTACAGCCCACCGATGGTGAAAGCTGTGTTGCTTATACCAGTCCCGAAGTGCCGGCTTATCTCTTTCGGCTTTGTGGAGTGACTCGGCCTCGGCTAGGCGCCGTCGAAGCTGGTCAGGTAATCGCCCGCAGCGATGTGTTGCAGTTTGCCGCCATGCGTCGCCAGCCCGATGGCACCTGGGCCATTGTTGAACCCGCCACTGAAATTTTGGAAAAGACGTTGAGCCAATGAGTGACGCTCGCGCGCTTCGACCAGACTTCGCTTGGCCAGGAAAGGGCGACTGTCAAAAAATGACGACGAAATGATGAGTTGTTTTGCTGAGTCAAACATATTTTTAAGCTTGTTAAGCATACATAGAGTTTTCAGAGATCGCTAAAGCTAGAAAAGTTACACTCGGAAAGTGGAAATCTAGGCTTTACATTCATGGCAATTCCTGCCGACTTTAGCTTTCGCTGGGGTGATGTGCTGGCTCAGCGCGATCGCCTGAAGGGCTTCAAAGCACACCTATCCCCTGCCGTCAAAACTTGGCTACAGGATTGTGAGTGGACGCTCATTGCTGGAGCCGGGCAATCCCAAGTTCCTCTCTTCGTCCTGCGAACTCCAGAACGGGTGCGGCTGCGTCATCCACTCCTGCTGCAATTGGCTGAAAGCGTCCATACTAATTGGGGACCCATCGACTTCTCTCTCTTTTCAGCCGAGTCCCGCGATCCAATTCGAGTTTTAAGTCAAACTTTAGTGGATCTCAATCGTCATCAACAATGAAGTAGCCGTATTTGCCAGATGCGGTTCAGGCAAGATGGCGCTTTTTAAGGGTGACAAAGTTGACAAGCAGAGCTGTGGATACAACTTAGTAAAGTTCACGACAAAATCAGCAGTTAGCGATTCAGACTCGACTACTATAACCTTGACATTTTTACCACAAGCACTCGAAAATTTAACGGATTTGCGAGTATTTAACCATTAATTGACATCTGCTTGAGAGCACCATAGATATCGTCTACTTCTTTAAGTAAAGACTTTGGAAAAACGCCAGTATCAATTTGCTTGGGTCTCGGGTTTCCTATGCGGCTGGCATGTTCTATGAGTGCTTCTGCATCACTCGCATTGACCACATCGGCGATAATTTTAAGCCCTGCTTGAGGGTTTTCGCAGAGAGAATTATAGTTCAAGAAATTCACAGATCCCTGCTTTTCCTTAAGTAAATGAGTATAGCTAGCCGCCCAATATTCCAGCCAAAACACGATTGACTCAGCATTCTGAGATTGACGCTGATCAAGCCAGCCAGCAAAATCAATGGGACGCAAATTTTGCCCAAAATCGTAATGTCCAATAGCGCTCATGTATTCCGATGCAAACGCATCAGTTCGATGAATTGACAAAAAATTGAGATGCTGCTGTAAAAGCGAGGCGGCATGATTCAGAGGATGACGGAATGGAACCATAATCGTGGCGTCTGGAAAGAGTGAACTCAGCAACCCGATGCGGGCAATATTGGCATTATTCTTCGACACATAGCGAGTAAAGTCTGGCGATTTGATACAGCGTAGTAAGCAAATCTTGCGCATATGAGAGTGAAAGAAATTTTCAAACTCCTCATTTCTCTCATGACTCCAGGGAATAATTCGCTCTGGATGGTAATGCCTCTGCCAAAATGTTTTCCATAAGGTTTCTTCTAGCGCTTCAGGACTATCTGGGCTAATTTTCATACCATCGCCATGGGCGCGCTCCTGAGCCTTCACATCGCGCTGAAAAATCTGAGAATAGCTATTCCAAAGACAGGGAATAAGCACAAACGGCATGTCTCGATAGCAGTGAGAGGCAAACTCGGGTGATTTAGCCAAACATTCAAGCAGCAGAGTTGTTCCTGCGCGCGGCAGAGCGGTGATAAAAACGGGTCTAGCTGCCCGAAAATGATTCAGTTGTTCAGAAAAACGCCTATCTTCAAAATTAGCTAAGGCACTTTGCGCATCGTACGTTTTGAACGCAATTTGATGGAGGCTTTGGTCGAGCTTTGAATAACTACCTGTCGAAGAATCAGAGTTAGGAATGAAGCGAGGCTTTAAGTAAATCACCAAGAAAAAGCAAAGCGTGCTGGCGATTATAAAAACAGGTGAAATCGTGGTGTCCAAAGTGGATTTAAGCGAGAGCCAGCCGACTTGTTCACCCAGCCATATGATTCCTACGGGTACTAGAATCGCGATCGCACCACCACAGGCCAGCATAAAAAATAAGCCGAATAGCCTTTTGGAATTACGCTGCAGTCTGGACTCTTTTTCCTCATCGCTTAATCTAGGGGAACCAATAATATCCAGCGACTCGATGGCAATGGAGACAACTTTCTCACCTCGTTTGATTAGGCCTAAAGCCTGAATCAAAACAACGAAAATGATGACTAGCAGTACTGCACCGACCCATGCGCTCATTGACTTTTTCCTTGCTTGACGCGATCGTCAGTACTCTGCGACTGTTTTTGCGACTCTTTATGCTTGCGCAAGCGTCGTTTTATGGGATACCAGGCAAAACCAAATATCGCCGCAATAACGGCAATAACAATGGCAATGAGGGCGCCAATTGCAGCGATTCCTGCGCCAGGACCAACATATGCCATCGCGGGCATCTGCAGCAGAATCGTTAGCAAAAAAGAAATTATAGCTACAGTCAAAAAAGATAAAAGCATTGTCAGCTAACCTCCCCAAAAAAATCTGCATGAGCTCTTTAAAAGTGCTTTATCTCGAACAATCTCATCAGCCATATTAAATTAAGAATTTATTCTTGTTCTAAATAAAGCTGGTTGTACTCCAATGGAAGACGCTGCACCTCTTCAACAATACCGACAACGCCGTCATCCACGTAGTTGACATACTGCCAAACTATGTTGCCTTGCTGATCAACTTCGAAACCTCTTCCAGAAACTGAATCTGTAATCAATAAATTGCCATTGGCCTGCCACTGATGTTTGCCCATGATGTGAGTAAAGAAGGGATTCTCTGGCGTGCCTTCAAAAAAAACTTCGCTAGAGTTTTCCCTGGCCGAGATGATTAGAATACGACTCTGTAATTCTTCAGGCGTTAGGGCGCTGTTATTGTTGTTGTCAAAAACAGAAATTGTATTGCCATCTATAAAGTCTGGATCGTGCTGCCTGACGAATTGACCAGAACTCATAAATTTAATTTCATTATTTTCTGAGTTAAACACAAAAACGGCATTGATATTGCGAAGTGAAACCATGACGTCGCCTTGCTGAAAGAAATCTTCTTCCATCGTTAGGGGAAACGGTTCAACGTCGTTTAAATGAAATATATCGGTGTTTTCGGTTACGTAGGTGGATGTGTTGTCAAGGGTGCCTAAATAAAGCAGCCCGTCGTAGCCATTCTCACGTAAAATCTCAGCCACATACCACTCTCTTAAAATCTCGCCGTCTGGAGTGACTTCTAAAATGGTCTCTTCAAAAAATGGCGGTTCAAGATGTGGCAAACGAGAAATTTTCTCGGTATGGTATTGGCGACCTGAGACCCATAGATTCCCGTCATTATGGCGGTGGATGGAATGATGAGTAATGTAATCCAATCGCCAGACGACTTCCCCATCAGGGTTTATACGAATAAGCCCTAGGTTCTCAAAATTGAAAATTAAATCGCCATTTTCCATTACCACGGCGCCATGAATATGGGTGCCCGGCTTTTTCCTAGGAATCGACTCCTCTGGCAAGTGCTGCGGATCAGGCCACATTTCAAACCAATTAACGTCCCAGGAGTGCAAACTATTGCCGTCCAAATCAATAATCTCCGCTGAGAGGTTGTGGTCAGCAGCCAATTTTGTGACCAGATTGAGACCTGGATAAGGCTGATTGGCAGAACTTTCAACTTGGGGAAAGGGCGTTTCTAAGCGGGTGTAATACCAGGGAAGACGGCCAGTCAGAGAATCACGGACTTGGTTGAATCCGGCTTTTGCTGCAGTAAAAAATTGATAAGGAAAAATCTCCATTTCCCGCACGATAAATCCGCAGCAAAAAATCACAAATATGCTCGAAAGCCTAAAAGCAAATAGGCTCAACACTTCCAAATCAATGCTGATTGAACCAAGATTCTTGGTGGACTTGGTCATCGTCTTTCACTTTATAAAAGTTGAAGTTATCAAACATGAACTTTAATTTGAGAAAGCTTAGGAATCCTATCTCAAATCAACCGGTGTATTAAACCGGGCTAAAACTTATTGGTCAAAAAGCCTTAAACAAAAGTCGCTGTTCCACGAGACTGTAACTTCACAGCAAGATTATCTTCCTGAAGACTTCATGAATATGTGCCATTGGCAAGTAGATTAGAGGATCAAACCTCTTTCAAAAAGCCTTGAACAGCTCACTTCAGCAAATCTTCATATTCATAAACTAATGCTGAAGAGAGCGAAGCTGCTTCAAGGCTGCGAAGCTAATCCAGCTCTTGGCGCTGCTGTATCGTGGGAGCAAGAGTGTGTCCGTATCCAGTTGAAGTAGCTCACTCCCAACCGAGTTGTTACTTTTGTCTGCTCCCAGAGTTTGCCGAATTTATTCTGACGGCGGTGCCAACGTCCGATCTGTTGCCGGACAATTGCATAGGTTCGCTGTGCTTGCGGGTGTTCGCAATAGGGACATTGGATCATGCATCATCTGATTTATCAGATCCCATGACGAATCTCACAGTTGGTTAGTTTACAACTCAAAAAACTTTGAAATGACCGCATAGCAAAGGTAGCCCGCCACTCTTCCAGAGATTTTTAATAACTAAAACGATTGGCTCGAATTGGCAGGGCATGACGACTGCTCGCGGTTAGGAGTAGCGGGCGATTTTAGGATTGTGGATTAGTTGTGGAACAGGGATAGCGGGCTCAGGCAGAGAGCGGCAGAGAGCCCAACGACAAAGCACATTTCAGGTGGAATTTTCCGGTGACATGCTTGAGCTTGATGAGCTGACTTTAGCGGCTTGGGAGAGTTTGAAGCGATCACCGGGCGGGTGCGAGACAGGCAAGGCAGTCAACCGATTGATCGGTGAACGATTTTTAGAGATTAGAATTGGGCTAGAGGATCGTAGAACAAGGTTACTGACATGTCTGGTCTTCCCATGGTTTTGAGTCTGGATCAGGTGGAATTGACCGATAAGCAATTCTACCGATTGTGTGAAGCTAATCCAAATACACCATTAGAAAGATCAGCTTCAGGAGCGTTAGTCATTATGTCGCCGGTAGGGGGAGAAAGCGGAGAACGAGAAGCTGGTTTGATCACCGATTTAGCGCTTTGGAATCGACAGTCTAAATTGGGCAAAGTGTTTAGCTCATCAACGTTATTCAAACTACCGGGAGGCGGCGATCGCTCGCCGGATGCAGCTTGGATAGAAAGCACTCGGTGGGAGGCATTATCGCCGGAAGAGAAAGCCGGATTTCCGCCGATATGCCCTGACTTTGTTATTGAGCTGCGGTCTAAGACGGATGCTTTGCCGCCGTTGCAAGAAAAAATGGCAGAGTATTTAGCCAGTGGTCTGCGGTTGGGCTGGTTAATTAATCCCCAAGGACGAGAAGTCGAGATTTACCGACCGGCAGCCATGGTTGAAAAAGCCCCATTTCCGGCTCGGTTGTCTGGGGAAGCCATTTTACCGGGGTTTGAGCTGACTTGGTCTTTATCGGATTAGGTCTATCTTCAAGCACATTTCTTCTTTAGATAATCGATATAGCGTGCCTGAGAATCTTCTAAAGCGACTGGGATAGCACCGATGAGGCTCTAGATCCAGGGATAAAAATGGGCGATACCCCTGTTAATACATTGTGGCAGGCACCGCTTTCATTTATATATTTTAAGCATTTGATCCGATATCAGATAAAGATCACCTCTAGTTCTTGTGCATGCAACATAAAGTTTATTTCGCGTCTTTACATTTAACTCATTCAACTTTCCAGCCTTGAATAAGTTATAGCTATTTTTATTTAAAACAACACATACATCATGATAATGATCTTCTCCTTTCGAAGCACCCCAATTTTGGGAATAGCAAAAATATTGATGATGGTTTTGATAGAACAACTTAACAGTTTCATCACAATAAAACTTCTCTTCCATCAATTCCATATCTTCAATCAAGAGAATTCTAGTTTCATCATCTCTATGAGAAAAGATAGATATCCCAACTTTTTTCGTCACAAAATTACATAATATTGGACTACATCTATAACTATGGCTCAATGTTTGAGAATCCACATGAACTCCGGCTCTAGTAAAACGTGATTTATACGCACCTAAGTCTTCATATAAGTTCTTATTGACAGCACCATCTCTGCTTGTATCAAATGTATGCTGAAAGAAGTCTCCAACCAAAGTAATGTTGATGCCTGAATTGCATATATTCATTAATAAGTTAAAGTCATGACCTGCAAAGTCTTGAACTTCATCAACAAATAAATTCTCAAAGTATTTTTCAAATCTTTGGTTAATAAGAGGCAATATGCCCCTCACCTCAAGTATTTTCGCTAAGCGATTGTGATATAGTCTTGAACTAGAACTTATATAGTAACGAGGATCAGTTCTACTTAATTTAAGTGTGTATCCAGGCGGAGGATCCCAGGAAATTCCTTTAGCTGGGAACTCATGAAACAGGAAAGGTTTATAGCAAAAGCGGTATAAGAAACTAAAATAAGTGAAAAGTTGTGTTCCTTGAGGAAAACGACCAAACTTTTTAAGTATCTTGGATCTTAAATTATTGAAATTATTATCGGTATAAGTCAATATCAATGACTTGCTTTCTGGGTTTAGCTTATCAACGATTAAGCTGGTTTTACCTGAACCGGCTACGGCAAGTATTATTCTTTTATCCATTCAATTGCTTTCCTTATATACTCAGGAGCGACTAGTTCGCGTGCCTTCTTGTTCATCAGCTCGAAAGCCGAGTCAGCCTTATTGCTTAGCATATAATCTTGCACAGTTAGCGTTCTCCTTCCTGGCTCAAAAAGCTCATCACAAACTTCTTTGTTAACTTCGTAAAAACAGATTTCAAATGTACTATTGTTGTTGTTCTCATCAAAGAAGATTTTTATGTTCTCCTCTTGGTATTGCAGATAGCGTTCGATACAATTAGTTTCATGATCTCCATCGTTGTCTCGAATAACTGCGGTTCTAATATTGAGGATTTTAGCTATATCTAGATATCTCTTAAAGCTCGTACCCCCCACAGAAATAACATGAACCTCTAATTCCTCTAACTTTTGCCCGGTTGTGTTTTTAAAAATAGAGTCAATCAATATATATTCGGCATCTCCCTCCACTAGGAGGACTCTGTTCGACAATATAAATTCTAAAATATTATTGTCAGGGGCTTTCATAAAAAACTTTGCCGTTTCTTCAGGTAAAGTTTCTAGGGTAGCAGAATTCTCACTAAGGCTATTTAGCATAATAACTTTTCTGAGATCCAACCTAGTACAAATTAAGCTATTATGTGTCGCGACAAAAATCTGCTTATTTTCTGTCTCAGAGATTCGTTGAACCAGTTTTCTCATATTAGTATGACTTAGATGATTTTCAGGCTCTTCTAATAGCAGAACATCTAAACTTTGCTCAATATTATTTTTCTGAAGCGCAAATTCTGTTTTTATGAAGCACTGTCTACCTTTTCCTTTATTTTCGATAGACACGCCATCCTCAGTGATTGTCAAATCTGTAATTAAATTGGATTTTGTGTCGGTTCTAATATCAAATCCATAACTCCCTAATTTTTCGTTTAAGTCGGATAACACACTTACCTTAAAATTAGACTTATACCTTCTATATTCGTTTTGATGGAAATTTTTTTCATTAATTTCTACATTTGAATTGTAAATTGTTTTTGTATACTCACGTGCAGCATAATCATTATTTATCTGAGAATTATCGACAAATAGATGCTTTAGAAACTTTCTATTTCCAGTATAGAGCTCGCCAGAAAAAGTAGAAAAACTTATTGAATAATATTCAAACGGAAAAATTGGGTTTTCTTGTGAGAGAATCTCACCTATTTCTCCTAGAAATTCATCAATGGGCGAACAACATAATCGAAGGCCATCACAAACTAATCCATCGGAGTTATTTTTGCCGTTTAGATCAGGGTCATTTTGTTCATTTAAATAAACCTCTATAACCATGGATGGCAGGCTTTCAACACCTCCATGCTCAATCATGAATTGCTCAACAACATGGTTGTTTATTAGTTTATCAAGCCCTATTGTTTCAACTTTACTTCGGCTACCCCTCAATACAATATCTAAGGCAAGTAGTATTGTGCTCTTTCCGGACTCATTATCTCCAACCAGAAGATTCATATGTTCATTGAAGTTGATTTCAAAACTATGAAACCTCTTGAAATTGAATAATTTTATTTTTTTGACATTTCTCATTGGAAATTTTCCTGGTGTCCTGTGGTTTTAGAAGCGCTAATTAGTATTCCTGTTGTTTAACGGTGATTTCATCTGACTTTCTATCTTTATTTTTGCTGTTGTTGATTTTCCGAACTTGGTAAAAGTTTTCGCACCCTTCGCAATTCGATTGCTCCTCTCCTTTAAGCAATACAAGTATCAGCTTCCTGCTGCTGTCGGCTCAGCAAATGGATCGCGTGGAATCACAATTCGATAACCGTCATCAATGCCAAACCAATCGCGATCAAACGTCCAACAGCTGATTCAGATCTCTTATTGATGCCCACCACGCTAGCCCAGGAATAGCCTGAAAATCATCCCTTTGCAGAATTTTCTTAACCTGAAAGAAGCCTTCGCTTTACGCTTCCCCGCGCAGCTTCAAGAGCTGAGCAACGGAGAACGTGAAGTCGGGAAATTGGGGCGAGGAGAACGCGCCATCCCCCGTTAATTCCTGCACCTCGTACAACCCATCCACCAGCGTCAACACAGTTACCTTGTCGCGACTGGGGTCAATAATCCAATACTCGCCAATGCCCCGCGCCGCATACTCCGATCGCTTGTAGCGATAATCGCGATCTTCATTCACCTTTCCCAGTGACACCACCTCCACCACTAACAATGGTGCAGGCATCTCTTCCGTAATCGTGCTGCGGCTTTTGCCTACAAGTGCCTTGGTTAAATCGTCTCCTAGCAGCATCAAGTCAGGCACTCGCACTCGACCCGAAATGACTAACTCCGTCCTTCCTTGCCGCACCCAGTCAAAGGGGAATCGCCGCAAAAATTGAGCCACCAAATAGCTGGCAATCACGACATTTTCTTCGCTCTCTGGCGGCATCTCAATGATTTCTCCGTCCACAAACTCGCAGCGGCCTTCCGGGCCATCTTCCAGACTCAGATAATCGGCTAGCGTCAGTTTGGTGGCGACCATGCCAGAGATCTCCGCAACCATCAGCGCTTTTATTCTACTGTCACCGACTTGGCAAGGTTGCAAAGCTGTTCGACGGCTGAACCACAGCGAGCAGCGATACGACAAGCCACAACCACCAGGAAGCGGTGTCATGGGCTAAAGCAC
The DNA here is from genome assembly GCA_039027715.1 of Cyanobacteria bacterium P01_C01_bin.120. GTDB lineage: Bacteria > Cyanobacteriota > Cyanobacteriia > Phormidesmidales > Phormidesmidaceae > Halomicronema. Next base: position 17,101 of record JBCCJU010000006.1, read on the forward strand.
TTTGCCATAAACGAAATTGAACATCACGTGTGGCATTAGCCTGCCTCCAAACTATCCAGCAGACTTTTGATTCGGTGCTTTAGCGCGGGTAAATCTTGCTCAATGACTTCCCAAACCCGAGTAAGTTTCACCTTCATATAATCATGAATTAAAACGTCTCTAAAACCGGCCATTTGCCGCCAGGCCAGCTCTGAGTTCTCCTGCTTCAACTCATCTGACAAGCGCTTAGTCGCCTCGCCAATGATTTCAAAGTTTCGAATTACCGCATCTTGAATGATTGGGGTGCTCATAAAAGCCGCTTGCCCACTTTGGGTATAGCTCTCGATTTTGAGAGCAGCTTCATAGATATTGCTCAAGTACAGCTTGTCTTCAGGAATCATAGAGCGATTGCATCTTCTAAGACTTGATCACGAATAACTTCGTGCAGCGTGTCTGTTTCCACAACATCTACGGATCGCCCCAGCAGATCGGCTAAGTCTTGCATTAGGCCAATGTGATCCAATAGGCTTCGCCCTGGCTCTAAGTCAACGAGTAGATCGATATCGCTATCCGCATGCGCTTCGCCCCGCGCCACCGAGCCAAACACCCGAATATTGCTGGCTCCATAGTGATCCGCAATTTCCAGAATCTGTTTCTTTTGGCTTTGCAAGGTTTCCAACAGCGTCGTCATGAGTGGGCACCGGTTGAGAAACACGACCTTTAAGAACCCAGCGATCGCTCGTCAGCCCTCTCAAATCAGTCACTCAGACTGATTTAGGCAACATCACTCAATGGGCGTGATCGCCGGCCCTTAGTCCCCTATTCTACCGTCACGCTTTTCGCCAGGTTACGGGGCTGATCGACATCTAGACCACGGCGGGCGGCGATGTGATAGGCCAGCAACTGCAGCGGAATCACCGTGAGGATCGGGGAAATCAGCTCATCCACAATGGGGACGGGCAGTAGGGAATCAAACGTAAACTCCGCTTCTTCATCATCCAGTGGCACCACGCCAATTAGCTGGGCGTCCCGAGCCTTGGCCTCCTGGGCATTGGACAATACCTTGTCGTAAACGGCACCAGGCATGGCGATCGCCACCACGGGCACTTTGGCATCGAGCAGCGCGATCGGGCCGTGTTTCATTTCGCCAGCGGGATAGCCTTCAGCATGGATATAGCTGATTTCCTTCAGTTTTAGCGCTCCCTCCAGGGCGATCGGGAAGTTGATGCCCCGTCCTAGGAAGATAAAGTCTTGGGTTTCGCCGAATTCATGGGCCAGTTCTTCGATATAGCGCTCTTGGCTTTCCAGCACTAATTCAATATTGGCCGGTAGTTGGCGTAAACCTTCGATAATGGTTTCAATGCGCTCTGGTGATAGGGTCTGCCGGCGATAGGCTAAATCCAGCGCCAGGAAGTAGAAAGCCATGACCTGAGCCACAAAGGTTTTGGTGGCGGCGACGCCAATTTCGATGCCGGCGTGGGTATCGATGATATGCGGCACTAATCGAGCGAGGGAGCTTTCGGGGCGATTCGTGATGCCCAACATGCGGGGTGCCAAGGCCGGATTATGGACATCTTGGCGTCGCTGCTGCTCCATTTCGAGAGCCGCTAAGGTATCCGCCGTTTCGCCGGATTGAGTCACCCCGATGGTCAAGGTGTGGCGGGTCATGGGTGCCGGCGAGTAGCGGAATTCTGAGGCATACTGCACTTGGGTAGGGATGCCTGCCAACTGCTCAATCAGGTATTTGCCTACCAAGCTAGCGTGCCAACTGGTTCCGCAAGCTACAAGCTGCACCGATTCCACGCCGTCTAATAAATCGTCAGCCAGTCCCAAGGTGACGGGCGAGGTGCCGCGATCGCGACTCCAGCCGTTGTCCAAGTAATGCTCTAAACAGGTGCGCACCACCCCGGGCTGCTCGTAGATTTCCTTGAGCATGAAGTGCTTGAAGCCCTGCTTTTCCACCATGATGGGATTCCAATTAAGGGAAAAGGGCCGCTTCTTGAGGCGATCGCCGTCGAAGGTATAGACTTCAACTCCCATGGGAGTGAGTTTGGCCAACTCACCATTTTCTAGCGGCAACACCGCCCGCGTATGGGGCACGATCGCTGGCGTATCCGACGCGCAGAAAAATTCTCCTTGGCCAAAGCCAATCACCAAAGGCGCCTGCTGACGCACCACAATCAAATCGTCCGGATAGTCGGCATTGATGACGGCGAGCGCAAAGGCGCCTTCCAACTGCGATACGCTTTGGCGCACGGCTTCAAAGAACGGATCTTTTTCAATGGACTCTGCCGCCGTCAAATGCTTCAGATTTTCTGCCACCAGGTGGGGAATCACTTCGGTGTCGGTATCCGAGCGAAATTCATGTCCCTTTGCCTTCAGGGTTTCTCGCAGTTCGCGATAGTTTTCAATAATGCCGTTTTGTACCACGGCAATGCGGCGATAGGTATCGGTATGGGGATGGGCATTATGCTCTTCCGGCTTCCCGTGGGTGGCCCAGCGGGTGTGACCAATGCCGAGCCGCGATGGGTTTTCCATGCCGGCTAGCTTATCCGCCAAGTTTTGCAGTTTGCCCTTGGCGCGCACACAGGCCAGTTCCCCTTCCAGTACTGTGGCGACCCCAGCCGAATCGTAGCCGCGATACTCCAGCTTTTGCAGCCCCTCCATCAAAATATCGCTTGCCGGGCGCGTGCCGATATAACCAACAATGCCGCACATAGAAGCTGCTCCTTAAAGGTCACCATGTTCGAGAACACTGGAACGAATTTGACAGGCCGCGATCGCGGCACCTGGGTCAACGCCATGAATGGGAGTGAGTTCCGTATGGATGTGAATGATACAACCTATCTGCTCTGGTCGGTGGGTAAATTTTTCCACTGAGTGTTCCATCAATATTTGTCTAGATGACGTGATAGAAGCCTCGGGACACGTGGAAGTTCCTGCCCTAAGCGGGCATGTTGAGAACAGGGAGCCTGGCATCACTGTCAAGATGCTGGCATGACAGCGCTATCGGCTGGAATGATGGGCCTGGCTATCAGCTATTGAACGATGACGACGGTGAATTGAGCCTGGGAAGGAGTCACGATGAACAGCGATCGCATACGGTTAGCCCAGTTTGGGGTCGGACGCTGGGGCCACCATCTGCTGCGCAATTTCCTGGCGCTGCCCGCAGTTGAGATCGCGGCGGTAGTAGAGCCGCAAGGCGAACAGCACGACCTGATTCGTGACAAATTTGATTTGCCTGCCAGGGTTTTGTTAACGACAGATCCGGAAAGGGTGCTGGCGGATGAGCAAGTGGAGGCAGTCGTAATTGCCACTCCAGCGGCCACCCACTACGACCTGATCAAAACGGCTTTGAAGAACGGCAAACACGTCCTGGCGGAAAAGCCTTTAACGCTGGACGTGAGCGAATGCGAGGAACTGTGTGAGCTGGCAGCCGATCAGGGACTGCAGTTAGTCATTGACCACACTTACCTGTTTCATCCAGTAGTGCAAACGGGACAGCGCTTCTTGGCAGACCAGCCGCTAGGCGCGCTGCGCTACGGCTACGCTACTCGCACCAATCTGGGGCCTGTGCGTCCTGATGTGGATGCCCTGTGGGATCTAGCGATTCACGATATTGCTTTGTTTAATCACTGGTTGGGAGCCACCCCAACCGCTGTTGCGGCTCAAGGACAAACCTGGCTCCAGGGCGATCGCCCCTCCGCGCCCCACTTTCCCCAGGGGTTAGCGGATGTCGCTTGGCTGCACCTGGTCTATCCCAGTGGCTTTCAGGCCACCATTCACGTAAGCTGGGCGAATCCTGATAAGCAGCGGCGGTTGGGCATGGTCGGCGATCGCGGTACGCTGATTTTTGACGAAATGCAGTCTGAAGCTCCGTTAGTTTGGCAGCAAGGAACCTTTACTCCCCAAGGTCGCTATTTTATACCCGCTGACCTCAACCACAAAGTACTGGCAATTCCCGCTGGCGAACCTTTACAGCAGGTCTGTCAGCACTTTGTTGACTGCATTGTCCAACAGCAAGACTCCCCAATTTCTTCAGGACAGGTCGGCACTGATTTGGTTCGAGTTTTGGTGGCGCTGTCGCAATCGCTGAATGCGGGCGGCAAACGAATAGAGTTAGAGAATGATGAGGCATGAAGACAGGATCGGTAGGGTGCTGTCAGCGCCGCGACGCACCTACTAGAGTTAGAGAATGAGAAGGTGTGAGAGCTATTGCCGCATTTCAAACCCTTCCACCATCTTAAGAACAGTTTTGAGAGCAATTCATGTCTCGGTTATGGCAGCGATTTTTGACTTGGTTAGAGCGGCGCTGGGTGGCTCCGGCCTACGCCGGCGGCGTTTTGTCGGGATTGGCGCTCTCGCTGCTAGGGGCCGCCATCAACAGCATGTCTGGTTGGCTGTACGCCATGAGCGGCATCATGATGGCGATCGCCCTCATTAACATTTGGGCCTCCCCGCGCAGTCTGAGGGGATTACAGATTTATCGGCAGCCGATTCGCCCCGTCAGCGTAGGTGAAACGTTGGCGGCCGAAATCGTCTTGGAAAACTCAACCCAGCGGGCCAAAGTGCTGCTGCAGCTGCGGGATCAAATGCCAGCGGCCTTGGGCGAGGTGCCGGAAACCGCAATCGCCACCCTGGCAGCCCGCGAGCAGTACACCTGGACCTACACCTGCACCCCCACTCAGCGCGGCATTTATCGCTGGGAAACCGTTTCTTTGCGGACGGCGGCTCCATTTGGCCTGTTCTGGAGTCAGCGATCGCGGCAGGTCGCTACCCATGCCACCATCTATCCGCAAATTTTGTCCCTCTCACGCTGTCCCCTAATTGATCACATGGGCATTGCCACTGGCCGCCGGTGGCAATCGTCGCGGCAGGCCCAGCAGGCAACTCAAGGCTTAACGCGGGCAATGCGGCCCTATCGCTGGGGCGATCCAACTCGACTGATTCACTGGCGTACCAGTGCTCGCTATGGCGAACTACGGGTGCGAGAGCTGGAAGAACAAACGGCTGATAATCAAGTAATTATTGGCTTAGATACCCGCGATCGCTGGACCGCCGCCGCCTTTGAATCCGCCGTAGTCGCTGCGGCCAGTCTCTATCGCTACAGTCTGCAGCGGCAGCTTTCAGTCGCCCTGTGGTTGCCTCAAACGGGGCTGTTGCAAAATCAGCACGCCATTCTATCGGCGTTAGCAGAAGTGATGCCCCGGTCATCGGGCTCGACCCAGCGGCTGCCCACGCAACCGTTAATTTGGTTGGGCTCAGGCGCGATCGCCCCTCCGGCACTGCCAAAAGGGAGTTTATGGGTGAACTGGCGAGTAAACGACACGGCGCAAACGGCTCTGAAACCAGTGCTAACTATTCAATCAGACGCGCCGCTTGTAACCCAACTAGAGGCCGATTTGCTGAAATAAGCGATTTTGGTCCCGTGGATGAGGTGAATATCCGTAGAATAAGACGAATGCCTAAATAAGCATAAATAAATATTGATGGCACGCCCTGATCCGGCTGCCGCTGTAAATCATTGCTCAATCAATCTTCATCGTTGACAGACAGCATTGCTTTTCAGGAACTTGCGGGCATATTTTGACTGTCTGTATGGTTAGCGCTGAATTGCTCAGCTTTAACCCGCGCCGGCAATTAATGCCGGTAATTCGGTTGCATCAGCCTTCTCACGACCATGCTAATTTCCCTTGCTTAAGGGAGTTAATTCCCTGGCTGCTGCGGCTTTGGGTCGCTAGATGAGAGAGAGAGTCTAAAATCTTCACTTTTTCATCCCGTGAAAAACCGTGAGCTTTCTGGATAATTAGCTACGGCGGCATTCTGCGTGTAGCGCGCAGCTAGTCCATTCTTAATCTCTGAGCTGGTTCTTAAATAACCCATTGGCGTCTCTCAGAAATTATTGGCAAAATCGCTGGGTAGAGGCGGGTAGAGGGGCTGATAACATCACTACCTCCGCGGGCGGCATCTTGGCGCTCATTTTGAGGCACGGAGCTTTTTATCCATACGGGCACAGACTGCTTATCTTGGTGCGTTTATGTTGAATCCCTTTCGGTCAAATTCGGTTCCTGGTTTAGCGATGCGGCGGCGACCGCTGCGCACCACGCCGCTGTCTAGTGAGCGTCCAGCGACGCGATCGTGCTTGTTTCACATCATGATGGGGACGATTTTGGGCGGGCAGGTGCTGATGCGCATTCTGCGGGGCCGAGTGCAGCGTCATGCCGTTATGGAGCATATGGTGTCCGCCGGGCCAGGGGCATTGATGCCGGTCTTGATGACCAACCTCTTTGCCGGCATGATTTTTTCGATTCAAACGGCGCGAGAAATGGCCCGATTTGGCGCGGTTCATGCTTTGGGTGGCGCCTTTGCTCTGGGATTTTGTCGCGAGTTGGCGCCAATTTTGACCGCCGCAATTTTGGCGGGGCAGGTGGGGTCGGCTTTTGCGGCGGAAATTGGCAGTATGAAAATTACTGAGCAAATTGATGCGCTGAAGGTGCTGCGTACTGATCCGATTGAGTATTTAGTCGTGCCCCGGGTGGTGGCCTGCTGTGTGATGCTGCCGGTACTGACCATGATGGGGTTGGTGCTTGGGGTGTGGGGCGGCTGGTTTGCGGCCAATGTGTTTTATGGCGTGCAAAGCAGCATTTTTCTGGATTCTGTGCAGTCGCTGCTGGAACCAATGGATTTGATGGCAGTGTTGCTAAAAGCAGTGATTTTTGGCGCGATGATTGCTTTGGCGGGCTGCACTTGGGGTCTCACAACAACCTGCAGTAAAGGCCTGGGGCGGGCCACTACGTCAGCCGTCGTGACCACTTGGGTGGGGCTGTTTGTCGTGGATTTTTTCATCACCATTCTGCTGCTGCACGGGGTGACGGTCAGTTATTAGTGCTGATTGATATGGCAGAAGGCAGAAGTAAAAGCATGGCTGCGCCAGGATTGTAGTGACAAGCGATAACCGGATCAGTTGCGCTTTGCTATGGAAATGACGCTGTCGGTGCCGTCGCTATGACTGGAAGTCAGATTTGTGCAACTCAGCTCTGGCGATCGCCGCTCAGGGACGGGCAAATTAAAGCTTCCCAATCACTCTCTCTTACCCTGCCACCCAGCCACCCAGCTACCCAACCACCCAGCTACCCAACCACCCAGCTACCCAACCACCCTGCCACCCTGCTACCAATCAGGTCTTTTACTCCTAATAACCACTCCTTCCCAGCCTCTAAAAAACAAATTGAATTCGCACGCGCCAGTCAGTTTGATCGCGATCGAGCCAAATGGTACGGATAAACTCCCGCAGATAAACACGCCGCTCTGATTCCGATAGGTCTTGCCAAAACTCTGAGTTGCTGAGGGTTTGAGCAATCATCCGCAAATTTTCCGGCGGTAATTGGGAAAGCTGCTGCTCCAAGGTAGCCTGCTCACTTTTGAGGGCGTAGAGGCGCAGATTCGCGCTAGCCGCATCCAAAATGCCCTGCTGCTGTAGCTGCGTAACCTGATCCTGAAGCGCCACTTTGGCTTCAACCTGCTGAGATAAAGCCGCTTTGATGCCGGCCACCGGCGGCGCCTGCAAATTTTCAACCGCTTGGGGAAATTCCGTGCAAATGAGGTCAATGGTTTGCGACAAAACAGTTTCATAGGCAATCGCCCGACAGGTCTTGGCGCGACCACAGTGCAGCGGGCGTAAGTACAGATATTCCTGGGATTGGTGCGGTCGGGTCACCCGCGAAACCCGCAGTTTACTCTGGCACTCAGCGCAATTTACCAGGCCCGCTAGCGATCGCTCAGCGCTGACGGTTTTGGGCGGCAGCTTGCGGTTGCGCCGCAGTAGGCGATCGACTTGAGCCGCCTCTTCTCGCGAAATAATCGGCGTATGGGTATTCCGAATGATGTTGCCGTCTTTGTATTCTGAATCGCCCCGATACACCGGATGCTGCAGCCATCGCTGAGCCGTAGAAGGCGCCACTTTTTTGCCGTAGTTTTTTTCTAGGAAACGGGCCGCTCCCCGAATCGAACCGTAGAGAATAAAGTGCTCAAAAAATTCCTTGACGGCTGGAGCCGTTGAGCGATCCAGGGCATATCGATAGCGACCGCGCCGATAGCCATAGGGAGGTCGCCCCGGCGGTGGCAGCAGATTAATCCGATTGCGAGCGTGTCCAGCCTGCAGCTGCTGACTGCGGTGTTGTGTTTGTATCGTTTCTGCTAGCTGCAGCAGATTGTGGGGCGATAGCTGGGCCGCCGGCAAAGACGCGCTGGCATAGCTCTGATCTTGGGCAATCACTCGAATGCCCTGACTTTCTAGCGCCTGTAAAGTCTGAAAAACGGTGGTGGGTGATGTTCCCAGTTCGCCCAACTGCCTGACAACCACCGCCTCGGGGGCCGTGACGTCACAATCGGCAAGTAAGCGCTGCAATTCTGGACGCGGCTCCGTCAGTTGGCAATGGTCGACGTAAAGGCCATCGATGCTGGCTTGAAAGTCGTCCTGATCAACCACGTCGGGACTGTAGGGCGGCACACAGGCATAGGCAATAATCGACATACGGCAGAGAAAAAGACGCCAGGCATCGCGTGGAGAACGGCAGGCCAAATGGGCGGCGCCAGAAGCTAGTTAAGGATTGGCTTACTAAGCTCTCCCCAGGCTCCTAACTGCCGTCTGGCGCTATGAACAAGAGCGATCGCCCTTTTCTAGCTTGGCAAACCGACGATTTGGTAGGCCCGACTCTTAACGAAGGATTTAGGTTGACGGTATTTTCGCCCATATCTGCTGCCCTTTAATCTCTCAAGGCGATTATCTTAAAGAAAGAACGCAAGAGTTTTCAAAATATTTATGACTGAGTCAGCAAAACGGATCTGCATTCTTGGGGGCGGCTTTGGCGGCCTATATACTGCGCTGCGGTTAAATTCTTTGCCCTGGAGTGCCGACAACCCAGTCGAAATTGTGCTGATCGACCCTCGCGATCGCTTTCTGTTTTCGCCGCTGCTGTATGAGCTGGTAACCGGTGAACTAGCCACTTGGGAAATTGCGCCCCCCTACGCTGAACTGCTGGCGGGCACCAAAATTCGCTTTATTCAAGCCAATGTTGAGGCCGTAAACCAGGCAGAAAAGCAGGTGCAGCTGGGCACTGGCGAAACCCTGACCTATGACCGCCTAGTGCTGGCTGTCGGCGGTGAAACTCCCTTGGACATGGTGCCTGGGGCCGCGGACCATGCGCTGCCGTTCCGCACCGTCGAAGATGCCCATCGGTTGCAGGGGCGTTTGCGTGAGCTGGAGACCACAGAAGCCGACAAAATTCGGGTGATGGTGGTCGGAGGCGGTTACAGCGGGGTTGAACTGGCCTGCAAAATCGCTGATCGGTTAGGCGATCGCGGTCGGGTGCGGCTGGTTGAGCGAGCGGACGATATTCTGCAAACCTCCGCTGAATTTAATCGCAAAACAGCACGAGAAGCCCTTTCTGAGCGGGGCATCTGGCTTGATTTGGAGACCAGTGTAGAACGGATTGGCGCTGACACGGCGACCCTGACCTATCGCGACCAGACTGATGAATTGCCGGTCGATATCGTACTGTGGACGGTGGGCACTCGGGTCGTCCCACTACTTGAAACCATGGACCTGCCGCGCAATGAGCGGCAGCAGATTCAGGTGGAGCCGACCCTGCAGGTGGTTGATCATGCCGATATCTTCGCGCTGGGCGACATCGTTGACTGCAAAGATGCTTCCGGACAGCAGGTGCCCAATACGGCCCAGTCAGCCCTGCAGGCTGCCGACTATGTCGGGTGGAATTTGTGGGCCTCGCTTGGCGATCGCCCGCAGCTGCCCTTCCGCTATCAGCATTTAGGCGAAATGATGACTCTCGGCATTGACAATGCCACCTTGTCTGGTCTTGGCCTCAAGTTGGAAGGACCGCTGGCTCACGTGGCGCGCCGGCTGACGTATCTGTACCGGATGCCCACGATCAATCACCAAGTTCGCGTCGGGCTGAACTGGATTCAGCAGCCCCTGCGCGACTTATTGTCGGCCTAGCGATCGCGATGGAAACTCCTAAAGTCATTTTTTTGGATGCCGTCGGCACGCTGTTCGGCGTTGACGGCAGCGTCGGGCAGGCCTATGCCAAAGTTGCTCAACGTTTCGGTGTTGAAGCCGACGCGGCTGCCCTGAACGACGCCTTTCTTCGGCATTTCGGCGAGGCGGAACCGATGGCCTTTCCGGGGGTGGAGCCGACTCAAATACCCGCTAAAGAGTATAAATGGTGGCAGGTGATTGCCGAAAAAACCTTTACCGAAATCGATAAGCTAACTGCTTTCGAAGATTTTGACGCCTTTTTTGCTGACCTTTATGCTTATTTTGCTGGCGCCGAACCCTGGGTGGTCTACCCCGATGCCTACCATTCGCTGGAACGATGGCGAGCCAAGGGCATTGAACTCGGCGTGATTTCTAACTTTGATGCCCGCCTGTTTACCGTACTGGATGCTTTAGCCTTGGCAGACTTCTTTACCACAGTCACAATTGCCACCGAAGCCGGAGCCGCCAAACCGGATCGCCACATTTTTGCCACCGCCCTGCAAAAACATGGCTGTGAGCCGGCTGAAGCCTGGCACGTGGGCGACAGTTACAGCGACGACTACGAGGGAGCGCAAGCAGCCGGCCTGCGAGCAATTTGGCTCCAGCGTCCCGAAGAAACGATCAGTAAATACAGCGATCAGCCGCCGCAACTGTAAAGCGGCGGTAAAATCACTATCACTATCACTTTCACTTTCACTGTCTCACCCTTGAAGTGCTGGTGGTCATAGCGGTCTGGTCACGAAAATATCGACTTTTCTCAATAATATTGGCGGCGTTTTAACGTTGCCCTTGGGAATACTGGGATGACCCATTGAAGCTAATTACACAGCGTCAATATTCTCTCAAGGAATTTTATAAATGAATAAGCTAGCAGTCATTGGTATCGGCGTCGGGGCCGTCGCGATCGGGCTTTATGCCGGCGTCGGAATCTATACCAGCAAAGCCGCTGAAGCCAAACTAGATAAGCTGATCGCTGAAGTGGACGACGAGCTCAATATTGAGTATCGCAACGCCAAAGTCAACCTACTCGGTTCTAGTCTGACGGTAAATGACGTTAGTGTGGCTTCAAAGGAAACGCCCGATGAGCCAATCCTGATTGATAAAATCATCGTCAATGAATTTGATGACCAGTCTGACTTTCCAACTGTTTTTGATGCCTCGGTCAAGGGCATTCAAGTTGGTGATAGTCAGAACACCGCCATGCTGACTCCCTTTTTAGCTCAGGCTGGCTATGACGATGCGCCTGTACTAAATCTTGACACCCGCTATGAGTACGACGAAACTTCTGGCGAAATGACCCTGGAAGAATTTCGCCTGGGAGCCGATAAGCTAGGCTACTTCGAAGTCACCTTTAAGCTGGGCAACTTTGATCCAGAAGCAACCGCGAATGACGAGCTTACCCTACATGCTCTAGAAATCGTTTATGAGGACGACTCTTTTGTCGAAAACTTGCTGACCGCGATGGCGGAACAGAGCAATCAAGACGTGACGCAATTCAAAACTCAGTTGACTTCGGGACTATCGCAGAATGCGCAGTTCTTTATGCCAATGGATAATCCGGTGGCAACGACTGCTTTGCAAGAAGCCGTTGCGTTTATCGAAAATCCCAATGGCTTTAGCATTGCGGCAAAACCACAGCAGCCAGTTTTGGTCAATGACTTGACTAGCGTCAGTAACTACGACTGGATGACGATGCTCAATCTAGAAATTGAAGCTTATTAGTTTTATGGCTAATTTGCCGCCTTGCCGCAGCAAGCCCCCGGTCCTTTGATTAGTCTTTAGTGCGCTGGACACTTCAGGGAAGCCGGTTGCTCGCTGCTTCCATCGGTCACCGATTCTGAATTTTCGATTGACGATTTGGCTCGAATAATCAATGACTAAGCGGCTGACAATTGATCAAGCTGTCGTCAATATTCATAGAATCGGTATGGGTGGGTTTTGGGATTGCGAAGGTAGCTGATGCACCATAGACAATCCGTATCAAGCTTGGCGCTGATCCCGGTTATAAGACTTGACCTCATGCAGCGTGACTTTGCCATCGCCATTCAGGTCAGCTCTGCTGTCAGTCAGGCCCACTTGTTCAGCGCCCGCTGCCGCAGTCAACGCACCCATGGTCAACAAAATCGTCAATGTAGAAAGTAAAAAGCGTTTCATCATCAAAACCTCAATTCAGTGGAGGGCTAAAGCCAATGAAAATCATCGGTTCAGCGTATTGATTTCATCATGGGCGAGGTAACTGAGACGAGGCCCAGCGTTGATGAAACAGAGGTTAAAGGCTGGCTGAGCAGCAAATTAATCTGGCTGAAAAGATGTCTAGTCGCGATCGCGCTGTTGCTAAACTGCTGTTAATCAGACACAAGTGACCTTATGAACACGTTTGGGATGCTGGCTGGGCTGATGCCGCTCATCCTGGCAATTTCTCTGCCGGTCGGCGGGTTGGCGGCAACGCCGTCCCTTCATCAGCCCGATGAATTAGCGGAAAATGTACCCATCTTGCTGGAGGCGGCGGCCATTCAGCAGCGGTTGGCAACGTTGCCCCCAGCCTGGACGACGAACGGCACCACGCTGTTTTATGAAGCAACTTTTGAGGATTTTGTCGCGGCGATCGCCTTCGTCAACTCCTTAGTCGAACCCGCCGAAGCTCTGGACCATCATCCAGATATTACGATTCGCTATAACCAAGTCACCCTAGCCATCACCACCCATGATGCCGGAGGACTGACTGAACTCGATTTTGAGCTGGCGACCCGAATTGCCCACCTCTAACGGCTGCGTCGCCAGTTGCACCAATTGTCGGCCCAGTCCCGTCGCCAGTGCCCTGGCTGCCAGCGATCGCTGTTCCACTGCTGGGCGGCTTGTCGCAGCAGTTCTGTCAGACTAGAGGGCACGGCAGGAAAGTTAGCTAAGCGCCACCAGGGAACGCTTTCAGCCATCAACAGCGCCATCGCTTGCACCCATTCTGGCGCGGCTGGCCCAACGCCATGGCAGCCCAACAGACGACCGTCACGGTGGGCAATAAGCTTACAAAAGCCCACCGTCGATTCATGCCACTGGGCTGACGGATTGTCATATAAAGATTGGTTGGCCACTAAAATGCGATCGCGGCCAAAGCGTTCGAGCGCCTGCGGTTCTGTCCACCCAACCCGCGCCGTCGGCGGTTGGGTCGGCAGAGCATAAGGAACTGCCGCATAATTCACCCGCTGACGCGGCCAAAAGAGGGCATTTTGAACGGCCCATTGAGCTTCCTGTCGAGCGATCGCTGGAAAGTCATCGCCCCCCATCGCTGCCCCACAAACGTAAATTTGCGGGTGCTCAGTTTGCAGGTAAGCATTCACTGACGGGCGATCAGACCACCCGATGTCTAGTCCCAAGTTTTCCGTATGGGGAATGGGACGCTCCGCGACGACTAGTGCAGTCGCTGTGACAACCTGATCCGTCAACTTAACAGTGATGTTGTCAGTCTCTACAGACACATTTTCAATCTTGGCACTGCCGCATAAATTGACCCCCTGAGCCCGCAGATGAGCCGCCATCCAGCGCGACATATCGGGATCTGCTGCCGTCAGTATCTCTGCATTGGTAGTCACAACTGTCACTGGAATTTGCCACTGTCTTAACCATTGAGCCAGCGTCAGCCCACCAGAACTGCTGCCCAAAATTATCACCGAGGATGGCAGCTCTTCCCACTGCCAAAAGGTTTTAGGTGTTTGGTAAGAAGCGGATTCTAACCCCAGCTCTGAAGGAGCGTCAAAGCGATTACCGGTTGCCACCAGAATGGCTCGGGTCGAGAGGCGACGAGCAGCCGTCGCCAAGGTAAGAGGGCGATCGCTGACAATTTGGCCGGCCTCCGCAATGACATCACAGCCTTGCACCAGCAACCGCTGAGCGTCATCCTCTGTCAGAGTATCGGCAATTAAAATTGCCCGCTGCTTTGCCCACTGCCATAAAGTTAGCCGGCTATCAGCTGGCAGCCCGTTCGAAAAGCGATGTGGAGACGATTCAAATAGGCCTTGGCAAATCAGTGCTGATCGCGCCGCATCTATATCTTGTAAAACCAGAGCAACCCGCGCGCCATATTGAACTGCTTGGGTAGCGGCAGCAAAGCTTTCGGCAGTGCCCCCCAAAATCACCAAGTCGTAATCAACCGCCATGGCTGCCCTAACTGCTCACTGGAACGCCGCCATTGAGTGTAGCGTTAATGGCGCCGCACGGGCTTGGGTTGCGTCCTCAACTGGAACCAGAAGGCTTTTAGAATACGTATCATTGCACTCACTCCCCAAAACTGGCTAGGAACTGGTCGGCTTTCAACCCCTGGATTTTGTTGTTGAACAAGGACGGCTTCTAGCGTTGGTTGGCCAGGGTCTGATCAGCAGTCGTTGGTGCCGTCGTAGGGTTGATTGGCGAGGTTGTGACAGCCGTCTGCTGTCGCTTCAGTTCTTTAACTTTGAGGACAATCAAATATTCATAGAACCCTTGGAGCGTGCACCAGGCGAATCCAGCTTCGCCGTCACGCCATCCTCCCAGCATGAAATACATGTAAAACCAGCGCACAATGGGACGCAGCGGCAGCCGTAGGGACAGGTTTTTAAGCGCGTGACGACGCTCCACTTCCGTTTTTCCGAAGAAGAGCCGCTTCCAATCTACTCGTCCGGACTGTAGCTGCCGTAAGGTTTCCTTGGCTTCATCGGTGGAATAGCGATTGTGCTTTTCGATCCAGCGACTCATCCCTTTACCGCAGGTGTAATGGGGATATGTGGCCTGTAAAAATCCAGTCGTACCGCTGCAGACTTCGCGTTCAGTGTGGCCATAATCAGTAAACCAAACTTTACCTCGCTGCAGCAGCCGCAGCTGATACCGGGGAAATTGGGTGCTGTGTTTAATCCACCGATCCATGAACATGACGCGCTCAGCGGCATAATAGCCTACATGCTCGGCGGTTTTAATGACCTGGCAACATTCCTGAAAAAGTTCTGGCGTCATCCGCTCGTCCGCTTCGAGGATATAGGCCCACTCATGTTTAGCGGGAATGTTTTCTAACATCCAAGTCCGCTGCTTGCCATGACTTTCAAAAGGATGATCGATTACCCGTACGGGATATTGGGAGGCGATTTCAACCGTGCGATCGCGGCTACAAGAATCCACCACGATGATGTCGTCAGACACCATTGCAGACTCAATGCAGGCGGCAATATCCCGCTCTTCGTTATAAGTCAGAATATAAATCGAGAACATGATTGCTCTGAGTAAAGGGTGCAGCCTTACGTTTGTAGAAAATGGAGGTCAGCACTAAAACTGTGTCGTGGCATACCTCCTCTTTCAGGTTTCCCAGTTCTCTTGAGGCTTTTTATCAAGCAGTCAGGCTCAGGAAGAAATTTATTGAAATCTGGATGGACGATAAGTAGACCGTAAACTTGAGAGCTTTATGATAGCGACAGTAATGATCGGTATCGACGGCGGCGGTCTGGAATTCCGGAGGCTTATTGGTCGTGCTTCACTCTGGTGGCTGACGCTGCCAGTTCGCGATATCCCACGTGCTGGTATCCCAGGGGGTCGAGTCAATCCCCACAAGGTCTTTGCTGACGCCGTTGGCGATCGCTCGATGCACGATGGGAATCACCGCAACGTCATTGGCCAGCAGCGCATCCATTTCTTGAAAGAGGGCAGCTCGTTTTTCGGGATTAAGCTCTTGTTTAGCAGCGGTCAACAGACCGTCATATTCGGGGTTGCAGTAGCGGGCATTATTCGGCGTTTGCCACTGATTAGCCTGAGTCGCAATTTGGTCGCAGGTCCACCAGCCTAAATAAATCGTGGGATCGGGGTGGTCATTCCCGGTGGTGTAGGCCTGCATATCCGCGTAGAAATGGTTAATGCTATTCGTTTGCTCCGGATCGCCAGAAAAGAAATCATCGATGCGAATGCGCTTGATATCGACTTTGATGCCCAACGCTTCCAGATTGGCTTCCACCAGAGTCTGAGTCTTTTGACGGACTGGATTAACCGACGTTTGAAAGACCACGGCCATGTCTTGGCCATCGCGATCGCGAATGCCGTCCCCATCGCTATCCGTCCAGCCAGCTTCTTCCAGTAGTTCCTGTGCTTTCTCTAGGTCATATTCGTAGGCAATCGTGCCAGGATTGGCATAGGGCCGGGGCGCCACAAGCAGCTGAGCCGTGGGCCGCCCCGTAAAGCCGTACAGTTCTTCCGTGATGGTGTCGCGGTCAATGGCGTAGGCGATCGCCTGGCGAACTTTGGGATCACTCAAAAATGGGTGGGCAGCTTGCAAACTAGAGCGTTCGCCGGATTCCGTCTCGGCAAAGGGATCGGTCGGATTCAACATCACCCGTTCAACCAGCCCCCCAAATACTGTATCGACGAGCCCTTCTCCTTCCTCCTGCAAGTCTTTGAGTAAGTCGACTTCAACTTGTAAATTGTGGGCAAAGTCGGCTTCTCCTGTGCTCAGCACTTCTCGCGCCGCTGCATAGGGCGCTAGTCCGCCCACGAGTTCAACCAGCTCAAAATCAGGGGGATCACCGCGATAATTGGGATTAGGCAGGTAGATAACGCTGCCGGGTTGGATAGTCTCGACCTGATAAGGTCCCGTCCCAATGGGGGCCAGGTTAGCTTCTGCAGTTCTGGCTTCAGAGCCATTTACGGACTCAAAAATATGCTTAGGCAAAATCACGCCGGTTTGTCCTGTAAAGGGAATTTGCCAAGCCGACGTCACTTCTTTGAATGTGATCTTGACGGTTTGCTCGTCAATGGCCTCCACCGCTTCTACTGCTTCGTAATATTGAGCGGTAGCTGCCCCGACTGCAGGATTGCTGACAAACTCAAACGTGAACGCCACATCGGCAGCCGTCACGGGCTCTCCATCCGACCACTGCAGGTCGGGCCGCAGCTGCCAGGTAACTGACTTACCGTCAGCCGCCACGCCACCATTGTCGAGCGTAGGAATGGTGGCAGCCAAGATAGGCACTAGCACCCCCTGCTCATTGGCCGCCGCCAGTGGCTCCAACACAATGCGACCCGCTTCAAAATCTTGAACGCCCGTTGCCAAATGCGGATTGAGGGTCACTGGCACCCGACTATAAAGAAGCCTTAATGTGGATGGATCGCGTTGCACTGGCACTGCGATGGCCGCTTCTGGCGATTCGCTGGCAGGCAGGCTGCAACCGCTAGCGATCGCGCCTGCCATAGCCAGAGTAACAGCAGCAAATTTCAACAGATAGCGACGCTGATAGCCCATTAGCGCATCCATAACCACGGAATGCCATCCTATCCTAGCGATCGCCGAGATGACTGCAGGGTGTGCTGATTTTTGGGCTGGGCTCAGCGACAATTATCCCTCAAAATTAGCGATACCCATCCCCAAAGTCCCCTAAAGCTGACATGAGCGCTTCAACATCTATCAAAAGATTTGCCTCAGTTTTTTGGGCCTGCCCTAAAGTTAGAACAGACTCCAATATTTGCTTAGGATTGCTTACTTCTAATACGGCAAACAATCCTAGCTTTGTTGTAAGTCGTACTCATAACGAGTATGATTTAAGAGGGGCTACACCCAAACTTACCCAGTTGTATCTGGCTTCGGCCTCTCACTGCCCAAGTCCAGGAAATGCAAATGCTGCATTTCCCCAAAGTTGCCGGGCATAGGAGGCTACTCGTAAGTCTCATATACAATTGATTGGCGTTTTCCATTGCGCCGGTATTGTCGATAGCGCACTGAGAGTAATTAGGAGCATTTCTTATGATTGCGACGTCCGTTAAAGCCACAGCTCGGCTCTACCCAACTCGTAACGATT
The DNA here is from genome assembly GCA_039027715.1 of Cyanobacteria bacterium P01_C01_bin.120. GTDB lineage: Bacteria > Cyanobacteriota > Cyanobacteriia > Phormidesmidales > Phormidesmidaceae > Halomicronema. Next base: position 34,933 of record JBCCJU010000006.1, read on the forward strand.
TGCTGACAAGCATCCGGGAGCAGATTGTTGAAATTTTGAATCAAAGTCTTGCCGTCAGCTTGGATCTCAAAACCCAGACCAAGCAGGCTCATTGGAATGTTAAGGGAAAAGACTTTTTCCAGCTGCACGAGCTGTTTGATGAAATGGCTGGAGAAATTGAAGAATATGTTGACATGTTGGCCGAGCGAGTTACCGCATTGGGGGGTACGGCCCTGGGAACCGCCAGAATTGCCGCTGAGCAGTCAATTTTGCCAGAATATCCTATTGGAATTGTTAACGGCAATGAGCATGTTGCTGCATTGGCTGATCGCTACGCCGCTTACGGTAAGCACGTGCGTGAGGCAATTGACCAAACCGATGAGTTAGGCGATGCTGATACGGCTGATCTGTACACTGAAATTTCTCGCACCATCGACAAGCGACTGTGGTTTCTGGAAGCTCATTTGATTGAAGAATAGATCCTTGGCAAGCTTTGACAGTGGGAATTGGCCGCTGTTGTGAATTACGCCACCAATTGATGAAGCCGTTCCATAAGTTCATGGGACGGCTTTACTTTTGTTTAACATTCAAGGCATGTCGTCAATTTGCGTTAGAAACTTCGCGGTGTCAACCGCTTCTTGTTCTTTTCAGTTTCGCAAGTGACGGGACTGAAGCTCCAATGGCTAAAATATTTTTCAATTGCTGGGAACCAGCCGTACTCTGCCTGAATCCAAAGCCTCCATCAGCAGTTCCAAAACCTCAACATCTCCATCAGGTAAATAGCCCAATCGAGTTAATTCTGTATTAATCGCCTGCTCTAGGTCAGGCGTGAGTTGATGAATCGCCAAAACCTTACTGACTAATATACGGATGCTACTTTGAGGATTCATTATCTCAGCTGGCGGGAGGAATAATGCCATAGGGCCAACTTTATATTCGGCTAAGTATTGGATGGAATCCGTGATCTCACATTTTTATCGATGTGATTAGGCTTATTTTAATAAGTGATATTGATCACTTATCGATTTGGTATTCAGCGATACTTTGCGTGAAATTACTTAATTGAAACTTTAAATAGGGAAGAGGCGTTATCAAGATTTTAACAAATCGGTCTTCATGCAGTGGGCATAACTGATCGGCTGCCTTACTTTCAGAGCATCGGTTTACACATCTTCCAGCTCATATACGCAAACGACGGGAGTTATCAGCAATGCAAAGTGTTCAATCTGCATTAACTATTGTTCAGCCAAGTGGTGCACTCAATGCGGCTAACGCATATGATTTGCAATCTCGGCTTTCTGAGCATATTGCTACAGATACCTCTGCCGGTCTGATGGTCGATATGAGTCGGGTTGAGTCGCTTGATAGCGCCGGCCTAGTATCTTTGATTGCGGCGCTAAGAATGGCTCGTAATCTCAGCAAGCGGTTCTGCCTATGCTCTGTGCCGCCTTCAATTCGAATCGTGTTTGAGTTAACTCAATTGGATCAAGTATTTGAGTTTGTGGACGAGTTTTCAGCTAAAGCTGCATAATTTGCTTCGATCGCCTGATTTGCTGCTGTTAAACCCTGTCAGTTATTGACCGCTGTAGTCCGGAAGATGTTGGCGCTGGTTAACTAAAGCGTCTACGGAATAGTCGTTTTAACTGCAGCGATAGTGATTTTGAAACTCTAGTTTTTTGAGCGAGCGGGTAGGCGGCGATCGCCCACAATGTCACCCAACTGGCAGACATCATAGACGCAGCAAACTCTCGTAATCTTGTGGTTCGCTTGAGTAGGATGACCAATCTTCTTTGAGTCACTTTCGCTGTCTCTAGAACAGAGACGAGGTGTTCAGCTGGCAGGCTTCTAGACAGCACGTCAGCTAAGCTTTTTAGTGGGTCTGACAATTGGTAGGGTTCAACAAATCAATGTTCTGCTAACTTATGGCCCCTTAAAAGCTGAAGCGATATGTAGTTGTGGTCTCAGGCGGCTTGCGGGAGAATTTGGACTTTGCCATATGCCTGAGGAGACAAGTAAATTTGAGCCGCAGTTTGGATTGCCTGCGGCGTCAACTGTTGCACTTTGGCCGGATAAGTCAGCGCATGGCTCAGTTGCCCTGTCAGCGTTTGATAATAGCCATACAGGCCAGCTAAATCACTCGGGCTTTCGCTGCCAAAAACGTACTGGTTAGCTACTTGAGTTTGCACTCGCTGTAGCTCTTCAGGCTTGACCGGTGTTACATGTAGCTGGGTTAAATGCTCAATAATCGCAGCCTGCACCACATCCAGGTTCTCGACGGGCAATTGCGCAGCAATGCTGAAGCTACCCTGCTGCCAATACGACAGGTTACTGGCGGCGATCCCGCTGACTAATTGACGCGACTCTCGCAAGTCTTTGACAAGGCGTGATAAGCGGCCCCGCGCCAAGATTGAAGCTAATACGTCTAAAGCATCAGTCTTTTCAACGTCGGCTAACCCTGGAACTCGCCAGTTTAAGATGAGTCGCGCCTCATGCAGCGCCGGATCAACGTAAGTTTGCTGAGTAATCTCTGAATAGGGGATTTCTGGGGCCGACCGATAAACGTTGGCTTCGGCATAGCGTTTTGAGTCGTTTGCGGGAGGCTGATTTAATGCTTGATCAAAGCTGTTGACTACTGTTTCAATCAGCGTTTCAACCGGTAGATTGCCTACTGCCACCGCCGTAATTCGTTCAGGCCGATACCAATAGCGATGAAAGCTTTGCATTTGTTCAGCTGATAACGCTTCAATGATGGCCGTTGTTCCTAGCACCGAGCGACGATAGGGCAGTCGGTCAAAGGCCATGGCCATAGAGCGATAAAAAGTGCGACGGCTGTGATTATCGTCAGCCCTAAGAATTTCCTCCAAGATTACGGAGCGCTCCCGCTCAAATTCCGCTGGTGCGATTAGCGGATTCATCACTAGCTCGATCTGTAAGGGTGCCAACGCCATAAAATCTGGTGGGGCGCAGGTCAAATAGAACTGAGTATAGTCTTGACTCGTTACGGCGTTGGCAATGCCGCCACGGGCTTCGATCCGGCGCTCAAATTCACCTGCAGAAAGCTGCTCAGTGCCTTTGAAAACCATATGTTCTAGAAAATGAGCCATACCATTGATGGCGCTTGACTCAACTGCTGAGCCCACCCGTAACCACAGACTGAGATTCACCGCATCTACGGGCATCTGTTGCGTAATAATTGTTAGTCCGTTGTCGCATCGCCGTACTGTGGGGGGTGTCAAGGCAAGCGGTAAAGATTGATCGGCGATCGCTGAAGTCATAAAGCTATTACTTTGATTGCTGCCATATTCAATTATCTTAGCGCTTAGGCCAAAGAGACTTTTGTCGTTTTTCGGGCTATTTGAAAAGCCTTTCCGCTTTAGACAAAATGGGGAGAGAACCTCACCAAAGTAATCTTTACAGCAGATACAACAGCGGCAATGATGAACTGGTGTAATTACCTTAATTGTTAACGCTGTAACTGATGGCCACAATGGGCACAAAAGCGATCGCCAGACTGTACTGCGGTTCCACACTGAGTACAGAAGTTTCTTTGACTCGTTGCCTGTGGTTGGTCGGTCGCACTGCTTTTAGAATTCCCAAGTTGCATTTCCATATTGCCCATCCGCATGTGCATCGGTTGGATGTTCATTTCCATGTTGTCCATTTGCAGCGGTTGCATAGGGGGGAGTGGCGGCAGGGGCTCCATTGGTGCGAGCGGTGACATCGATGATGTATTGTCCATCGCTGGCGAGGTGCCTGGCATCGCCACCCCTGACTGCATCGACATTTGCTGAGCAGAGCCCAGCGATGGACTGGGGGACATCACGCTCAACTGGCTGCCTTGCAATTGTGCATGGTGCGTTCCTTGGGTAGTGTGAAGCCTGATAACAATTCCCTGCTGTGTTTGGAACACCTCTGGAGCCTGCGTCCAGCTTCCAGAGGTAAACCGGCTGCTTGATTGCTGTTGCTGTCCGGTCCGGCTGACAGCCATCGTGACTGCAGTTTGCTCGCCAATATTCTCCAGATAAAGCCTTTGTCCAGAGCCGAGGTCACAAGTGTAAGCCATGGTGATGAATTAAAAGAGAATGTGCAGACGAAGGTTTTTTGCCGCAGTAGGCAAGTTAATTTAAGTACATTAATAGCATTGAGCAAATCAGTTCGGACATCCTGCGGTCGGAGAAAAAAATTCTGCAGCCTGTTCGCCTTTGTGTTCGCTGCATTCAGCAAGGCTGCTACTGCTTAGCTTCTCGGCCAGCAGACGGCAGACGAAGCCAATGTTGGAAAAATTGGTCAGAATAGCTGGCAGCCAACCAACCAGTTTTCCCTGAGGTTAGAGAGCGATTTAATGTCCTGCGGAGTCCTGCTGATTGCGGGAATGAAAAGAGATTTACTCCCGAGCTAATCAGCGGACTTTTTGGGCAAAGGAGCTTCAGCCGATGCGTTGGCAGGGCCGCTTTGATTGCGGCGATCGCGGAGGTTTTGCGCTTTCACCTTCAAATCTTTAAAGAAATCAGTTTCGACGATTTCGCGAACTTCGCGGCTCTTACGTGACTCGTCAATTTCGATCTTGAGAGCCTGAAGCTGACGCTTGAGACTTTGTTCGCGACTGTAAACTTCTTTGGCCATCTTTTCAAACATGCGGGCTAGCTTGCCGAGTTCGTCGCGACGGCCAATAGTTTGGTCGAGGTCGACGCCGACAAACGTGCCAGACTCAATGGCTTCTGCCGCGTCGCTGATGTTCATAATCGGTCGAGTAATGGCGCGATCGCTGAGCCAAACTACGGCTAGGGTCCCGATGCCCAAAAATAGAACGATAGCAATCAATAAGCGGTTATTGTTGCGATTGATGCGGGTGAGAAAAACCGATTCCGGCGTAATCGTGCCGACCACCAAGTCCAGTCTTCCCAGAGGTTTCAGGGCAACGTAATAGCGTTGATCAGTGGCGTCATCATAAAACGAGATTTCCTGGAGCCCAATCAGCGTTTCCAAGTCAACATTGTTGTCCTGCAGAGACTGATCCGCAATTTGCAGCAGTGAATCTTCGACCTGGGAAATCGGCATCAGTTCCGCATCCGTATTAGCCGATTCACCAACAAAGGTTTCTGCTAGTGCTTGAGGATTGCTGGAAGCCACCAAAAAGCCCTGGGGATCGACAATGAAAACGGCTCCTTCACCGTCATCTTTAAGATCATCAAGATACTGAGAAATTTGCTGCAGCTCAAAAGAAATGCTGATCACCCCGCGAACCGGGGTATTTGCCGCTGCCTGGTAAGTTCTGGTGGCGTCCAAGCCGACTGCATTACCGGTACGAAATACGTAGAAATCAGTCCAAACGTTGTTGCCAGGGTCGTCAAAAGCGGCCTGATAGAAGGGGCGAATCGGCGAGTAATAAAATTCTGTGCCAACGGTTTCTTCGACCTTTTCCCATTCACCGTTCGCCGCTAGTTCATAAGTTTGAACGGTTTTTACAGCAGTTTCAAAATCTTCCTGCCACTGCTGGTTCTGCAGGTATTGCTCCGCGACCTCAGCGCGCTGAGCCTGCTTCTGAGCTAGGTCCGACTCGGGTTCACCAAGCATGCCAAGCGTCTCGTCCCACTGGCGCTGAATCAGATTGTAAAGCCCGTCAGGTCGCCGCTGCACTCCCAGATAGTCGCCGTTGGCAAAGGCAAACTGCACCCAGGTGAAGTTGGTGTTGGCCTGCAGCAAATTGAGGTAAAAGCGGCCTTGGTCGTCGGGATCTTCAAGCTGAAATAGGCCATCATCCAAACTGCTTTTGATCAGCTCTTGGGATGACAGGATATTTTCAAACAGATTATTTACCTCATTTTGGGTGTTGTTCATCACCTCTTGGTTAATTTGGCCCACCATATCGTTGATGTTTTGGCGTGAGGTGTAGACCCAAGGAAAATGGACGATCGCCGCGATTGCGCTGACGGTCAATAGCATCACTCCAGTGATCTTGGTTTTAAGGCTAAGGTTGCGCGTCATCATGACCGCATCAGGAGCCACTTTGAAGCGTTTTGGCTGAGGGGATAAACTCATGCGAAACCTATTGTGTGCGCCTAAATAACCCAGTAGAGTGCTGTGGCAGTTGAACCAGATGGATCGTTACAGCATTAGCGTTATACATATGCTACGGTCACACCCGTACCGCCGTCAGCCTGTTCAGCTGCTACAAATTTTTGCACTTGAGGATGGCGTTTGAGAAATTCATGGACCCCGCGCCGGAGTTTGCCCGTGCCGTGACCATGAATAATCCAAATGGGGCCCTGGGCCCGAGCGATCGCGTCTTCTAATTTACCTTCAGCTTCAACGACTCGCATTCCTCTTAAATCAAACGTATTTTTAGAGGTCTTGACCGCCGGTGCCGTTGGCGGTGGCGACGATACGGGCGGCGACACCGCTTTGGGTTTGGGTAATTCAGCTTTTTCGCCATGAAGCGATTCGATCTCTTCGAGGCTAACGGTCATTTTCATGAGCCCAAAGCGCACCATCAGTTTACCGTCCGCATCGGGGTCGGCAAGGACTTCAGCAGTTTGTCCCAGGCTGGGAATGCGCACGCGATCGCCAGCTTGGGGCTTGAAACCTGGCTTGGGTTTAGCCACCGGCGACGGCTGGTGTTGAGCGGCAATCCGATTAACGGTATCCGTCGCTTTTTGGGCTTCTTGAGCAGTGGCGTCGCCCTGCTGCAGTCGTCGGATAACGCTGGCAATTTCTTTGCGGGCATCCGTGATCGCCGCCTGCACGGCCTGTTCTTGCTGCTGCTTGAGATCCCGTTCCCGCGCTTCCAAGAAGCTCGCTTTGCGCGAAACTTCGCGGTGCAGCTTTTCCGTTTCGGCTAAGAGCTGAGCGGCTTCTTCAGCCTTCTCCTCTTGCTGCTTACGCTGCGCTTCTAACCCCGCAATAACCTGGTTGACATCCTGCTGGTGATCGAGGCCAACATGAGTTTGGGCGGCAGTAACAACCGTTTCATCCAGGCCAAGACGACGAGCAATAGTCAACGCATTTGACCGTCCGGGAATGCCCCAGAGTAAGCGATAGGTGGGAGATAGGCTGACATCATCAAACTCGACGGAGGCATTTTCGAAGCGATCGTCTTCATACTTCAAAGCTTTGAGTTCGCCATAGTGAGTCGTGGCGACGGTGAAGCGGGCATGAGCAGCCAGATAGCGGAGCAGGGCGATCGCCAGGGCGCTACCTTCAGAAGGATCGGTGCCGGCTCCCACTTCATCTAGCAGGATGAGGGCGTTGGTGAGTTGGTGGGCCGGGGAGGCGAGTGAGGGCGGGTGGGGCGGAGTCTGCCCGGAGGAGGGGGGGGTAATTGAGAGATTGTCGGGAGTTAGTGCTGCCGAAGTTTCGATGATGTCTGAATCAGCGAGAGTTTCCGCTTCTGAGGTTTGCGGGACTTCTGAGGAGACAGGCGATGGCTGAATGGCCGCTAGAATGCGGCTGATGCGCTTAATGTGGCCAGAAAAGGTGGACAAGCTTTGCTCAATGGATTGTTCATCACCAATGTCAGCTAAAATCTGGTCAAACCAGGGAATTTCCACGGGTTCGCGGGCGGGAATGTATAAACCGGCTTTGGCCATCAGCGCTGCGAGCCCAATAGTTTTGAGGGTGACGGTTTTGCCGCCAGTATTGGGGCCGGTGATCGCGACCACGCGGGTCTGGGGATTGACAATTACGTCGATGGGCACCACTTCGCTGCCCTGTTCGTGGCGCTGCTGCCACACCAGCAGCGGATGACGCAGCTTGCGCAGAGTCGTCTGCTCGGTGGGATGGACAAAGCGAGGCACATTGGCCCCCAGCCATTGACTGTAGCGGGCTCGGGCTGCAGCTAAATCCAACACCGTCACAATGTGCAGGAGCTTCTCTAGATCGTCATGAACGTCAGCAACTTTGGCTGTCAGCGCCCGACAGATGGCCTCTTCTTCTACCTGTTCTTGGCGCTGTAGCTGCCGTAGCCGATTGCCCATCGGCACAATGCTGTTGGGTTCGATATATAAGGTTGCTCCACTGGTGGAGGCATCGTGGACGATGCCCGAAATGGCGTCTTTTTGGGGTGCTTTAACTGGAATCACAAAGCGATCGCCCCGCTGCGTGATGACGGCTTCTTGAATAGCGCTGCTGTGCTGCTGCAGAATATTATTGAGCTTTTGATAAATGGTGCTGCGCTGCTCTTTCAACCGTTCGCGAATGCCACCAAGTTTAGGTGTGGCTCGGTCGGTGACTTTGCCGCGATCGTCGATACAATAGTGAATCTCTTGTTCAAGCTCAGGATAGGTGCGTAGCGGCGCAATCAATTGTAATAAAGTCGGCAATTCGTCAGCTTCAAAGCCATCAATCGCGCGGCGCAGTTGGCGAGCTCCAGCCAGCGTAGTGGCAATATTAAGCAGTTCTTCGGGCTGCAACAGCCCCTGACGTTCCGCTCGCTCAAGCGCATCGCCAATGTCCTGAATGCCGGCAAATTTGAGCCCGGGGGGATGTTGATCCACTAGGAGCGCTTCGGTGGTGGCAGCTAATAGTTGCTCGCTCTCAAGCTGTGTGGTAGGAAGCGACAAATGGCGCGCGGCGATCGCCCCCAATTTGGTGGCGGCAAAAGTCGATAAATGTTGACAAAGGCGAGACCACTCTAGAAGAGAAAGCGCTTCAGATTGAATCAAAATAACCGGATCAGGGAATAACTATAAGAAACAACAGTCATCAGGGAAAACCGCATGTGGCTCAGGGGGATGACTTCTAATTCAGTATAGAAGCTCAGACTTATGGCCGGGGATCTACAGAAACTTAATTGAGGCTTCAGTGAAAATTCAACGAATCTCAGAATAAACAACCACGACCGGCAGTATCGTCAAAGTAGATAAGTCAATTGCTACGGCTTTTCAGGTCTGCAACTGCTTGGCGGATAGCAGAGCCTGTAAAATCGCGTTAACTGAAATTTTGCGACTGGGTTGCCAAGGGCAGCAATTGACTGATTTAAAATTGCTTTTAGGGGACTGCCACTTTCTAATATCGCTAATTGGTCAGCCGTAGCACTTTAAAGGTTTGGGAGCGATGCCTTTCTGTTTATCTCAATGGCTTAACCATTGATCGTGAACCGGCAGTCTTACCAGCCTGGCGCCTGAACTCTGTTTAGTTCTTGGCAAGCAGGAAAACCTTATTGCTTAAAGTTCATTTACGGCAGCTTGCTTGACCACCAGCTTCCGCCCACACGCGACTACAGCGCCCAGGATGTCTACTCGATTCAGCCCTCGCTCAGTGCTGTCCTCAGCCCGCAAGCTACCATTACGTACAGTTTTGGTCGTGTCGTTTATGCTGCAAATTGCGGCTGCCGTTGGATTAACTAATGTCCTTTCATGGCGCAACAGTCAGCAAGCAGTCGATGAATTAGCCGCTCAGCTGAGTGAAGAAGCGGCGACGCGAATTCGCGAGCATTTACAAACCTATCTGCTGCAATCTAATCTGCTGCAGCGCGACAGCCGCAGCAACCTATTTTATGGCGATGTGCCTCTGTCGAACCCTCAGACCGTGATTCGGCACTTTTGGCACCAGTTGCGGGCCTCAGATGGTATCACCAGCATTTATTTGGGCTATCCTGACGGAACTTTTCTGGGCGTCCAAGAGCGGGAAAATGGCCAGACTATATTATGGGAAACTACGGCTGAGACAGCTCCTGAACGCATTACTTATCGCCTTAATGAAGCCGGCGAGCGCCGCGAAGCCATTAGCTCTCAGTTCTATGATCCACGCGGGCGACCATGGTATCAAACTGTTTTGAATAATCGCCATGCTAGCTGGAGCCCGATTTATGAATTTGCTTCCGATGACTACTCAGTCTTAGGCATTACGCTGGCGGCGCCGATTTATGGCGATCGCGGCAAGCTGCGCGGCGTCCTCGCTCTTGATATCACCCTTGAGCAAATTAGCAGCTATCTGCGCATGCTCAATATTAGTCCCAATGGAGAAGCGTTCATTATCGAGCGCTCCGGCGATATTGTCGCCACCTCTGCTGATGAACAGCCATTTATGACGCTGGAATCACAAGAGCAGGCGCGACTCCAAGCCGTCGAGAGCCAAAAGCCACTGATTCGTGAAACCACCCAGTATCTAGTCGAAAAATATGGCAGTCTGAGGCAGATTAATACTGCCCAGCAGTTTACCTATGATCTGGAAGGGCAAGCTCAACTGGTGCAGGTTGTGCCTTTTCGGGATGGGCGCGGGCTCGATTGGTTAATCGTCACCGCTATTCCAGAGTCAGACTTTAAAGGGCAAATTGCCGAGAATACGCGCTACACGCTTTTACTCTGTCTGCTATCACTAATAGTGGCCAGCGTCATTGCTGGCATTACCGCACGCTGGGTGGCACAGCCGATTCATCGGTTAAGCGTAGCTTCAAAAAAGCTGGCGGTGGGTACTTGGGATCATCCCCTACCTGACGGTCGATTTGAAGAGTTGGCTGAACTGTCTCATTCTTTTGAGAGTATGGCCAAACAACTGCGGCAGTCCTTTGGCCAACTTGAAGAGCACAATCAAGAGCTGCAGCGCCTGGACAAACTCAAAGATGAATTTCTGGCCAACACCTCCCACGAATTGCGGACCCCCCTGAACGGCATTATTGGTTTGGCGGAATCGCTGATCGACGGCGCCAGCGGACCGCAAACTCGACAGACTAAGGGCAATTTAGCCATGATTGTCGCCAGCGGTCGGCGTTTATCAAGGCTGGTAGACGATATTCTCGACTTTTCGCAGCTGCAGCAAAACCGAGTAGAAATTCATCCCCGACCGGTTGGGGTGCGCGAGGCTGCGGACGTGGTGCTGACCCTCAGCCGTTCTCTAGCTCGTGAGAAAAAGGTGCAGCTGATTAATGCAGTTTCTCCTAAACTGCCGCCCGTGCTGGCTGATGAAAATCGTCTGCAGCAAATTCTCCATAATTTGGTGGGCAACGCCGTGAAATTCACGGAATACGGCATGATTGGCATTTCTGCGCAAATTATGCGCTGTCCTGGTGCGCCGGTGGGGCCATCTCAACTGCCCTGCATTTGTCCGCGTCCGTCCCATCTCGATGACATTCTCTCGGTTTATCAGCCTGACCGCGTGGAGCAGCCCTCTTCTCCTACCACCAGTAATGGTTACTCAGACCCTGACCGCGCCGCCATCGCCACCGCGACTCCGCAGACAGCATCGCAATTGGCCACGCTCAACGAGCCTGCGGAGAATGAGGCGATCGCCGCCGACCCCACTGCTTATTACATGGCCATCACTGTTTCAGACACCGGTGTTGGCATTCCTGAAGATAAGTTGGATCGCATTTTTGAGCCGTTTGAACAAGCTGATGGCTCCACCAGCCGTATTTATGGCGGGATGGGGATTGGCCTGGCCGTTTCGCAAAAATTAGTCGAACTTCAGGGCGGCACCTTCCAAGTGCTCTCTGCAGTGGGCGTAGGATCGCAGTTTACTTTTACACTGCCGATTACGACCCAGGCTCACTTACTGGCTCATTCTTCTCTTGACCAGGAATCGAGGGCTCTGCAAGAACTGCGGGGACCGGCGGCGGATTGGACCTGGCCTGTGCAAACGACGCTACCAGAATCCTTACCAGAGACGGCAGCGGACAGCAGCGTGTCAGCCTATGAAGAAGTCGATGCGGTGTTGACCCGGCAAACGTTTTTAATTTTAGTCGTCGACGATGAGCCGATCAATCGCCAAGTGATTCGCAATCATTTGGCAGTTAAAAACTATCAAGTGGCCCAAGCTGGCAGCGGTGCTGAAGCCTTAGCCATGCTGAGCCAAGGCCTGAAACCGGATGCGGTACTGCTGGATGTGATGATGCCGCAGATGACGGGGTTTGAAGTTTGTCGCAAGCTGCGCGAGATTTATCCAGCCCACAGCCTGCCAGTAATGATGCTGACGGCCAAAAATCAGGTGGGGGACCTGGTGGCGGGACTATCAGCCGGCGCTAATGACTATCTCACCAAGCCGATTTCTAAAAGTGAACTATTGGCTCGCTTGAAGACGCATCTTTATCTTTCTAAGATTAATCAAGCCTATGGCCGCTTCGTACCCCGTCAGTTTCTCCAGTTTTTGAATAAGGAAAGCATTGTTGAAGTCGAGCTAGGCAACCAAGTACAGCGACAAATGTCAGTTGTGTTTGCCGATATTCGGGACTTCACTAGCCTGTCAGAACAGATGACGCCGCAGGAAAATTTCAAGTTTTTGAATGCCTTCCTATCGCGCATGGAGCCGGCGATCGCTGAGCATCAAGGCTTTGTGGATAAATACATCGGTGATGCCATTATGGCGTTGTTCAGTGGCGGTGCTGACGATGCGCTGCGAGCCAGCATCGAGATGCTACATCGGCTAGATAAATACAATCAGGAGCGACTGAACTACGGTAAAGGAATTATCGAATTTGGTATTGGCATCAATTCTGGCGCCGTCATGCTGGGAACGGTGGGTGGCCGCAACCGCATGGATAGCACTGCCATCAGCGACACGGTCAATGTGGCTTCTCGAATTGAGCGCATGACCCGCATTTACAGCGCCAACCTGCTAATTTCCCACCACACCTTTTTAGAACTAAGCGATTCAAATGCTTACTCGATGCGAGTCATTGATCGCGTCCAGGTTAAAGGTAAAGTCGCCTTCGTCAGCGTTTACGAAGTGTTTGACCCCGATCCGCCAGAGCAGCGGCAGGGTAAAATCGCTAGCCGCACCGACTTTGAGACTGGTTTAGCGATGTTCTATCAAGAGCGGTTTGTAGACGCCCAAGCTCGATTCCAACGCTGTTTGGAAATTTGTCCTACGGACAAAGTGGCTCACAGCTACTACGAAAGATGCTGCAGCTTGGTGAATGCGACTGAAACTTGATCAACACCGCAATCCAGTTTCGGTAAGTGACTGCTAGAAAGGTTGTTATCAGACTGTCAGGGCCTAGAAGAGATTCTCGACGAGTCTGGCTGGCTCAAGGAGCCCACCGGTCGATCGCAAACTCTGTCAATCTACTGCATTCCCAATTTCGGTAGCGATGCTGAAGCTGGCTGGTGCTTTTAGTCTGTTTAATTTAGCCTGTTGGGTATTGAATGGTCAGAGAGTTAGTCTCCATAGAGATGTCAGATTTACTTCAGATAGGCGACTTGAGTGAGCGAGTCGTGCGGGCTAACGAAAAACCGGTAATAGCTGACGGGGACTATATTCTGGTGGTGCTGCATCGGGCGCTACGCTGGGCAGACAACCCCGTTCTGGAAGCGGCGATCGCCCATGCCCATGCCCTTAATATGCGGATTCTGGTCTACTGCGAACTTGACGAAAACCATCCTCACGCCAGCGATCGCTTGTTTTATTTCACCCTAGGCGCTTGGCGATCGCTGGCCATAGACCTCGCTCATCGCAACATCAATTGCCTACAATTCATTCGCCGAAAGTACGACGAGCTTGATGATGATTCTGATGTCCCGGGTGCCCCAATTTCTCGTGCCGCCGCTGTGTACATCGACGAAGACCACACGCATTGGGATCGCGCCAGATTACAAGGCATCCTTGAAATAGCTAAGCAGGCCGTCTTTTTTGTCGATGCGTCTCGCCTGGTTCCCGTTCGCCAACTGCCGGAGGGACTGGAGACTACGCCCGCCTTTAGGAAAACGCATAGTCCACTCCGCGATCGCTACGCCGAGTGGAGAAAACAGACAGCTGAAGAAATTGCTGAACTGCTCCCCAAAGTTGAAAGGCCGCCAATTTCCCCACAGAGTCACCACAACTTCGCCGACTATGCCGATGACGCTTTGGTGAAATTCGTTGCCCAGCGCAACATCGATCACAGCATCGGCATCTCGACCGCCCATCCGCCGACTCAAGGGGCGATCGCCACCCGCATTGCCACGCTGAAGACCGAAATTCTGACTCGCTACAAATGGATTCGCAACAATCCAGCGCTGGAGCACTCCACCTCGCAGCTCTCGCCTTACCTGCACTTTGGCATGCTGAGTCCCCACCAGCTTTACGCCGAGATTGCATCGGTCGATGTCCCTAAAAACTACACCTGGAAGTTTAGAGACGAATTTCTGACCTGGCGGGAGTGGTCCCACTACCGAGCGTTTCAAAGCCCTAATCTTCACGAGTTCGAGTCGCTGCCCAACGCCGCTCGGCAAACGCTGCTTGACCATGCCGCCGACCCCCGCCCAGAACAGACTTCCTTTGAAGATATTCTCAGCGGCAATACAGCTGATCCGACTTGGAACGCCGCCCAAAAAGAGTGGCTGCATACGGGCTGGCTGCACAACAATCTGAGAATGTACTGGGCCAAACAGATTCTGCGGTTTACCGAAAGCCCGCAGGCCGCCTGGCAAACCGCCTGCGATCTTAACGATCGCCTCTCTCTCGATGGTCGCGATCCAGCGACCTATGCTTCCATGCGCTGGGCTTTTGGCGAGGCCAAGCGCGGCTACAGTGAGCGGCCAATCTATGGTTGGGTAGCGCCAAAATCTGATCGGGCTATCCTAAAGCGCAAAGGCATGTCTGAGTGGATTGAGTCGAGAAACTAGCGCTTAGCCGTGGGGCTCGCCCTCCTGATTGAGCAGCTATGGGCTGGGTTTGCGCAGCACGAAATAATAGTTTTGGCAGAGCAGCGGCAGCAGCCGACCTAGCAGATAGTCAACTTGGTTATAGACTGTGCCGGCCAGCGGTCCCCAGCGGGCGTGTCGGCCCATCGTCGACTGCCAAATATTGCGCGGCAGCAGCGCATAGCGACCTAATTCCAAGAGCTGAAAGGGTGTTGCAGCGACGATTGCGCGAATATCGCGGGTAGAAAACAAATACTGGTGGGAAAATCGCTGCGTCCGGCGGGCTAGAAACTCAATCCAACTGTAGCGGTTAGGAAAGTGGTAGCAAATAAAGTGACCGCCCGGTTTCAGCAGGCGATAAATTTCCTTTAGACTGGCGACCTCATCGCCCCCCGTTTCTCGGACATGCTCCAGCACGCCAACCGAGACCACGGCATCAAACTGACCGTCACTAAAGGGAATGGCCACTGGACTGTCGGGACTGCCCCGGCGATATATGTAGTCGCGATCGCCAAAATCGTGGCAAAACTCTGGCCATTCGCTAAAGCCAAACCCGCTAGCCTGATAGCCAGCCCGCACTAAAAAGGAGGAAAAATGCCCTGATCCCGTCCCCCAGTCCAAAACCTGGCCGCCAGGGGGCGCATAGCGAGCGACGAGGTGATAGAGCTTGAGATATTGATAAGCCCCAATATGGGTGGCAAACTGCAGCGATGTGTGGGCTTGCCCATAGCTGGCAACCAAATCGTGCGCAATTTGCCGAGAGCTGACTGGAAGCATGGCAGATTCACCAAGTCGAGCATGGGGGATAGGCAAGGCGTCAAATTTGACGATTACTGGCGATTTTCGTCAGCTGATGTCAACTTAACGGGCGCTATCCCGATTAAATGCCCAATTATTATGTCATGAGCGATCGCGCCGCTCTAGCGATTCTGACGATAGCCACCGCCCAGTAGTTGCCGGAGTGATAATCCGGGGCAGCCGATGCTTAAAGCTGCACAAAATTTCCCAGGAAATAGTGTTAGTCAGCGTGGCCCAGTGATCAGCCGAAATAGCGTGCGAGCCAGCTTGTCCCAGCAGGGTCACCACGCTGCCCTCGTGCAGGTTCGGCACTTCCGTAACGTCGATCATCAGCTGATCCATCGTGATGTTGCCAATTTGCGGCGCCAGTTGGCCATTCACAATCACCGCAATGCGATTTGACAACGCCCGGGGCACGCCATCGGCATAGCCAATGCCCACCACTGCAATCCGCATGGGCCGCTCCGCCACGAAAGTATGGCCATAGCTCACCCCGGTTCCCGGTGGAATGTCTTTGAGATGGGTGATGCGAGCTTTGACCTGCATCACCGGACGCAGCGGCAGTTGAGGGCGCAAATGCGGCGCTGGATATAGACCATAAAGGCCCAGCCCTACCCGCACCAGGTCATAGTGCAGATTTGGATCCGCTAGGGTGGCCGCCGAGTTTGCCAGGTGCCGCTTAGGCAAAGGAATGCCTTGAGCCGCCACCTGCGCCAGCACCGCTTCATAACGCTGGTGCTGCTGTCGCATGACGGTTGCGTCAGGATCATCAGCGGTGGCTAAGTGGGAATAAACGCTGTGAATCTGCAGCTGCGGCAGGCGCCGCACAAACTGCACAAATTCTGCTGCCTGCTGCCAGTCAAAGCCCAGACGAGACATGCCGGTGTCGATTTTGAGATGAACCGGCAGCAATGCAGTTGACTGCTTGCCCAAAGCTTCCGAAAAAACGAGGGCCTGTTTGGGGGAAACCAGGGTTGGCTGCAGCTGCCAGCGGGCGATCGCGGCCACTTCTTCCGGACTGTTGACCGCTCCCATAATCAGAATCGGCACCGTTAGGCCGGCCTCCCGCAGTTCTACCCCCTCGGGCACGGTGGCCACCCCCAACCATTTGGCTCCCGCTAGCAGGGCCGCCTGCGCGATCGCGATCGCGCCATGACCATAAGCATCCGCTTTCACCACCGCCATCAAAGCCGTCTGCGGTCCAATATGTCGGGTTAATTGTTCAACATTGTGCTGCAGCGCATTCAAATCAATTTCCACCCAAGCCCGACACTGCCGCATCGTTGCCAGGGCCGGCGTTTTATCCCAACTCAACATGGCCTCACTCCTTTACCCACACCGTAAGTTGAGCTAATTGTGCATTAAGTTGGCGTCAGCGCCAACTTTGATATGGCAGAGTTTAGAGTTTGGAGTGCAGAGTGTGAAATATGAGATAAGAGGTTCTTGGTTCTTCGCTAGTGTCACGATTTATTCGCCATCCAAGCTGATCCTGGAGTGTCGCAAGTTGTAGAACCTCACCTCGCCTCTCCTTCTTAAGGAGAGGAACCGGACTCCTCGCTCGATTCGGGTCAGATGGGGAGTTCAGCCGATGACCAAACCTCTCTTTGATGAAGGAGAGGTGCCGCAGGCGGTGAGGTCATTAGCGCTGAGCGCAGTCCAGGATGTATTTCTAGCAAAGCTTTGGAGGGATCTAGCAAGCAGGCGTCTGGTGGTGAATAACTAAGGACACTAACGTTCTTAGCTTTTAGCGTCAAAAAAAACATCGGTGCGTCGCTGCGCTGACGGCACCCTACCCCACCTCATTCATTGCACCCAGCTACCCTCATACCCCCACACCCAGCCACCCTGTCACCTTAGTTCTGCCAACTCGGCCATCACCACCGGCAATACCGGACAGGGAGCGAGATCCGTCAAATTCTCCGGATTGCTCCAGGTAAAGGGAGCTTGGTGAGCGGCAGACATCCACAGCAGGCGCTTGGCGCGGGTCATGGCTACGTAGAGCAAGCGAAATTCTTCGGCTGTCTTCAAGTTTTTAGCCTGCTGCCAGGCGGTCAGTAAATCGGGGATGGCTGCGTGGCTGTGCCCTATGTGGGTATGGGCGCGGATTTGGGCGCGAGCTACTTCGGGCAGGCTGAAGTCGCCCAGAAAGGTTTGCTGCTGCGGCACCCAGAGATTGCCAGGAATAGTACGCTCGTGCAAAAACGGCAAAAAGACCACGTCCCAATCCAGCCCCTTGGCTTTGTGCATGGTGAGAATGGTGAGCTGACCTTGGCGGGTGTAGCGATCATCGCGGTCTTCGGTATCGACGGCTTCGAAGCGCTCGGAACCGACGATTTCCTGCAGCGCTTGAATCATGGCGCGCAGGGTATTATTTTCCCGATTTTGCTGTGATAGGCGAGCAGCCAGCTTGTCGGCAGTGGCCAGTTCGCTTTGGTTATAGCCCAAGGTCAACCCCGCAAAAGGAATCAGATGATAAGGCGGTAGTTCAAAACGCGATCGCAACAGGCCTGTACACAGCCGCTTTGCCTGCTCTGCCGCTGCCGTCAACGGTTCCGTATCCAACGGCCCCGGATACATAAACTGCTCCGGCTGCTTGGCCAGCCGATTCAGATCTTGGGTGGCAATGCGCTGGCGATCCACCAGAATGCGCAGCAACGACTTGAGGCGATCAGGAGAGTGGGGTCGCTCAATAAACTGCAAAATCGTCAGCATTTCCGACGGCACGTGGGTCTGCCGCGCCTGCTCGCCCACATCATAAATTCGCAGGCCGGTACTCAATAGGTCCACTCCCAAAGTTTCGGGGTCCTGCAGCAGCTGACTGATAAAGCGTCCTTGGCGATGTTCTCGTACCAAAATCGCCTGGCTCACCTGGGGATTCGCGTTGTGTAACGCCAGCGATCGCTGGGCCAACAGCCGCACCGTTTCGGTAATCGTGGCTGGTCGATAAAATTCCACGCCGCCCCCGATGGGGCTAGGATTGGCATCAGGCTGGGGATCATCCGGCGGCACGCCGTGAATATCCTGATCACGAAAGGGCGCAACAGTGCCGGCCAAGCCTGACTGGTTGACCCAGCGCAGCATGGCGTTGGCGGCGGTCATGATCAGGGCACTGCTGCGACCGGCTTGATTCATTAGCACCAGGCGATTCTGGCCCTGGGCGCGATCGCAAAATTGATTAAAGAAAACCGGATCAGCCGGCGTGAAGGTGGAGTTAATCGCCTGATTTGGATCGCCGACTCGCACGAGATTCAGCGGTGCCGTGTCAGCGTCTGCCTCTTGGGCCAGAGTTTGCAGCAGTTGCGTTTGCAGCGGCGATGAATCCTGGGCCTCATCTTCGAAGACGGCAAAGACGCGGTTTTGCCAAAAGCGTCGCGTCTCCTCATCGGCCAACACTTGCAGCGCCGCCAAAATCATGTCGTCATAGTCAATTACGTGGCGCTGCGCTAGCAGCTGTTGATACTGCTCGTAAAGCCCTGCCGCTACAGTCAAGATATCGTAATCGATCGCATTTTCATCAATCGAGCGCGTTACAGTTTGGGCTACTTGGGTTAAAATCGGCAGCGTCAGGCCCGAGCTTTTGGCCTCATGAATTACCGTGGTCGCGAGATTGGGCAAAATTTCGGTGCGCAGGGTAGACTGTCGCCGCAGCCGCTCGGTTTCCTCGCCGTCAAACTGGCGTCCTTCAATTAGCTGCTGATAAAGGACGGGATTTTCCGCAATCCAGCGTTCGACACAGGTGCGAATCAGGCGACTGTTTTGGGTGGGCGTCAGCAGCGTCAAGGTATCCAGGCTAATTCCCGATAAATCAGGATTGCGCGTGGCGATGGTCAGCGCCAGACCATGCAGGGTGTACACCACAAAGCTGTTGAGCGGATACTGCAGCGATCGCAAATGCCGCTGCACTTTGGCTTTTAGATTCGCTGCTGCCGATCGCGTAAACGTTACCAACACCAACTGCCGGCGAGCATTCAGCTGATGACGCACGATGGCGAGTGCGGCCCCTGCGGCCATGCCGGTAGACTTGCCCGCGCCGGGTACCGCTGATACCGCCAATGGCCCGCCGTTCCAGTCCGCTAGCGATCGCTGTCCGGCCCGCAAACCATTCCGGATTGCCGCCAACGTAGTGTCTCGGTCAACCGCGATCGTATTCACCATCAGGCTGCCTCCAGCGACGCATCGACGCTACCCCCATCAACATCGTAGTCTTGAGAAAGAGTCTACTAAATAGCTACATCACTCGCTAAATCAAGACTCCAGCCTCATTACATAGCCATCGTGAGAATAAATCCAGTTCTTTGGCTCGATGTGATTGGGGCGTCCTTCAACCATAACGGCACGGCTATGATCCAGCGCGCTACTTTCCGAGGTGAGATTTACGCTAACTCTGTGTCGTGGAGCTACACATGTAGAGGAGTAGAGGATCAGAGGAGCAAAAGATTAGGGAAGTGAAATCTGTAGTCGCCTTTTGAATAATCAGTGTAAGACAAACGCTGCCGTGGTAGATTTTCTATCCCTACTAAATTTCCCGCAAGGGGTGCTCCCATTTATGATCAGTTTAGTGCCGTGAAGCCTTAGTAAGGTTTTCGCCACCTGATAGCTGACTTTGCTCGCGGCGATTACTGGCTTCATCTTTACTTTTGGAGACAAGGCACTTTGTCCGAAGCTAATCAGATAACCGATCCGCTACGGACAAAATGGCTTGCCGCTGCGGCCATACTCAACTTGTACAGGCGAACGGCCGTTCGCTCCAACCCTTTCCATGACCTTAGTTCTCACCAACGATGATGGCATCGACGCCCCCGGCATTCGGGCTCTGCAGGCAGCTTTGCCGGGACAGTCGACCGCGATCGTAGCGCCGGATCGGCCCCTCTCCGGCTGCAGTCACCAGCTCAATCGCGGGGGTGCTATCTCCATTGAGCAGCGGGCAGAGCGCGCCTATGCGATCGCCGGTACGCCAGCGGACTGCACCCGCATTGCAGTGAGCTACCTTTACCCCGACGTGCGTTGGGTACTGTCGGGAATCAATGCGGGCGGCAACATGGGGTCTGATATTTACGTTTCGGGCACCGTAGCTGCGGTGCGGGAAGCGGCATTACTCCGGGTGCCGGGTATTGCCCTGTCGCAATATATTCGCAACCAGCAGCCGATTGACTGGGCAATGGCCACCCGACTGGCCACCCAAGTGTTAGATAAGCTGATGTCGTCGCCGCTGGCGCCGGGCCGCTTTTGGAACGTGAATTTGCCCTACCTGCAGGCTAGCGATCCAGAGCCAGAACTGATCTTTTGCGCCACTTGCACGCAACCGCTGCCGACAGAGTTCAAAGTGGAAAATAACCAGTTTCGATATGTTGGCAAGTATGGCGATCGCGCCCGCGATCCGGGCGGCGATGTCGACGTTTGTCTGTCGGGCAATATTAGCGTGAGCGAAATTCGCCTGTGGTAACACCAGTGTCTTTTCAGAGCGATAGCGCCAGGCTCAAGGATGAAAGCAGCAGTCCAGGCCTTGCTGCTACAGTCCCAACAACGGTGCCTCCAAAACGCGGGCAATGCGATCGCGCACTGCTTCCAGATGCGCTTGGGTCGTCACGGCCAAGCGACCGTCATGACGACCTAAGGTGTCGCTGATGTCCTGCTGAATTTGGCGCAGCTGATAGCGGGCTAGCGCTCGGGCATCTTCTGGTGCGCCTAACGTGCCGAGAGTCGCAATAAACTCGTTGAAGCTCTGGGCTGACAAGGCATCCCAAAAGCTGCGACGGAGCACCATATTGGACAAAATATTAAGATGGTGGCGCTGCAATCCTCGCCGCAGGCTGGAAATGTCGGGACTTTCATCCTGAGTTACCGCAATTTCTGACCAAACGCTTTGGTAGAGCGAGTCGTAAAGTTCGGCCAGCGTTAACACATCGCTAGCATTGGTTTTGAACTCCAGATCGCGAACGCGAGCGAGCCGATCGGCCCAAAAGAGTTCGGTCAGGGCAATACTTTGAACTTCGAGGATTTGCTCATAAATCGGATAGTCTAGCGGATAGCGAGTCAGTGGCACCCCCCAATGTCGCCAGCGATCTGGGGCTAGCTGATTGATCAGCTGCGAGGAAAATTGGAAGGCGTCGGGAGCAAACACGCGATCGCTAAGGGACGCCAACGCCTGACGCTGAGTTGCGGCTGGAATTGGTTCAAACGGCGTTAAGTCCTGAGTTTCCCAGGGATTTAGCCGCCGGAATCGCTGACCGCCCACATAATCAGTCAGGATTAAAGCATTGCGTGAAAAGTAGTTGAAAACTAGGTCAACCCGCCGCCGCAGGCTACCATAGCCCTCCCCTCGATTAACCGAAAGGCGATTTAAGCTGTCCCAAACGGCCTGGGCATTCTCCAACTGCCACTCGGCATATTGCATCGGATCGCTGCTGAGATCCCAAGCCCGAGATTTGGGATCAATAAAATCAAAGATGTCTTCGTCGGTGGCGTAAGCGAGCTCTGGTTCGGTGCTGCGGCGAAGAATGCGGTTGAGCATTTGCTGTTCGGCCCGACCTAAGGGAGAAGCGGGGGCCTGGCGATAGCCATACTCAACCGCCCACAAATCATATGGCCCCAATCGTGAGGGAAAAAATTCTCCCTGCTCAGTCCCTGGTGGAGCCACGTTGGGCGGGAAATAGTCCATCACTGAGCTGACCAGCCCTCGGCTTTGGGTAATGGCTGGGTCGTTGAGCTCCGCCGGGGACAGCAGCAGGCTACCGGCAAAGTTATGGCGCAGTCCCAGGGTGTGGCCCACTTCATGGGCCGTTAGCGCTGTAATGTACTGCTGAATGTAAGCTTCTAGCTGAGCGCTGGAGAAGTTGGCCCCGGACAATGTTGCTAAAGCCAGGGAGCCAAAGGCATTACTTTGACTGCTGAGATAGCCGGCACAGTGATCCTCCGGCAGCCGGTGGGTGCTGCCTTCAGTCAGCCCTCCAGTCAGGTTGCGGGCCATCTCCAGCCCGGCTTCCCCGGCCTGCTGCATGGCCAGCCACTGCACGTACCAGTTTTGCGATCGCCGACCACACAATTGCAGATAAAATTCCGTCTCAGGAACGCTTTCCAGTCCCAGTGATTGATACTGCTGTCGCAGATAGCGCACCACATTGGCATCCAAGATGACATCGGCATCAAGAATTTGACCGGTGAGCGGATTGACCCGCGAGGGCCCATAACCAATTGCCCAAGCACTCAGCGAATCTGACCAGCGCACGACGTTGTAGCGCACATCAGAAGGGTCCCAGGTAGCGTTATCAGGCATCTGACGCGCTTCAATCGCGTTTTCGAACCCTGCTGCCTCAAAGGCTTCATTCCACATCAAAATGCCATCGCGGATGGCTTCGCGATATTCTGGCGGAGCAGTATTTTCCACCCAGAACACCAGCGGCTCTTTGGGCGGTGACAGGGCGGCCTGCGGATTTTGTTTTTCAAACTGCCAGCGGTTGATGTAGCGGACAAAGGTCTCGCTGCGACGAGATTGAATGGGCGAGCGAAACGCGGTGGCGAAATAACCGACTCGCTCATCAGCAGCTCGCGGTTTATAGCCGTTATTTACGGGCAAAGCCGAGAGGCTGTAGCGGACGTCTAGGGAGAATCCACGGCTGTCGGGAAGGCCCCGCAGCGACGGTCCAAAGAGGCCGGCAAATGGATCAACAGTGCTAATACCACCTGAAAATGCCAGCACGGTGCCAATCTCTAGATTCTCCGGAAACATGTTGAGCGACTTTAATCGCGATAGCTCCGGATTGCGGCTGTAGCCGCTCAATACCCAACCCAACCCATCAGTCAAATTGGCGAGGTCGCGCTCCATCAACAAACTGGCCAGGTCGATTAGCTTGGCTTGGGAATTGGGATCAATACTGATGACATTAACGGCAAAAATAACTGAGTCGCTAAATGAGCTGTCTTGCAGACGCTGTTGCCAGCCTTCGCCGCCGGGATTGCGCACATAGGTGTTGGGCACTACAACCTGAATGCGATCGCCCGGTAGTTCCCGAAACTGAATCAGCAAATCGTTAATGGGCCAACCCCGAAACAAGCCGGCCTCACCGACGCCAGACTCTAGCGTTGCGGACAGCAAGAAATTTTGGTTAAGCTGCTGCGGCAGCAAAGCTAAATAAGCGGTGCCTTTCTCCACACTGCTATAAATCGTCAGCAGTCCCTCTTGCCGATCAAGGTCCTGAGTAACTTCTGCAAACGGCCGCAATATCATTGGCTCTTCGATTTTGATCTCCTCGACTGCCGCTTCAGCCGGAGGTGCCGTCGGCGCTTGGGCGACTGCTTGCCAAACCCAGGGACCCCCTAGAGCCAACAATCCGGCCAGGCTAATACCGATTAAACAAAGGACGAGGAACTTAAAAGGACGAATCTGACGGTTCATGAAATTCCCGAAATGGAAAATAGCGCTAACTCCCAAAATGGGAATTAGTTTTTATGCAGGCCTTACCCAAACGCCCCATCGATTCCCCAAATCCGGAGAATGTTGAATCCGATTTCCCCACAATTGGGAACCGGGCCAAAGTCGGATTCAACTGCGTAAGTCCTGCTATCTAGTGTGGACGGCAAGCAGTGGTTTTGGGATGACTCTATCGAGAAGCTTTAGAAACAGCTTGGATTTCATCTACGACCAACCGGCATAGCCAAGCAGTCGACTACGGTGAAGTACGATGCTGGCTTCCAGACCTGGACCCAGATACTCTGCAAGCGGCGATCGCCGTTTTCAGAGCCGTCGCAGACCCAGCGTGCTGAAGTCAATTAATGACGCCACCACTAATGCTTCCCCGGGACTGTGGACAAACGCACCTTCAATTCATCAAAATCAATCATCGGAGCTGATGCTGTCAGCCGTGGCATCAAACTCATCGCCCTCATCCATCTCATCTACCATGTTGGGACTAATTAAGGTGATATCAAACTCATCCGGCGGTAGGGGAGAGGTGGCCTCACGACGCAACTGATAATAAATCGCTCTGGCCTGTGGCCCGAACACAATCTCATCTTCGTTTTTAAGGTCGTGGGCAGGTACCTTACGACCATTAATCAGCATCCCGTTGGCGCTGGGTTTGCCCTTAAGATTGCCATCGACAATTCGATAATAAAAAGTATTGTCATCCTTGGGCAACTGGACCAAGGTGGCATGGTGCCGCGAAACAAACTGCGATGAGAGTCGGATATCACACTTTGGATCGCGCCCAATCGAGTAGACAGAACTTTCTAAATTGATTTCACGACGTCCCTTGCTGTCTTCAACGATAAAAATATTGCTGAGTTGAGATTCTGGAGACATCTCGCCGCCTCTTGATTCCATGAAAAGTTGACACTTGTGCCACAAATTGGCCGGCACGGTGTTGCTTTGGTTATGCAACTGCCATTACCGCTGCCTATCAGCTTACCTGCTGGAACATCAAAGTTATATCCCAATCGGCAAAATGATTCTACTGATTTCAGAATGCCCGCATGGAGGGCCTGAGCTATCTTCCATCGGCCTCTTTCGAGTCGCAATTTTGTCTGAGGCCAGAATCTTATCATCGTTGAAGCGCTTGAAGAAGTTTAAGGACTGTCATCTGATCGCACCAATGCGTTGTCAGCAACGAGCACAGTCCGCTTTATTCCTAAAAAGTTTTTTGCCGCGATTAATTGCGCCTCAGCCATTTTGAGCGCCAAGCGGACAGCGTCTATCTCTAGGAAGGTTTTGCCTACTAGAACGTAAATGGCCCTTTAAGATGCTGTCAGATAATCTAACTTCCGACCAGTGAGGCATAACCGATGAGCTCAAATTCTGCTTCTGCTCGCTCCGATGCTGGCATTAATCAAGTCGCGCAAGCGTTCCAGGTATTTAGTGAAACCTTGCAAAACCAGTTCAATACCATTGGCGACAGCATTATCGATTGGCTTTATCCGGCGATCGCTCAGGCGACTCAGTTAATCGGTCGCACGGTGGCCCCCATTGCTGATTTGCCGTTCATTAAGCTGGCGACTGGAATCCCAGGATTGAGCTGGTTGCTGGCTGCCCTAGGACAGGTGAGTGCTGACAAAGTAAGTCGTGAAGTGGCAAACCTGCGGATTAACCATCCCCTCGAAACGGATGAGCAGCTCGTATATCGGGTGATTGCCGCAACTTCTCTGCGCGCGGCGCAGATCGGGCTATTAACCAATATTGTTCCTCCCGTCGCACTGTTTTTGTTTGCCGTCGATTTGGGAGCGATCGCAGCGCTACAAGCAGAAATGATTTATAAAATCGCTGCCATTTATGGCTTTTCCACGGATGATGCCGAGCGGCGCGGCGAGGTGCTGGCAATTTGGGCCGTCTTTACTGGCAGCTCGGGCACGCTCAAATCCAGCTTCAGCTTTTTGGAGTTGCTGCCGGGAGCCGGCACCGTCATTGGCATCTCCTCCGACGCTGCAATCATCTATGGAGTTGGCTTCTTAGCCTGCCGTTACTACACCGTCAAGCTCAAACGGCAGCTCGACAACGGCTCATCAACTTCCTATCAGAATGATTTTTCCAATAGCTGATTTGAAGTTTATGCAGGCCTACTGCATTCTTGCCGTTAAGTAGAGAGAGAAAAATTACCGTAAAGCTTTTTGAGCAAAGTATGGCGTTTTTTTAGACAAGGAAATGCGACAGAATACCTCAATTTCTTTGGCCAATGCCAGCACACAAATATCGTGCCATGGGTTCACCAGTCATTTTTGCATCGGTATCGAGCTTGTTTTGGCAGCATCATAGGTATCCAATAAATTTTGAGAAATCCGTGCTATTTCAAAAAGTTGGCATAAAATTACAGTCGTATAAACGCAATTTCTGGTCACCGTGATAGTAGTCTAATCGTCCTTTGACCAGGACTTCAGCAGAACAAATTGGTGGTTTAAGTGAGGAGCCAAAAAATGCAGTCCCCGATCTTTTCTATTGGCAAAATTACGTTGCTGACGTTGGCTTCTACGCTATTACTGAGCTCTATTGCCAGCCTTAGCACCTCTAAAGCCGCGATCGAAGCCCCCGAAGCTACGACACCCAAAGCTTCAATAGATAGTGAGCCGCCTGTGCAGGTAGCCCAAGCAATCCAAACGCTGTTGCTTTACGACACTGGTGAATTTTCTGTACGAGTATTTCGTCGGGGCGGCGGTCAACCCTTGATGAATGTTTATGACCGAAACTTTGATATTTTGCGCGTAGACGCTCAACCCGCCACCCTAAGAACCGTCTCTGGGCAAGATGCGTACGCTAGTTTTGGAATTTTCAACGGTCAGCAAGTACAGTATGCTTCGCAGGTGTTCAGAAAACCGGAAGATCCAGCGGGGGGATTTGCTCGCTTATTAATTACTTCAGGGGCTAACGACATCAACATCATTCGTGTTGAAGATGCTGAATTTGTCGAAATCTTCAACGTGCCGCCTGGCGTTGGTCTAGGACAGACACAACAAGACAATGTTCTAGTTTTCGATACTTCAACCTATGCCGTTCGGGTGTTTAATCGCGGTGGCCAACGGCTAATGAATGTACATAATCGACTCAGCGACTTTACTGAAGTTAGCGGCCAACGCGCCAACTTAATTCGGCCTTCAGCAGCCCCATTTGAGAATGATGTCAGCTATGCGGCGTCGGCAATTCGTAATAATCAGTCAGTACAATATTACACTCGATACAATCCTGCCAGTGGTGAAACTGCCCTAGAAATCTATGACGTCAATGGCCAGCGGATTTTTCGAGAAGCGAGTACTGGCGGTGTAGTGGCCAATATCCCTGCAGGAGATTTGCCTATCGGAGTGCCACCAGAAGAAGTCGCCCGAGTCAATGACGCCTTTGTGGCCGCAGTATTTGGTGGGGAAGATACGTTGAGAGAAGTGCAGCAGCTATATTCCGAAGCTTTTTTCGATAACTCAGCTCGACAAGGGCAGTTTATTAATGCGGGTTCTTTCACGAATGAAGAAGATGCACGTATTCGAGTTTTGGAACTGCAGCGGGAAGGCTTCAATGCTCGGCTAGTTTTCCGAGACGTTCGCTTTCGTTGAGGAAAGGTATTCGGTTCCGGTGGCCATATAATACTGATTCTCCGCGATGCCGCTATGGATTAAAGATCCTTCGCTATCGCTGCCCCCGTGGAAAAGGGGCTTTGGAGAATGTATGTCTAGCCGTAATTCAAAAAATTGGATCAATACCGAAACCTTTCTGAAGCGCTCTGCAAAACGCCAGAAACCACCGCTCATCCTGGACGAAAAGCACCGTCACCGATTTACTCAGCAGCTATTAGTGGCAAAACAGGCCAAATAAATCACTTTGGTAGTTCTGAGTGGGCAGTGCTCGCAGCGCGCATTCAGCATGAACTATAAGCAGTGGGCATGCTGATCGCAGGTTACGCTGTGGGGGGAGGCTGGTTGTTCATCACCAATTCCAGGCGCGATAAGGCGCTGACCGCCGACTCACGAACGTAGTCTTCAGTGGACTCGTCATCGATAATCTTTTGCAAAACGTCGGCGCCGCGACTGTCTGCGATGGAGCCGAAAGTATTCGCGATGGTTACCGACAAGGCAATATTGTCAGTGGCCCTAAATGCCTCAAGTAAAATATCGAAGGCTTCCGGCGTGGCAATTTGTCCCAGCGTCATCACGGCAGCGATGTTAACTACGGGATTTTCGTCAAGGATTGCCTGCGCCAATCCTTCCATGCCGGCTTTTGGGAACGCCATATCGGGATGACAAATAGCGACCTGTGCCAAGGCTTTGACGGCGCTTCCTCGGGCCGTTACATTTTGGCTATTCAGCATTGTTTCTACCAGCAGTGGCACGGTGTCGGGACCGACCGCCCCCAAAGTTTTCACCGCTGCCCGTCGATAGGTCGTGTCTTCTTCATCCAAAGCGGCCATCAGACGCGGAATAATCGTCCCATTTTGAGCGTCAGCCAATTCCCACATCGCCC
>JBCCJU010000007.1:0-62853 GCA_039027715.1 Cyanobacteria bacterium P01_C01_bin.120
AACCACTCTGCCAATTATTACTTTGACGATGGCCGCCACCCACGCCGCCCATGCCATTACCAACATTTCGGTCTATCCCTGTTTGGTCGAAGAAGCTTCCTGGGACACCCCCGAGGCGGTCGAACGCATGACAGCTTGGTTAGTTCAAGCCTTGCAAATTGCCGCTATCAAAGGCAATGAAAAGCGATGATTGCTGAAAAGAGATGTGACTTTCGTCCTAATCGGGTCCTGTCATCCATCAGCGTTAAAACCTCGCAGTGAAGGGGCACTGGCACACCGGCCCTAATGCCAATTCTCGGATTTTCGCTGGTAGAGGCGAATTTTTTTTCATCCCAAGCCCTGCAGTTTCAACCTCTGTAGCTTTGGTCAAGAGAATCAGTATAATTCCACCGGTTAAGAACTGAAACTCCAGATATCAGAGTGTTGAAATTTATAGCTTTTGTCATCTAAGCCAGTGCATCCAGTAATATTTGAACGGCTTTCGAAAAAGAACGTTCCATTTTCCTTGTTTGACATTATCTGACATCAGTAAAGCTACTCCATTTCCAGCGACAGGCCAATGGTCGCTGCCAAACACTTTTTCATCGCCTCAGTAGCGCTGGTAACTTAATTGACAAAGGGATCAGCATATATGCGATGTATGCGGAGGTATTTTCTCGGAGTTTTGATTAATTTCTGGATATGTGAAAATACTGAGCAGTTTCGTTGTTGTCAGGAATCAAGCCTGATTTTATTCTTCAGACTCTTAAATAGGCACAGTGAGAGAGTTTTACAAAAAATTGGCGGACGATAGGCTACGCGATCGCCTGCTAAATTTCGCCTGTAGTGTCGAACAATATCGCAGCGCCCGTCTCCCCACAGCTAAATTCTTCGTGGTTTTACAGGCATTACCGAGAGAGAGTACTGAAATTTTTTCCGTATTATTCCGACTGAGGGGTGCTACCACTACTGATGAGGATATCGACGTGTCGTCGGTTCAAATTTGGTTAGCTTCTCCGATTATGTTGTCTCAATTCATTGCTTAGAATTGGCACATAAGTCGCAAGGTACATCTACAAAATGAATATGCTACACAATCCTTCTAATCCCTCTTCTATTAGTTCTGGTGCTTCTGGAGGTCACGATACGCTCACTTCTTTTTGTCAAAACATTCAAGCTGAAGCTCGCTTACAGCAGTATCGAATTGAGCAGCAACAGCAAGAAATTCGGTCCCTAAAGGAAAAGGTGCAAGTACTTGAGCTTCACAAGGCAACTCAACTTGGCCAAGATAAAATTGTAGGTTTTATGGTGGGTGCAATTGTCTTGTCACTCTTGAGTTTGGCGACTTCCATTTTCTTTTCGCCTCCAGAAGAAAGAAAGCTTGCTCTGCATCCTGGCGTCGTTCACACGCAACAGATATTCAATACCTAGCATCGATTTTTGATTCACCAATAGTCCAGTCTTTCATCTTTTGTCGAATGCAACCCTCAAAGGCTTTGCTGAGCCTGATAAATGCGTCTAATAATTTTGGCTGTGTTTATAACTTTGGCTATTTAGATTGAGCTTTTCAATACTGTGTCAGCGCTTGATGCATGATTAAACAGCTTGCCATTTTGCCTGACGACATCGACAACGGCTATCTGACCCTATCTAATATTTGAGTCCGAAAATGCCAGCAATATTCAGTTAAAAAATTACTATTTCATCAGGCCAAGCCTAACCATGATTCACTCTGGTTTATACACTTGAAATATCAGCAGACAGATCTTCAGACTTGTGATGAGAAGCTTTTTTCCGGTCATCGATATGTAGAGAACTGGGAAAAGATCGTGGGCATCTGCCTATCTATAGGACTCACGCTTTAGTTTAATCCGCTGCTTGAGTTGATAAATTAGGACTGCTTTAGTAGCTAAATAGCCCGCATCATTTCATCTATTCGGAAGGAAATTATATCTAAACTGTGGATGATCAGATGGTTCACCCCTTGCTGAAGGTTTTTTCGATAATGGGCAAAAGCCTTCTGGGGCCACCTTCTTCATATTGCCGCGAACACAGTGCTGATGCCTGACTGCCATCGGCACAACGCCTATGGCAGTCAGTGAATGTGATACCTTTACTGCGACATCTCGGCTGCCGCCGTCAATTCAGAGTCGCCATAGATCCGGATGTCTGCTTTCAACTGCTGAAAATTGAATGCTTCTGTATTGCCCTGTCGCGCTCTGACTTGAATCCAAATCACCGCTATCAGGAAAGAGACTACGATAGGCACTACAAAACTGACCAACAAGTCGCCAGCGAAAGGCAGTTCCGTCCACGGGCTAAAGTCGGGTTGGGGAAAGAATAACGCGCCCGCTCCAATGCCCAAAAGCGAACTCCAAAAGGCCATTTTTCCAGTAAGTCGACGTGAGTAGAGGCCAAAAAGCACGGGGAACAGTGCACCAGCACAAACCAAATCTGCCAGCAAAAACAGATACAGCACGTTGTAGCCTTGGGCCGCGATAAGAATAGCTGGAATGCCCACAGCTACAGTCAAAATGCGGGAGACGCGCAAAATACCACCGGACTGCATAGCAGGAAAAAATCGCACGAGGTCGGTAGTAAACACGCTGGCAATCCCGTTCAACAAGGTATCTAGACTGCTCATCACCAGGGCCAGCACCAACACTAGCACCGCAATGCTGACCCAGCCGGGTAATCCTAGCGCTTCAACTAGGGAGAAGAAAGCTACATCGGTATTGAAGCTAAAGTGCATGGCGAGGAGCCCTAAAAGCCCAGCGATGAACAACATCGGGATAATGACGAAAAATGAGCCGAGAAACGATCGCCGCACCACGCCATCATCGCGACAGGCAAAGATGCGCTGCCAGTTGGCTTGATTAAACATTTCGGCTGCAATCACCGCAATCACCAGCGTCGCGCCAAACTTGATGCCAGGACCGTTAGCCAGCGACAGCAGTTGGGGGGCGGTTTCCGTAACAGGCTGAATGGCCGTGTCCCAGCCACCGAGAGCGATCAGAGCGATCGCCAAGCTCAGCAACAGCAGTGGCACAATCACCAAAAACTGAACTGCATCAGTAAACATCGTCGCGGCCAGGCCGCCAACGGTGGTGTAAACAAAAACTGCGGTGATGACCAAGACCGCCGTCAGCCACAGCGGCACGCCCGCCATTAGTGCCACCGCTTTCGCGATCGCCGTCAGCTCCGCCGCCAAATACACAAACATATAGAAGACGATAATGCCCAGCGTGAGTACGTACATGGCATTGCCAAAGCGATGCAGCACATATTCGTTCAACGAGTGCCCGTGAGGCATTAAAAACCGAATGCGCGTGCCCATAAACGCAAACATCGCCGACGGCGTGGCTTGCCCAATGCAGTATCCTAAAATTCCCGCCAGGCCGCTGGTGGCCCCCACCTCCGGCGGGCTAAACAGAATCCAGGCCCCCATTGCGGAAGCCACAATTGTTGCCAGTGCGGCTGATGTGCCGATACGATTGCGGCTGACCATGTAATCTTCGAGGGTAATGGTCTGCCGGCTGGCCTGCAGCAGGCCTATGAGGGTAAACGCGGCCACCGTCACCAGCGTGACCGCTAACGCCGTTGCACCAAGAGTCATAACAAAGCACCTCGCTCCATAAACGCAAGATGCTAGAGGTGAGGATCAAGTGGAAGAGTGAAGGGAGTGAACCGAACAAAGCACCGGCCCCATGACCAGAATTCGGCCTGCAGAATGCGTAATTCAACCAGCCAAGCAAAACAAAATTTTGAACTTCCAATTCAAAATTTCGAATGCAAAATTTTGCTCGTCGCTTCGGTTACGTAACCTCAATCAACGCTTCCCTCCGCTGGTATTAACCAGGTCAGGTTCTGAGGGTATAATCTCAGCCCGATTTGCTCGGACACCCCTAGCTAGGAACTAATATTACTTCTTCTTTCGGCCTAAGAAACAGGGAAGCGACCAACCGTATACAAAAAGTGATTTAGTCTGCTTTTGCTCTTGAATGCCGATAGCGATTGTTTGCGAAAATTACCTTGGTGGTTCAGACCCTAAGAAAATTGTTGATTTTCCGTCAGCAGAACGCCTAGCCATCAAAATGGATGCGAGCAAGCAGGTGGGCAGGGCTTATGCGGCAACTGAGACAATTTTTTCTGGTGGGATTAGTCGCCTGCGGATGTGCCTTGCTGGTCAATTTAGGCGGCTGCAATGGTCAATCCACTTCGTCTGTGGGACCAGGGCGCTTGGTAGTGGGGTTGGTCAGTTATGACGCTGGGGCCACTGCAGTCGAAGCGTACGCTCCGTTTGAGCAGTATTTAGAAACCGCGCTGGCGACTCAAGTCGAGTTGGAGCCGGTATTTAATGAACTTCGCGCCGTTGAACAAATTCAGTCGCAAGCGTGGGATATGGCTTTTGCCCCGGCTGGGTTAGCGGCGATCGCGATTGACGAAGCTCAATACATTCCTATTTTCGCGCTGGAGGGTAATCCTAGGCAGCGCTCTGTCATCGTAGTTTCGGCGGATAGCGTCGCTGAAAAGCTGTCTGACCTGGCCAGCGAAGTGATTGCTCTGGGCGAGCCCGGGTCAGCAACTGGCTATTATCTGCCGCTGTATGATCTCTACGGCCTTGCCTTTTCTGAAATTCGCTTTGCCCCTACCCCTAAAACGATTTTGGCCTGGGTTGCCGAACAAGAAGTGACGGCTGGCGCCTTATCCGAAGAGGCGTTTCAGCAACTCCGCAATAATTTTGGCGTTAGCAAGTTTCGGATTTTGCATCAAAGCCGCACGGTCAATAATGGTGCCGTTTTGCTTAGTCCGTCTATCGAGCGCAATCAGCAGCAGTTGATTGAAGCAGCGATGCGGGCCGCTCCGGCTAACGTCGCCTTCGATGCTGGTTATGTTGCTAATATCTCTGTGCCAGCCTTCGACAATCTGATTCAATTAGTTGAAAAGGTGCGTCCCCTTGAAGAAAAAGTGCGTGAGCAGCCAGCAGTTCTAATTCTTGAGGGCGAGGCGGCCAAAACTGAAGAGTAAGCTGCACCCTGGAGCAAAAGCACCAAGTCTGTTCTACTGGTGAGTTCAAGTGACGTAGTTCTGTTAAGCGCCGTCACGTCAGCAATGTTTGTAGACGCATAAGTTACCTTATTAAGCAGGACAATCGGTCACGATGATGAAATTGAGCAGGGGTAGCGGATGGCGATCGCAACCCTCACGCAACTCTGAAGCAGTTGTTAGTAATAGCGCCCTTTATTAATCAGACAGTTTTAGTCGATGGCTGAACAGAACTATCAGGATTGCAGCATCTGTCCAAGAAATCGTTATATATGCTCCATGAATGTCAGCGGTGCCAGAGCGGTTTACGATCTTTTGAGACCCTGAATTAAAGAGCGCTTAAATGTCAGTTCAGCCGTGAGTTGAGGAGTGCTTAACCAGTTAGCTTTAACGGCATTGCCGCTGGTTACAGAAGAACTGGCGATCGCCCTCATGTTTTCTCGTTATGAATTATTCGATTCCTAAAAATTCTCAGGGGCAAAGAACCCTGGCAGCCATCATCTTGACCGATGCAGTGGGCTTCAGTGCTCGCATGTCTATCGATGAAGAAAATACGTTAGGGCTGATTCATCGCGATTTGCGGCTAATGGAATCGCTTTGTCAAGAGTATGAAGGCCGCGTAATCAAATCGACTGGCGATGGGCTGCTGATGTGCTTTTCGAGTGCGGTGCAGGCCATGACTTGTAGTCTGACGATGCAGCATCAGCTTGCTAGCGCCTATCAAAACACAGTTCCTGAAAAGCGGCTAAAGCACCGTATTGGCGTACATTTGGGCGATGTTTTCTTTCAAGACGGCGATGTCATGGGCAATGGCGTCAACATTGCTGCACGGCTGCAAACAGAGGCTCGACCAGGCGCTATTTGCATCTCTCAAATTGTGTATGACGTGGTGAAAGCTCGGGTTGAGCTGAATGCGGCCTATGCCGGACCCCTAAAGCTCAAAAATATTCAGGAGCCGCAGCCGGCCTATCACATCGATCCCTACGGAGAGCCGTCGGAAGAGCGCCCATCCTCACTTAACGAAGATGCTGCAGAAGCACCAGCGATCGCTGAAACCCCGCAGCCGGCCGAGCAGGGCACTGGCTCACCGCGGGAAAAACTCGGCCCCGGCAGCAAAATTGGTGGACGATACGTGATTCAGCGGGTCTTGGGCCAGGGGGGATTTGGCCGCTCCTATTTGGGAGAAGATTCCCAACGCTTTGGCGAACTCTGTGTGCTGAAAGAGTTTTTTCCCCGCAGTGCCTCAAAGCGATCGCTGCAAAAAGCGCTCGATTTGTTTAAGCGTGAGGCGAAGACGCTGTACCAAATTAACCATCCCCAGGTACCCAAGTTTTTGGCCGGCTTCACCCAAGAACAGCGGCTGTTTATTGTGCAGGAATATATCGATGGCGTGACGTATTCTCATTTGCTCAAAGAACGCAAACGAGCCGGTCAGGCGTTCTCCGAACAGGAAATTAAGCGTTGGCTAGTGCATATGCTGCAGGTGCTGGCATATTTGCATAACTTGAACATTGTGCATCGCGATATTTCTCCCGATAATGTGATGTACTGTCGCGATCGCGATCTGCCCATTCTGATTGACTTTGGCCTCGTCAACGACGCCATGAACGAGATTTTGTCGGGCGAAATAGAACACCATGAGGCCCCGCGATCGGCCACTATGGTGGGTAAGTTTGGCTATTCTCCCCCCGAACAAATTCAGCTTGGTCAATGCTTTCCCTGCAGCGATTTATATGCCCTGGGAGTGACCGCGATCGTCCTGCTAACGGGCTGCTCTCCCCGCGACCTAATGGATCGCGACACCCTGGAATGGCGCTGGCAGCCGCATGTCAACCTGAGCTATGCCTTTGCGGTGCTACTGCGGCAGCTGATTCACCGACAGCCTCGCGAACGATTTCAGTCAGCTCAAGCAGTTTTAGAAGCTTTGACGCCGCTGCTGGATGCGGATGAAGTTAGCTCACCGCTACCGCAGTCGATGCTGACAATGACGCGGATTGATTTGTCGCCCGATCCACAAGCGGCCCCTGAATTTAACGCGCCGATGCAAATGGGTTCAGTGTCAGCGCCGCAAAATGAAGCGTTTGTGGCCCGCTGCCGCGCCGAGCTGGCGCGCTGCATCGGGCCAATCGCAACGCTGATGGTTGAAGATGCGATCGCTCAATACCCGGATGCGAGTCCGTCAGAACTGGTGGAAGTCTTGGCGGCCCAGTTGTCTGACAATAAGCAGGCAGAGCAATTTATCAGCAATATCCACCTAGCCAGTAGTTCGGCTGCCAATAGTGGTCAAACTATTCAGCAGCAAAATAGGTCGAGCCCCGCAGGCTCGCGATCGCCAGACTTTTCCGCTCATCCATCAACCAGCCAGGCCCCCAATTCCCTTAGCGGTACCGAGTCAGTTAGCGCCGCTTCGTCCCGTCTCAGCCCCGAGTTTATTCATAATTGTCAGCAGGTTTTGACGCGCTGCATTGGGCCGATGGCGGCGCTGCTATTGGAAGACGCTTTGGCCGATTATCCCCACTTAAATCAACGCGATTTTGTGGCTCAACTGGCGGCTGAAATTCCTGACCCGCGTAAAGCTCACGAATTTCAACAGTTACTGCTGGGCTGAAAACCAATTGCCAGCAGTTGAATTTTTTGAAGAGTAATTCGCTTATGACTTACGGATTAATGGCTTTGCTGCACGAAAGCAGCCCCAAAGGTCCGGTGAGACGCCAATCATATTGGAAACAAGCGGCAGCCGCCTGCAGATTTGGGCAAACATAGCGCGATCGCGATCGCTAAAATTGAGACAAATCCTCTGCAAAAGGGCGGCAATAACCTCAATGTTTCGGTTTTTGCAAAATCAGCGAGCGTCGTCTCGGTTGCAGATATCTTTGCAATCGCTTTTGATTGTGCCCTTCGTGGCTCAAATTTTGCTCGCCGTCACCCTCACAGGTTGGCTGACCCACCGCAACGGCCAACGGGCGATCAACGATCTAGCCGATCAGCTGTTGGCAAAAACCAGCAATCGCATCGAGCAAAAACTGCACACATTCACTCAAGTGCCCCGTCAAATTAATCGAACTAATGCAGGGGCCCTTGACTTGGGCTATCTTGACCTGAATGACCTGCGGACTTGGAGTCAGCATCTCTACCTGCAAAGTCGGAACCATGAAGACATTACCTATATTTATGTCGGTAATTCTCAAGGAGGCTATGCGGAAGTAGAGCGGCTCTATGGCGATCGCTATCAGTTCGCGATCAGAGATGAGGATGGCGATCAAAAAGTTCGAGTTTACCGTCTCGATGAGCAGGGACAAACTGAGAATTTGTTTCGGATTCGATTCTATGAACCTCGGCAGCGTCCTT
The DNA here is from genome assembly GCA_039027715.1 of Cyanobacteria bacterium P01_C01_bin.120. Lineage (GTDB taxonomy): Bacteria > Cyanobacteriota > Cyanobacteriia > Phormidesmidales > Phormidesmidaceae > Halomicronema. Next base: position 8,374 of record JBCCJU010000007.1, read on the forward strand.
GGTATCAAAGTGCGGTGGCGGCGGGCCAGCCGGGTTGGACAGAAATTTATGAATTTACGGGCGTCTATCCGACCTATGGTCTCAGCTTCGTTCAGCCCTACTACGACTCATCCGGAGTACTGCAGGGGGTTTTAGGCGCAGATTTTACTCTGCAGGATATTGCTCGTTATCTCAACAGTCTCAGCATTGGCAAAACTGGTGAAGCTTTTATTATTCAGCGGGACGGCACCCTAATTGCTAGCTCGATTGATGAATCTCCTGCTGGCCCTGACAACAAGCCACAGTACGTCTCAGAGGTCAACAATTCACTGATTCGAGAAACCGCCAAAGATATTAATGCTCGGTTCGGCAGCTTCGCCGAGATTCAGCACACCCATCAACCTCACTTTGCCGCCTCAAATGGCAACAACCTGGTTCATGTCAAACCTTACGCAGATGCTTATGGCCTAGATTGGCTGGTTGTGGTGGTGATTCCCGAAGCTGATTTTACTGCTCAAATTCAGGTCAACAATCGCAATACGGTTTTGCTGAGTGGCTTGTCTCTGATAACGGCGATCGCTTTAGGAATTCTCACTGCTCGGCGGGTGAATCGGACGCTGCAAAGGTTAGGAGATGCCAGCCAGGAGATTGCTCGGGGGAATTCCCACGTGGCGATCAAACCATCGCCCATTCGAGAACTCAACCTGTTGGTGCAAAGCTTCAACCAGATGGGGGCTGATTTGAGCGAGTCGCGATCGCAGCTTAAAGCCTATTCACACCAGCTCGAAAAAACCGTTGAGCAGCGCACCCGAGCTCTGCGGCAGTCGGAAAAAAAGTTTTCTCGCACCTTTCATTCCAGCCCCCACCCCATTGCTTTAAGCACCCTGATAGAGGGCCGGTATCTTGACATTAATGAGCGCTGTGCCGAGCTATTTGGCCGCCCCAAGGAAGAGATTATTGGGCGCACTAGCACTGAGTTGGGGCTGTGGGTGGAGCCACAATCGCGGACAGATTATCTGCGGCAGCTGGCAGCCGGCTATATCCACAATCAGGAATGGCTGATGTGCACCGCCACTGGCGAGATTAAAACGGTGCTGATCTCGGCTGAGGTGTTAGAGATGGACGGGCAGGCTTGCATTCTGGCCATCAACAATGACATTAGCGATCGCAAGGCAGCGCAAGCGCAAATTCAAGCGAGCGAAGCGCGTTACCGCCTGCTGTTTGAATTTGCCCCCATTTCTTTATGGGAAGAAGATATGTCTGAGGCTAAGGCTTATTTAGACGAACTCTGCACGACTCAGCTCATTGGCAATCTTGAGGCTTATCTCACTGAGCATCCAGAAGTGGTCTGGACTTTTCTCTCGAAAGTTCGCGTTCTCAATGTTAATCAGGCCAGCCTTAGCCTCTACGAAGCCCAGGAAAAATCTGAGCTATTAGCCAACTTAAATCAAATGGCCCGCCCCGACTCCCTAGACGGGTTTACGCAGCAAATAGGGGCACTATATGCCGGCCAGTCCTTGGTCACCCAAGAAGTTGTCAAATACACCCTGACCGGCAAGCAAATATACGTTTCTACCTGTGTCGCGATCGCGGCTGACTACCGCGACAGTTGGTCAAAAGCCTTGGTTGCAGTCACCGACATGACCGTTCGCAAACAGGCCGAAGAGGCTCTCAAAGCTAGTCAACAAAAATTTCAGCGGCTAGTGGATGATATTGGCGATGATTTTGTCATCTTTAGCCATACGGGCCTCACCGGCATCATCACCTATGTCAGCGGCGGTTTCGAAGCCGTTTTTGGCATTAGCAAAGACAAGCTAATGGGTCGTTCTTGGGCCGAAATCATTGACTGGCTGCCCGACGATATCGCCACGGCGGGCAGCGCCGTGGCAGAGGCCGTCACCGGCACCAGCGATTTCCAACAGTTTGAGATGCGGTTTCAACACTCCAATGGTGAGCTGCGCACCATCTTGGTTTCCCAGCATCCCGTCCACAGCGAAACGGGTGAACTGGTAGCAATTGATGGCATTGTCGAAAATATCACCGAGCGCAAACGAGCTGAAGAATTCTTGATGCGGCAGTTCCATCGAGAACAACTGCTGACCGAAATCACTAATCAGGTGCGTCAAAGTCTAGACGCTCAGCAGATTTATCAGACGACTGTTGATCAGGTGGGAAAGGTTTTTGACGCTTGCCGCTGCACGTTAAATATCTACAGTCAGTCGCCGGAACCGAGTTTGTTTACCGCAGCGGAATATTTAGTGGCTGGTTACGGAGCCATGGTGGGCAGCAGGATGCCGATGAATGACTATGCGCAGGCCGTGCTGTCGCAGGAGCGAGCGATCGCGACTTTCGATGTCCGCCAAGAGCCTCTGCTCGCCTCTGTCCTTGATGTCTGTGAACAATTCCAAATTGGGTCTTTGTTGGCGATTCGCACCTCTTATCACGATCAGGCCAATGGCATTTTGGCGCTGCACCAGTGCGATCGCCGCCGCCATTGGACGACCGATGAGATTGAGCTGCTGCAGTCGGTGGCGTCTCAGGTAGGGATTGCGATCGCCCAAGCCGACTTGCTGCAGCAGGAGCAGCGGCAGCGGCAGCGACTCGCCGAAACCAATATTGAACTTGACCAAGCAAAACAAATTGCCGAGGCGGCCAATTGCGCCAAAAGTGAATTTTTAGCCAACATGAGCCACGAACTCAGAACCCCGCTCAACGCCATTTTGGGCTTTAGTCAGCTAATGACTCGTGACACCAGCCTCAACGACACGCAGCAGGAAAATCTCACCATCATTAACCGCAGCGGTGAACATCTGCTCGACTTGATCAACAGCGTACTCGACATGTCGAAAATCGAATCTGGTCGCAGCACCGTTTCGATGACAGTCCTAGATCTGCCACGGTTTATCGATGATCTGGTCGATATGTTTGAGCTGCCTGCCCAAGAAAAAAACTTAGTGCTGGCGACCGATATTGCCCCCGACTTGCCAGGGCACATTGAGACGGACGTGGCAAAACTGCGCCAAATCTTGATTAACCTGCTCAGCAACGCCGTTAAATTTACCGAAGAGGGTGCCATTACTCTGCGCTGCCATCCGCATCCGTCAACCGCTCGCGATCGCCCAATCGATGCGCCGGCTAGCCCTGACTCGACTTCGCTAACGGTCGTCAATGCTGACGCTGATCTAACGCTTCAGTTTGCCGTCGTTGATACGGGACATGGTGTAGCTGAAAGTGAGCTTACCAAAATCTTTCAGCCCTTTGTCCAAAGTGAATCGGGCCTTAATACCCGGGAAGGCACAGGATTGGGGTTACCCATCACCCAAAAGTTTGTGGAACTGCTGGGCGGACACATGACTGTCAACAGTCGCAGCCTCTCATACACCCCGGGCCGAGACAGTCACCCAATGCCTCTGCCAGATGGTGCAAGGCGACTCGGCACTCAGTTTTATTTCACCATTCAGACCACCCTTGCCGCAGCAGAACCCACGACCTTTCTGCGATCGCACCGTCAAATTATTGGTCTCGCCCCTGACGAAACGCCCAGACGCATCTTGATTGTCGAAGACCGCTGGGAAAGCCGTCAGCTATTGCTGCAAATTCTCGAACCCATTGGCTTTGATGTTCGTACGGCCACAAACGGCCAAGAAGCGATCGCAATTTGGCAGCAGTGGCACCCACAACTGATTTGGATGGATATGCGGATGCCGGTGATGGACGGCTATGAAGCAACTCGGCAGATTCGAGCGCTAGAAAGACCAGCTGTCGGCAAAATGTCTACTGCAGAAACCGTAGCCGAAACCCTAGCCGCAGAGTCCTCCCCTGCCCCGTTCCGCCACGCCCCTACTCGCATCATTGCTTTGACTGCCAGTGGCTTAGAAGATGAACGGTCATTTATCTTGTCGATGGGCTGTGATGATTATGTCCGCAAACCTTTCCAAGCATCTTTTATTCTGGACAAAATTGCGGAATATTTAGGCGTCCGCTACGACTATGCCCCCGACGATGGATCCGACCTAGCGAATGGGCTGCAGTCAATTGATGACAGCGCTCAATACCTCAAGAAGGCGCTTGCTGAACTCTCGCCCGAGTGGACTGCCCGCCTTAAACGAGCCGCCACTCTGGCCGATAGTGAGCTGCTCTGCGAGTTAATGGCGGAGCAGCAACCTAATCATCCACAGCTTGCCCGCGCCATCGGCCACATTGCCGACAACTTTCGCTACGACATTCTCATTCAAATCACTCAGAGCCAGCTGGAGGGAGATTCCTGATATGAACTCGCACAAGGGCGACATTCTTATCGTCGACGATACACCCGACAATTTGCGCGTGCTTTCAGCCCTATTGACTGAAAGAGACTATAAAGTGCGGAGCGTTATTTCCGGTCGTTTAGCGCTCACCGTTGCTCAGGAAGCCCAGCCCGACTTGATTCTGCTGGACATTATGATGCCAGATATCAACGGCTATGAGGTCTGTCGTTACCTTAAGCTGCAGAAGGCGACGGCGGAAATTCCGATTATTTTCTTGAGTGCGCTCGATGCCCCGATTGATAAAGTCCAGGCGTTTGAAGTAGGCGGAGTGGATTTCATCACCAAGCCATTTCACGCTGAAGAAGTCATTATCCGCATCGATACGCAACTGAAGCTGAAGCAGGCCAGACAAGAGCTACAGGCGATCAACGCGGAGCTCGAAAAGCGCGTTAAGAAGCGCACAGTTCAGCTTGAAAATGAAATTTCGGAGCGCCGCAAAGCCCAAGAGGAACTGCTTCATGCGGCTCTTCATGATGATCTGACAGGCTTAGCCAATCGCGCCCTATTGATGAAGCGGCTCAAAATGGTGCTGAATGATGCCAAAGATCATCCGGAATCGCAGTTTGCCGTGTTTTTTATGGACTGCGATCGCTTCAAACTGGTGAATGACTCTCTCGGGCATTCCGTTGGAGATCAGTTGCTGATTGCCATTTCCCGCCGCCTAGAAGCCTGCCTGCCCGCCGGCAGCATGATTGCTCGACTGGGAGGCGATGAATTTATCATTTTGCTCGAAAATATTGCGGGCTCTGAAAACGCGGTCAAAATAGCGGAAACTATTCAGGAAGAAGTCAAGATTCCCTTTCAGCTCGAAAAACAAGAATTCTCTACCAGCGTCAGCATTGGCATCGTCATTGGCCATCCCAGCTATGAAGAGCCGGAGCATATTTTGCGAGATGCCGATGCCGCGATGTATGAAGCCAAAGAAGCCGGCAAAGGCTGCCATCATCTCTTCAGTTTGAGTTTGCATCAGTTGGCATTAAACCGCTTCAGCCTCGAAGCAGAACTTCGTCGGGCTTTAGCAAATGACGAGTTCACCATATTTTTTCAGCCCATTGTTGAGCTCGGGCAAGAAAAGATTCAGGGATTTGAGGCTTTGATTCGGTGGCAGCATCCCAGTCGCGGGCTCCTTAGACCGAGTACTTTTATGCCCTTAGCCGAAGAGTCAGAAATTGTTGAACTCATCGATTTTTGGATGCTGCGGCAGGTTTGCCGACAGATTTCCCATTGGATTACCCAAGATTTAATGCCGCCAGCTCTACGGATCAGCATTAATTTTTCTGCTCGGCACTTTTCTCGGTCTAATTTTGTTGATCGAGTTAGCGAGTCACTCATTCGATACGACATTGCTGGTCAGTATTTGAACTTTGAGATTACTGAGCATGGTTTGATGCGGCAGGCTGAGGCGGCTACGCGCACCTTGGAAAAGCTGCGCGATCGCGGCATTCATATTTCCATCGATGATTTTGGCACCGGCTATTCATCATTAAGCTATCTGCATAAATTTCCGATTAACACCCTCAAGATTGATCGCTGCTTCGTGCATAGCCTCCAGATTCAGCCTCAGAATGCCGCCATTGTCCGGGCTATTTTGGCGCTGGCGGATAGTTTGCAGGTCAACACGATCTCTGAAGGCATTGAAACCCCAGCAGAACGAGATTATCTTCTAAATCTAGGCAGCAATCTTGCCCAGGGCTATCTGTTCGCCAGGCCAATGGACGCGATCGCGGTGGCAGCTCTGCTGTCCCGTGAGCGATCTCGCACGTGACTGCTGGAGGACCGCCACCATCAGGCTATTCGACGTTGGCTGGCGCTTTCACATACACTTTTCACTGCTTGTGCGCCGACAAAAAGCGCTGAATCGCTGCCAATACCTGATCGATGAGATCGGGCGCTGTAGCCTCAAACCAATGAATATCGCGTTTGCGAAACCAGGTACGCTGGCGCTTGGCAAACTGACAAGTGTTTTTCGCAATCATTTGTTTAGCTGTAGCGATCGAGTAGTTGCCCCTCAGATAGCCTAGGGTTTCGGCATATCCCAGGGTGTTGAGCAGCGGCAAATCCTCACCATAGCGTTGGCAGAGCTGTTCGACCTCTGACACCAGGCCCTGCTCAAACATTTGCGCGGTCCGCTGGACAATGCGGGCTTTAAGCAGTTCGGGCGCACAATCCAGCCCAATAGATAAGCGGGGATAGTCTGGCGGGCGCTGGCCTTGCTGCGCTGACAGGGGCCTGCCAGTTACATAGGCCACTTCCAGCGCTCGAATAGTCCGCCGGGCATCATGGGGATGAATCCGTTCGCCAGCTTGCGGATCAACCTGTTGCAATAGGCCATAGCACTGCGTTTGCCCCAGCCGAGCCAGCTGCGATCGCAAATCAGGCTGCGGGGCCACCGGGGGAATTTGCAACCCATCCACCACGGAGGAAATGTAAAGTCCTGTGCCGCCGACTAAACACGGCAAGATTTCTCGGGTATCGTGTAGCTGCTTGATAATGATTTGCGCTGTCTGCTGATATTCCGCTACGGTCATGGTCACCGTCGGGTCGCGAATATCGATCAGGTAATGGGGCGCCTGCGATCGCTGCGCCTGCGTCGGTTTGGCTGTGCCAATGTCAAGTTCTCGATAGACCAGGCGCGAATCAGCACTCAAAATAGCAATTGGCAATTTTGCTGCTAGCGCGAGGGCGAGTCCGGTTTTTCCGGTGGCAGTGGGACCAGCGATCGCAATCAAGCAAGGCAACAAAATTACACCCTATATATAGCGTAGGTCAGATGTACTGAAGGACTTTTGGTGGCAAGTCTGGAGCGGAATCATAACATCCCTGGTCCAAGTATCCTCAGAAACTGCCCTATGCACTGCCCAGATGGGTTTGTGCTAAAATTTTAGAGGCTTTTTACTTTAACTACAGCCAAGGGCGTCAGAGCGCCTTTTTAGGAGCAAGAAATTTATGGCGAGCAATTACGGTGCTGAGCAGATTCAGGTACTAGAAGGCCTGGAGCCAGTTCGTAAGCGACCTGGCATGTATATTGGCAGCACTGGCCCTCGTGGCTTGCATCACTTAGTGTACGAGGTGGTCGATAATTCTGTCGATGAGGCGCTAGCGGGCTATTGTTCTCGCATCGAGGTGACGCTAAACGAAGACGGCTCGACGACTGTTGTTGATAACGGTCGCGGTATTCCTACCGATGTGCATCCGCAGACTGGTAAGTCGGCGTTAGAGACGGTGCTGACGGTGCTGCACGCGGGCGGTAAGTTTGGCGGCGGCGGTTACAAGGTTTCTGGTGGTTTGCACGGCGTCGGCGTTTCCGTGGTGAATGCGCTGTCAGAATGGGTGGAAGCAACCGTGTGGCGCAATCGAAAAATTCATATACAGCGGTTTGAACTAGGCACGCCCATTGGTGATTTACAGATCAACGATAGCAAGAGCGATCGCACCGGCACTGCCATTAGCTTCAAGCCTGATATTGGGATTTTTACCACCGGCATCGTGTTCGATTACGACACCCTGGCTGGACGGCTGCGGGAACTGGCCTATCTCAACGGCGGCGTTGACATCATTTTTACCGATAATCGCCTGGATTTGCTTAAGTCAGACGAGCCGCGAGTGTCTCGCTTCCATTACGAAGGCGGTATTCGCGAATATGTTGAATACATTAATAAAGAGAAGCAGCCCGTCCACGAAGAGATTGTTTATGTGCAGGGTGAGCGTGATGGGGTCCAGGTTGAGGTAGCGCTTCAGTGGTGTATCGACGCCTATTCCGATAATTTACTAGGCTTTGCCAACAACATTCGCACCGTTGATGGCGGCACCCATCTCGAAGGGCTGAAGACAGTGCTTACCCGCACGCTTAACACCTTTGCTCGTAAGCGTAATAAGCGCAAAGAAAACGAATCTAATCTCAGCGGCGAAAACATTCGCGAAGGATTAACCGCTGTGATTTCGGTGAAGGTGCCGGAACCAGAATTTGAGGGGCAAACCAAAACCAAGCTGGGCAATACGGAAGTGCGGGGCATCGTTGATACTCTCGTGGGCGAAACGCTGGCGGAATATCTCGACTTTCACCCCAACGTCGTGGATACCATTCTCGATAAAGCGATTCAGGCATTTAACGCAGCGGAAGCGGCCAAGCGAGCCCGAGAGCTGGTGCGCCGTAAGTCAGTGTTGGAGTCGTCGACCCTACCCGGCAAGCTAGCGGACTGTAGCAGCCGGGATCCGGGTGAGTCCGAAATCTTCATCGTGGAGGGAGACTCAGCCGGCGGTAGTGCGAAGCAGGGGCGCGATCGCCGCTTTCAGGCCATCCTGCCGCTGCGGGGCAAAATCCTCAATATTGAGAAAACCGATGACGCCCGCATCTACAAGAACACCGAAATTCAGTCGCTGATTACGGCATTAGGGCTCGGCATCAAAGGTGAGGAATTCGACGAATCGCAACTGCGCTATCACCGCATTTGTCTAATGACTGACGCTGACGTGGACGGAGCCCATATTCGGACGCTGCTGTTGACCTTTTTCTATCGGTACCAGCGAGCGCTAGTTGACCAGGGCTTTGTCTATATTGCCTGTCCGCCGCTGTACAAAATTACGCGGGGGCGCAATCACTGGTACTGCTACAGCGATCGCGAGCGGGATGAAATTCTCGGCGGCTTCCCAGAAAATGCCAATTACGACATTCAGCGCTTTAAGGGTTTGGGGGAAATGATGCCCCAGCAGCTTTGGGACACGACGATGAATCCCGAAAGCCGCACGCTGAAGAAGGTGGAAATCGAGGACGCCGCCGAAGCCGATCGCATCTTTACAGTCCTGATGGGCGATCGCGTTGCACCGCGCCGTGAATTTATCGAAACCTACGGTCCCAAACTGGGCCTCGAAGACTTGGACATTTAAATTTCCATTAAGTCTGCGGCGCACGTTGGCTTTGCCCTAGAGCTCGTCTCGTCCTATGGTTAAGGCATCAAAACCTTTGCTGATTGTCTTTTAGGATGAGAAATATGGTTACGCTAAAACGCCGTTGGCGCCAGGGCATTGCGATCGCGCTCAGCCTGTCTTTTCTAGCAGCCTGTGAGGGCGGTCAGCAAGCTACCGATGGCGGCGATGCAGCCGGTGAGAATACCGTGACTGTACTTGGGGTGGTAGTCGGCGAACAGCAGGAAAAATTAGAAGCGGCCTTTACCGCCTTTGAGGAAGAAACCGGCATTGAAGTGATTTACGAAGGCACTGATGCCTTTGCCACACTGCTGCCGGTGCGAGTGGAATCGGGTGATGCCCCTGATCTGGCAATGTTTCCACAGCCGGGGCTGATGGCTGATTTTGCGCGATCGGGCCAGTTGGTGCCGGTAACCTCTTTTATGGACATGGGCACGGTGGAAGCGGCCTATCCTGAAGACTGGGTTACCCTGGGCACCGTCGATGGTGAGCTGTATGGCGTTTGGTTCCGCGCCTCGGTGAAAAGCCTGGTCTGGTACAATCCACAGGCGTTTGAGGCCGGCGGATACAGCATTCCCACAACTTGGGACGAGATGATTGCTTTAAGCGACGAGATTGTGGCTGATGGCGCGACGCCATGGTGCTTGGGCATGGAAAGTGGCGATGCCACCGGTTGGGTGGGCACTGACTGGGTGGAAGACATTATGCTGCGAACGGCAGGGCCAGATGTCTATGACCAGTGGATTACCCACGAAATTCCTTTTAATGCCGAACCGGTGAGTACCGCCTTTGCCGAATTCGGCAATATTGTGCTCAATCCTGATTACATTTCGGGCGGCACCGTTGGCGCCATTAGCACGCCTTTTGGAGATTCAATCTTGGGTTTGTTTGGTGAAGAACCGCGCTGCTACATGCATCGACAAGCTAACTTTATCGCCAACTTTTTGCCGGAAGAAGCTGCGCTCGGTGAAAATATCGCAGTTTTTCCGTTACCGGGCATCGATCCGGCATTCGGCACGCCAGTTTTAGTTGCTGGCGATGTCTTTGGCATGTTTAACGATACGCCAGCAGCCCAAGCGCTAATGGAATTTTTGACCACGCCGGCAGCCCATGAAGCGTGGGCTGGTCTAGGGGGCTTTATTTCTCCACACAACGATGTCAGTCTGGACGTCTATCCTGACGAGGTGACGCGCCAGCAGGCCGAGATTTTGGCCAATGCTGAAATTGTGCGGTTCGATGGCTCTGACATGATGCCGGGAGTGGTGGGTACAGGCACCTTCTGGACGGGGATTGTCGATTATGTGGGCGGCGAAGATGCGGAGAGTGTCCTGGCCGACATCGAGTCGAGTTGGCCTGCTGAGTAAGGAGCTAGGGAGATGCTGAACCAGGTCTTGCTCTGAGATTGCTGGCCTCACACCACTAAGAGAATTTTTGGGAATAAAAGTTCCAGCCTGCGCTGCGCTGCGATGCGCTAGCAGCACCCGACACTGCTTGCCCAAAGCGTTACGTTGGCCTCTGGGGAACGTGATGGTCTTGAACCCGGAGGAGGATGGCCGGGGTATCGCTCAGCACTTGACCATCGCGGAAGGTGATGACCCGATCGCACTGCCGCGCCACGGCTTCATCGTGGGTCACCATCACTAGTGTCATGCCGTCGCGATTGAGGCTGGCAAAAATATCCATGATGCTCTGGCTGGTTTGAGAGTCGAGCGCGCCGGTCGGTTCGTCTGCCAGCAGCAGTTTGGGACGGTTGACGATGGCGCGGGCGATCGCCACTCGCTGTTGCTGCCCCCCCGAGAGTTGATTGGGACGGTTGTGTAGCCGATTGCCCAGGCCGACTTTTTGCAGGGCCTTGGTAGCCCGCGATCGCCGCTGGGGTTTTGGCACGTTGGCGTACACCATTGGCAGCATCACATTTTCGACCGCTGTGAGCTGCGGCAACAGATGAAACTGCTGGAACACGAAGCCGATTTTGCGATTGCGAATGTCGGCTAGCGCGTCGGCCTCCAGAGTATTCACGGGCACGCCATCCAGTCGATAGCTGCCCCGAGTGGGTCGATCTAAGCAGCCGATCAGATTCATCGCCGTCGATTTGCCCGAGCCCGACGCGCCGACAATGGCGCAATATTCACCGGGATTAATGCTCAGGTTGACATCCCTCAGCGCGTGCACTTCTAGGTCGCCAACCCCGTAGACTTTGTTGATTTGCTGTAAATGAATCAGGGCCATTAGACTAGCTCCTTAATGCCACAATCGGGTCAAGCTGGGCAGCGCGACGGGCCGGCAACAGGCCAAAAATCAGGCCCGTGCTGCCCGAAACCGTGAACGAAATGGCGATCGCTGACAGGCTAATGCCCGCACTCAGGGGAGTAGCTAGCGTCAGCACCAGAATGCTGCCAATGCCCAATCCCGTGCCAATGGCCCCACCAATCACCGCGAGGATGATCGCCTCAATGGTGAACTGTGCCGAAATATCGCTGCCTCGCGCCCCGATCGCTTTGCGCAGGCCAATCTCCCGAGTGCGCTCCGTGACCGACACCAGCATGATGTTCATGATGCCGATGCCGCCCACCAGCAGCGAAATGCCCGCTGTAAACACCAGTACCACCATCAACATGCCGGTGATGCTGGCTGCCGTATCCAGCAAATCCTGCTGGCTCTGCACGGTAAAGTCATCTTCGCGATTTAGCAGGCCGTGGCGCAGTCGCAGCAGATTGGTGATTTGATACTGTGCAGCACTGGCGCTGGTGGCGTCGTGGGCCGACACCGCAATGGTTTGCACGGACGGGCTTGTTTTGCCGACCTCTTGCCCAGTAATCTGATCCACCATCACCTCAATCGGAATGTAGACCGTCTCGTCCTGGTTTTGCCCAAAGGACGACCCCCGAGGAGCTACGATGCCCACCACCGTGAACCGGATGTTATCAATGCGAATACCTTGATTAATCGGGTCTTGAGCCCCGAATAACGTTTGGGCCACTTCGCTGCCCAAAACCGCCATCCGCAAATCACTCTGGGCATCTACCGGATTGAGAAATCGCCCTTGTGCCAAGTCAATCTGACGAACAGGGACATACTCCGGCGTGGTGCCAATGACGTTGGCCTGGGTTTCGGCGGCTCCCCGAGTCACCCGCAGGCGCTGATTTTTTTCTGGAGAGACCGCCCCAACTGCGAGCACTTCCGCCGCGATCGCCTCAGCATCGGCCAACGTCAAGGTATCAGCTCGACTCACGCCCGCCGTGGGGCCACGTTGAGCGTCGCCGGGTGTAACGAACAAAACATTCGTGCCTAGCGATTCAAACTGACGGGTCACGTAGCTCTGGGCAGCTTGTCCGGCGGCCACCATCGCAATCACCGAGGCATTGCCGATGATAATGCCGAGCATCGTTAAGCCGCTGCGGAGCTTGTTGGCTCCCAACGTTTTGACGGCCATGCTGGTGTTTTCGAGCAGGTTGAAGGCCATAAGGCTAAGTGGTGTAGATGACTGTAAATGGAGAATTCGGAGTGCGGAATTCGGAATTGAGAGGATGCATATCGTGAATCCCCGATTAAGGGGGAAACGCGGCGGGTCGGCGACCCCGCTGGGGTAAATCGAGGAACACGCGATCGCTCGTCTCTAGCCCGGTCAGGACATGGGTTCTGCCGTCTTGGGTTAGCCCCACGGTGACCGGCTGAAACGATGGATCGCCTGCGTCATCAACGACGTGGACGCCGAGCTGACCAGACTCAGTGGCGATCGCCACAGTCGGCACCATCAGAGCATCAGACACCGTTTCACCGATGAACGTCGCATCTACGGTCATCCCTGATTTGAGCTGGTCGAGCCCCGTGGTGGGGGCGACAACCACCTGAAAGAGCGTGACGTTGTTTTCGATAATCGCCTCGGGCGCAATGCGTTCAACGCGACCCATAAACACCTCTTGAGGAAAGGCATCCGCCACAATCTCTACCGACTGGCCCACCTCAACCTGGGCAATGTTGGCCTCAGAGACATCGATCTCGATTTCTAGCCCCGAGGCGATCGCCAAAATCGAGCTCGACGTGGCCGACGCCGTGGCCGACGCCGATGTGGTCGGCGTGACAATTGCCCCCACCGTGGCGTAGGTCTGCGTAATCACCCCATCAAAAGGAGCCCGAATGGTGGCCTCGTCAATTTGTGTTTGAATCGAGGCCACTTGAGCCGTGGCCGATGCGACTGCTGCCGCCGCTGCGTCGATGTCTTCGGAACGCGAGCCGCTGGCCGCTTCTTCGAGCTGTGCTTGCGCCTGCTCAAAGTTGGCGCGGGCAGTGTTGGCTTCGTTCACATACTGGTCAAGCTCGTTTTGCGAAATGGCCCCGCGATTCGCCAACTCGCGGTAGCGAGTCAACTGCGTGGCAGTCAAGACCACCCGAGACTCCGCTGACGTGACCTCGGCCTCGGCCCGGCGAATTTCTTCACTCCGGTTGCCTGCCACCACTCTGGCGTAATCGGCCTCAGCTTGCGCAAGTTGGGCTTCAGTTCGCGCCAGTTCGTCACTCAAGGTGCCCACCTCCATCTGAGCCAGCACATCGCCCGCCTGCACGGTGTCGCCCTGCTCGCCCACCAACACGGCCAGTCGCCCGGTGTTTTTGGGGCTGAGGTTCACCGTGTCTTTCGCCACCACACTGCCGGTGCCCTCAATGCGCACCGTCAGGTCAGTCACTCCTACCGGCTGAGTTAGAGTCGCCACGGCAGCCTCCTGACTGTCGCGAGCCAGTCGCCCCTGGCGCACCCGGAGCACCGCCCCCAACAGCAGCAACGTGCCGACTAGCGCGATCGCCCACAGCCACCAGCGACGCTGTTTTGATGGCTGACTCACCAGTGGCGCATCGTCCGCTACCTCGCTCTCGCGAGAAGACGTCTCAGAGGAATGTGTTTTCATATCAAGACTGTCAAAATACGAAATTAGATTGGCGAAGATTTAGTGATGCCGAACCACTGTGTCGGGAGATCGCCCCGTGTCTCGTCAACACTCCTCGCCAGGAGGTAGATGCTCATGGGTAGGGAGGCGGAGATGCGATGGCGATTTTTTAGGAAGCTCCTCTCGACTCCAGCGAGCTGGCAGCGAGAGGAGCAATTGGAAGGAGTGTGTGTGAACTTTCGGTGACTTGAGGGTGAAACAACGTCCCCTTACAAGCCAGTCAAACCGAGCTCTTGCATCTGCTCTAACTGTTCGTCAGACAAAATTTCCTGTAGCTCTGCGGTCATGTCTTCTTGCAAGGCATCCAGTTGACTCGCCTGCTCGGTACTCAGGTCGAGTTCAACAGCCAAATCGGGGCGGGCATCAACGCTAGGCTGCTCCTGCTGTTCCGCCTTCAGCGCCTCCAGTTGCTCTAGCTGCTCTGAGGTCAAGATTTCCTCTAACTCAGACTGGTAACTTTGCATGACGCCACGCATCTGCTGCATCTGCGAGAAGCTGAGGTTGAGCTCCCGCATGGCCTGACGGTTGATGCCAGCGGTCTGACTTTGCGCCAGACGAGGTGTGCTGATTAACAGTGCCCCAGCCCCTAGCCCAATCAGCAGCAGTCTAGATACTTTTGGGATCACATTTCTAACGGGCATTCGATTGCTCCAAATAATGAGGATAGAACGCAAACTCCCAGGGTTCGCAGTATGGCTCAGTTTGAGCGGAACCTTGGGGATAGGCTCATCTTAGGGAGAGTCCGACCCGTAGCGCTTGAAGCAAATCTCCCAAAACAGCCAGGCCAAATGTCATATCCCAAATTAGGAGAATTGTCCTATTGCACCGCAGTCGCAAATAGGACATTCGTCGCTATGTCTCCGTCAGAGACAGGCAGTAGAGTCAGAGTGTGTTCCTCAGATGGCGGCCACATCGTTGGCCTCACCCAGTCGGCAGACACCGCGCGATCGCCCATCGTCATTGCCAAATTGGTAACATCGGCTTGAGTCGAGTGCTGGCGCTGCCTCAAATGTCCCTTTCCCCATTCGGAAGGGGACTACGGGTGAGAATTCAGGATTTCGGCAACCGATTCTTGAGTCGTCTGACGGCGACCAATATTCATCTCATATTGTGTTGTGGAGTTGCTCGGTGAAGTCAGACGTTAGGCGATCGCACGCTCCGGTCAGGCAGCTTCTCTATGTCGAGTGGATACTGCTGGGGATGGCGCTCTTGGCTGCACTATCTCCCATACTGCTGTTTCGTCGCGAGACAAATATTTGGCTCGAAATGACTCTGTTTGTCGGACTTGCTGGCATGGGCCTCCATTTACCCACCCGGCGACCGGCCAAACTCGGTTATATCGCGATTGAGTTGGTTATTCTCCTGGTGCTGGCCTTCAACACTGAGTCATATGTGGTCATGCCATTGATGCCGCTATTGGGAATGGTCGTGGTGATCCGCAGTTGCCAGATGCTAAATGGACGCTGGCGAGTGCTGATGGCGGCCACGGTATTTACCCTACATGGGGTAGCAATCTTGGCCCGAGTAGACCTGCCGCCGCCCGCGCTGATGTCTCGCGGCCTGGGGACGTCACCGGCCGACTGGCAGCTCAATGCCGCCAGAACCCATCTCATCATCTTTTACGGCTTGATCATGACCTTTGTGGTACTGCTGGTGAATGCACTGATCGCAGCCTACCGCAGTCAGCGAGAGTTGGCCGTGGCGCATGAGCAACTGCGTGCCTATGCGGCTAAGGTTGAGAGTCAGGCCACCCTGCAAGAGCGCAATCGCATTGCCCGCGAAATTCACGACTCTTTAGGCCATTCCCTCACGGCCCAAACCGTTTTGCTAGAAAATGCTCTGCTGTTTTTGCCGCCTGACGCCCATCAAGCCAAAGACTACTTGACCACGGCAACCGAATCAGCCTACCAGGCATTGCGAGAAGTCTCTAAATCCGTCTCCACCCTGCGGACTCATACGCAACACGAAGCCCCCCTGAGTCAGACGATTCCGGCTCTGGTGAAAGATATGTGTCAACCGGCACAGATTGTGCCAGATTACCTGGTTGACTTGCCCGAGTCCCTCCCCGCAGACCTCAATCTGGCCCTGTTTCGCATCGTTCAGGAAGCCCTGACCAACGCCGTCAAACACAGCCAAGCCAAGCTGCTACAAGTCCGGCTAGTGAGCAAATCTCATCGTCTGCACCTGCAAGTGCGAGACAACGGCAAAGGCTTTGACCCGAGTAAAAACACGTCTGGCTTTGGCCTGCGGGGCATGCGTGAACGGGCTGCCGCCCTGGGAGGCACCTGCCAAATTTGGAGCGCTCCGGGCGCGGGCTGTCGCATCAACGTAATCTTGCCCCTGCCGCAGTCCCTCGTTCACCCTGCCTGAGTCAAGACCCATGATTCGTATCTTGCTTGTCGATGACCAAACCATCATCCGTCAGGGACTCGCCAACCTACTAGCAGCACAGCCCGACTTGACGGTGGTGGGCGATGCCGAAAACGGTCAGCAAGCCGTGGAGAAGGTCGCTGCTCTCTACGACACGCCGAATCAACCAGACGTCATCTTGATGGACGTACGCATGCCAGAAATCGACGGGGTCGCCGCAACCCGGCAGATTTGCGCCGATTTTCCCGGAGTCAAGATTTTGGTGCTCACCACCTTTGACGACGATGACTATGTGCAGCAGGCCATGCGCTACGGAGCCAAGGGATACCTCCTCAAGCAAACTCCCATTGCTGAGTTGGCTGTCGCCATCCGGGCTGTACACCGGGGCTATACCCACATGGGGCCAGGACTATTTGAAAAAACCTTCACAACTCCAGAGTCTGCCGATTCCTCAGAAGTTGTGATGCCGCCGCCAGCCCTAGCGGACCTATCGCCCAGGGAGCAAGAGGTGCTGAAGCTGATCAGCAACGGCCTGAGCAATCGCGAAATTGCTCAGGCGCTCTTCATTTCTGAGCGTACGGTGCGCAATCACGTCACCAGCATTCTCAGTCAGTTGCAATTGCGCGATCGCACCCAAGCCGCCCTGCTAGCCAGCGCTTTCTGGTAAAAATAATTCCTGCAGGGGACTGCCAGAAATGAATGGTCTGTCAACAGATACTGAGGCAAGTCAGCCTGCCGAGTAGCCTCATGGATTTTTCTCAGACGGAGTCTGTTGCTCCTAAATTGCTTTTGCGCTAGTTTACATGCTGACTAATCGCTGATACCCCCTGTGAGAACTGATTCACTGTTCTACTCGATTTTTCAATCTTTCCCTTCGCTGTTCTTCGAGTTGCTCGGTAAACCGATTGACGAAGCGGCGGGTTATCGCTTTACCTCAGTTGAAGTTAAGCAAACTGCTTTCCGCATTGATGGCGTGTTTGTACCGCCCGATGACCAACCGAATGCGCCCGTTTATTTTGTCGAAATCCAGTTTCAGCGGGATCCGGTGCTCTATCGGCGGCTGTTTTCAGAAGTGTTGCTTTATCTCCGGCAGCATGTCTCGGCGAAACGCTGGCAAGCGGTCGTCATCTATCCCTATCCCTCTGTTGAAGCCCCCGAACCAGAGACGTTTGGTGAATGGATGACCGCTTCTTACATTCAGGTGGTCTATCTCAACGCTCTCCCAGACATTTCCGAACTGCCGCCCGAGGTGGGCATCTTCCGCCTGATGGTGGAACCAGAAGCGACCGTATCCACAGCAGCTAGAGATCTGATTCAGCGAGTACAGCAGTCAGAGGCTGCCGGTGCGACCCCAGCCAGACTTGTAGAATTGATTGAGACTATTGTTGTCTATGCTTTGCCCCGTTGCTCGCGCCAGGAGATTGCCGCCATGCTCGGACTCACCGATATAAAAGAAACCCGCGTTTACCAAGATGCCTTGGAGGAAGGCCGCGAAGAAGGGCGTGAGGAAGGCCGCGAGGAAGGGCGCGAAGAAGGCCGTGAAGAAGGCCGTGAAGCTGCAACGCGATCGCTCCTGTTACGCCTCCTGACTCGCAAACTGGGTACCCTTTCGGCCGCATCGCAAGCGGCCATTGCTCAACTGCCGCTAGAGATGCTAGAGCGCTTGAGCGAGGCGCTATTTGATATTGACACCGAGGCCGATTTACAGGCTTGGCTAGCGAGTCAGCAGGGTGACGCTTAAAGATACTGGATAGCGGCTTGAATGCGCTCCACAGGGGCGCTAAGGTAGCGCTTATGCAAGACTCTTCAAACGCAATTCGGTTGATTAGCGCGATCGCCGCCATCATTTTTGGCTCTGGTGGCATCATTGCGCTGTTTTATCTGGCAAATATGGCGGTCAATCGGCTGCCACATCGATCGCGATCGCGCATTTTGCCCTGGGTATATATGGTGCCGGCCCTGACAGTGCTAGGCGCGTTCCTGATTTTGCCGACCATTCGCACGCTCATCATTAGCTTTATGGACCGGCAATCGGCAGCGTTTGTCGGGCTCGATAACTATATATTTGCTTTCACTAATCCCGATATGCTCGTGGCCTTCCGCAACAATGTGCTGTGGCTAGTGTTGGTGACGGGCATCAGCGTCAGTTTAGGGTTAATCATCGCGGTGTTGGTGGATCGGGTCAAATATGAACCGTTGGCCAAGGCGCTAATTTTTATGCCCATGGCGATTTCTTTTGTCGGCGCCAGCGTCATTTGGCGGTTTGTCTATGCCTATCAGCCACCGGGCGTTGAGCAAATTGGCTTGCTCAATGCGATCGCGGTGGCCCTTGGCTTTGAGCCCATTGGTTGGTTAGTGAACAAAGCCGTCAATAATTTTGCCCTAATTGCCATTATGATTTGGCTGCAAACGGGCTTTGCCATGGTGCTATTGTCTTCAGCCGTCAAGGGCATTCCCAAAGATGTGATCGAAGCGGCTCGCATTGACGGCGCCAGCGAATTGCAGATTTTTTGGCGCATCACCATTCCAATGATTAGCTCCACGATTGTGGTTGTTTCCACCACGATTATTGTGCTGGTGCTCAAGGTCTTCGATATTGTGTTTGTGATGACCGGGGGCAACCTCGATACTGACGTGATTGCCAGTCGCATGATCAAAGAGATGTTCAATTTCCGTAATTTTGGTCGGGGTAGTGCGATCGCTGTCATCCTGCTGTTGGCCGTCATCCCCGTTATGGTGGTTAACATTCGTCGCTTTCAACAGCAGGAGGTCAACCGATGACCGGAGTTACCAAGTCGCGGTCGTCCCAGTCCCGCACTGTGGCGGATCGCCTGGAGACATGGCTGACAGCGGCCCCCGTGCATTTCACGGTCATCGCGCTCGCGCTGCTGTGGACGTTGCCCACCGCAGGACTGCTGATCAGTTCCTTGCGACAGCCAGAAGTCCTATTAGAAACTGGCTGGTGGACGGTTTTGACGCCGCCGCTAGACCTCAATCAGTTTCATTTGGGTAACTATGCTGCGGTGCTGAGCGGTCAAGGCATGGCGCAGGCGTTTTTGAATAGTCTCATCATCTCGATTCCGGCGACGATTATGCCGATCGCGATCGCCACCTTTGCCGCCTACGCCCTGGCCTGGATGCAGTTTCCTGGACGACAACTTCTCTTTATCGTCATTGTGGGGCTGCTGGTAGTGCCCTTGCAGATGACGCTGATTCCGGTCCTCCGCGCCTACAACACTTTGGGATTGTCTGGTACGTTTCTAGGCGTTTGGCTGGCCCACACGGGCTACGGTATGCCCTTGGGCATTTATCTGCTGCGAAACTACATCGGCACGCTGCCCCGCGATCTGATTGAAGCCGCTGCCGTCGACGGCGCCTCGCATCTCAAAATTTTTACCCGCATTGTGGTGCCCTTGTCCACGCCGGCGATCGCCTCTTTCGCGGTTTTTCAGTTTCTCTGGGTGTGGAATGATCTGCTGGTGGCGCTGGTCTATTTAGGCGGCAATCAAACCGTTGCGCCGGTTACCTTAGTGCTACGCAACTTGGTCGGCGATCGCGGTCAAGACTGGCATTTACTCACGGCGGGCGCCTTTATCTCGATGATTGTGCCGCTGCTGGTGTTCTTTGCTCTACAGCGATATTTTGTTCGCGGATTGTTAGCAGGTTCGGTGAAAGGATAATGGCGCACATCGTTTTTGAGCAGGTCACTAAGCAGTATGACAATGGGTTCGTCGCCGTTAAAGACCTCAATCTCGATATTGGCGAAGACGAATTTTTAGTGCTGGTAGGACCGTCGGGCTGCGGCAAAACCACCTCTTTGCGAATGCTGGCCGGCCTCGAAGACAGCAGCAGCGGCCATATCTACATTGACGGCCAGCGGGTCAACGAGAAGTCCCCCCGCGATCGCGACATTGCTATGGTGTTCCAGTCCTATGCGCTCTATCCACATATGAGCGTCTTCGAAAACATGGCTTTCAGCCTGCAGCTTCAGGGCACAGCCAAGGACGAAATTCGCAAGCGTGTGCAGGCAGCGGCAACTCAATTAGGCATCGAACAACTGCTAGACCGCAAGCCTAAGCAACTTTCTGGCGGACAGCGACAGCGGGTGGCAGTGGGTCGGGCGATTGTCCGTGACCCGGCGGCCTTTTTGATGGACGAGCCCCTCTCCAACTTGGACGCCAAGCTGCGCGTACAGGCCCGCGCCGAACTTAGCAAACTCCACAAAAAGCTCGGCACTACCTTTATCTACGTCACCCATGATCAGGTGGAAGCCATGACGATGGGCAGTCGGATTGCGGTGATGAATCAGGGCATTCTGCAGCAGGTCGACACGCCTCAAAACCTTTACGACCAGCCCAACAACGTCTTTGTTGCTGGCTTTATGGGCAGTCCCGCAATGAACTTTTTTGACGCGGTGCTGAAGCCAGACGACAATGATTTGTGGATTGACGCAGGAGCGCTGCGGTTGCCGGTGCCCGAGACCCTGCGATCGCGCTACCAACCCCACATCGGTACGCCTCTAATTCTAGGCATTCGCCCTGAAAATATTTATAACCCCAAGTTTGCGTCGCCGGGTGTTAATCCGCTGGCCGTCGAAGCCACAGTTTCAGTGGTTGAGATGATGGGTCACGAAGAAATTGTTTATTTAACACTGCCCGATGGCTCAGAATTTCTAGCGCGCATCGATCCGCGATCGCGTTTCACTGCCGGCGCCAGCATTCAAGTTCTCTTTGACATGAATCGCTTCCACCTGTTTGACAAAGCCTCTGAACATGTTCTCGCTTAGTTGAACAGAAGCGCCTCAGCTTTTCAAAAAGGACGCTGTGCTCAGTTATGGAGATTGAACAGTCGTTTTTGGGCACAGTCACTGCAAAGCGATGTAAAACTCCTGTAAAGTCGATTTTGACGTCGCGCTACCAGTCAAAAAACCCTTGTAGGATATTGACGCTGCCCAAGCCTATTCGCTGGAGTAGCCCTATTTTTGAGTCTTATTAGATCGTAAATTCCTATGGTGATATCAATTATTCAGAGCGTGCTTTTACTGCTGGCAATCACTATCACCATTCCCATCACGGTGCTGTTAGTAGAGTGTTTGGCGGCTGCTGTAACTGGCACTGCCAAAGCGCGACCAGCCTACTTAGCAGGAACTGAGTCTATCGCCGTATTGATGCCGGCTCACAATGAAGCCGGTACTATTACGCCTGTCTTGCAAAGCATTTTGTCACAACTGCGGCCCCAAGATCGGCTGCTGGTCATTGCCGATAACTGCACTGACGACACCGCAGCAGTTGCGCAAAAGACTGGAGCCCAAGTTCTCGAACGGCAAGATGCTCAGCGTCGCGGCAAAGGCTATGCTTTGGATTTTGGCATTCGCGCACTGTCGGAAAAACCGCCTGCTGTCGTAGTCGTGATGGATGCCGACTGTCTAATCACGGGCGGCTCGCTGCTGTCCTTGGCGGCTCAAGCGCTGGCCACCGGACGTCCGACCCAAGCTCGCTATTTGTTCGAGGTGCCAGAACCGCGCAGTACTAAGTCCTTGATTTCCGCTTTTGCTATTACCGTTAAGAACTGGGTGCGCCCGCTGGGTATGCTGCGTCTGGGCTTGCCTAGCCTTTTGTTTGGCACGGGGATGGCCTTTCCCTGGCCAGTTTTGATGGCTGTCGATTTGGCCAGCGGTCACATTGTTGAAGATATGAAGCTAGGGTTTGATCTGGCGATCGCCGGGCATTCGCCTCTCTTTGATCCCACGGTGCAGGTGATGGGCCAACTGCCCGACAGCCGCCAAGCCGCCACTAGCCAACGGACTCGCTGGGAGCACGGCCATCTGCAAGTGCTGCAGGACTATGTGCCACAGCTTTTAATCCAAAGCCTGAAGCAAGCTCGCGTTGACCTACTAGCGCTGGCGCTGGACTTGGCAATTCCGCCACTGACGCTATTGGTAATGTTGTGGGTGTTGACCCTGGGGATAACTGGGCTAGCTGGCGTCGCTGGTCTCGGCTGGTTGGCAGCCAGTATCGCCATGAGCGCTGGCGGATTTTTGTTTGCGGCGATCGCGATCGCTTGGCTCCGCTTTGCCCGCCGCGATGTTCCCCTCAGCAGCCTTGTCGCGTTTATTGGCTACATGCTCTGGAAGATCCCACTGTACGTCAAGTTTTTGGTCAAACCCCAGTCGGACTGGGTGCGCACCGAGCGCTCAAACACCAATACGCCAGTTCAAAAATAATCAGCGTTTACGATTTGACAAAGAACCCAGAACTCCAAGAACCAAAGGCCAAGGCTAAACTTCCTGCAACCGGTACGTCAGTCACTGGGCCGATGGCACCCTAACCCGATTATTCCAAAGCTTTGATAGGCTCCGCTTTTCTTGAATACCGTTAGGCTATACACCCCCATACTCTGCATCAGGGCAAATACTTTTGAACGACGATCCAGCCAGACCAAGAAACTAGCCCTAGCGCGATCATGAGTAAACCATTGAAGGTGAGGTGAAGCGATCGCGCCCAGGGCTTTTGCGGATGGTTGATTTGAGTGGCAGACCAAGCAGACGCCAGAGTCAGGGCGACAACAGTGAGTCCTGCGGGTAAGTGAAGAGAATGCCCCAAACTGCCAAAATGCCCTAACGTGCCCATAATACCGATGCTTAACAGCAGCAGTACCGTCAGCGTCAGCACGATTCCCAAGCCAAAATGGAGTCGTCGCAGAATAAAGAACTGTTCTACCGAAAGGTTAACGGGGGGCACCGTTTCTTGCTGCAGTCTGAGATATCGCATCCTGCCGCCCAGGGCCGCCAAACAAACAAATGACAGCAGTGTCAGCCCCATCGACCAAGCAGCAATGCGCCAAAGCCAAATAAACGAAGGAAGATTCACAAATACGGCCTCGTAATGCTATCAAGCGTCTAAAATGCTGCCAGCACTGGCGACATCGTCTAGACAGGCCCCTTCCCAGTTGACGCCTTCTCCTTCAACACACAATAGGTTGGCCCTAGTGAAGTTGGCGCCCCGGACGATCGCCCCGGTCAAATTGGCCTCTTCGAGATTAGCATCCGAGAGATTAGCCCCCGAGAGATTAGCATTCGTGAAGTCTGCTAACTCTAGATTGGCGCGGCGTAGATCGGCCCCGCGCAGATCGGCGCCCCGAAAATCTGTCCCCGCCAGGTCACCTTGATTCAGGTTGGCTCCAGCCATAAAAGCGCCAGCAAAGCTTGTACTGCGAAACTGGGCTTCCACAAAAGTTGTACCCTGCAGCGTGGCATTACGAAAGTCGGCTCTGGTGAGATTAGCTCCCCCCAAGTTGGCGCCCCGCAAATCCCCCCGCAAACTGCTTTCTTGTAGCTTGGCTCCGGCCAAGTTCGCTCCGGCTAAATTAGCCTGCGAGAGGTCCGCTTTTGACAAGTCTTGTCCAGATAAGTTGACGCCATTAAGGGTTTTATATTGGCCAGCACGAATAGCGGCAATATCTAGCTGAGCGGACGGAGGAGACGAATTCATAACGGACTAGGGCGCAATCGGTGATAGAGATTCTTCAAGCCAGACTTTGGGTAGTTGGCTGGGACGATCAGGTAGCTGCATCATGCCGATCTCCGCCAGCCGAACGAGGGTAGTCAAATGCTCCAGCAAGGTGGGATCAAAACGGCTACCGCTGTACTTAGTGCATTTTTCTAACGCTTCTACCGAACTCAGGGCAGAGCGATCGCCGCGCGATTGCATCAGTTCTTGGAAATAGGCGACGAGGTATAAAATGCGTGACTCCAAAGGAATTTCTTGGCCCCGCAGACCATCTGGACGGCCACTGCCGTCCCAATTTTCTAGCTGATGGCTGATGATAGTGCGCACGGGTTCCAACTCAGCCATCGCTGCCAGCAATTGCCCGCCCAAATAGGCCCGATTATTCCAGGTCACCAGTTCCGATTCACTTAGCTGACTCGCAGGATGCTTAAAAACTTCAATGGGTGCCTCCGCCAAGCCAATCCGAAACAGCAGCCCGGCCAGGCGCAGTCGCCGCAGGCGTACCGTCGGCAAATCAATAATCTGTCCAAGGGTTTCGGCCAAGGCTGACACTTGCAGAGAGGCTACTGGATTGTCCTGATCGCGCTCGTCCACCCGCTGAGCCATGCGTAAAAAGGCTTGCAGCTTGTTAGATGACATGTTGCGATTAACTCGTAAAGCGTGGCCTTCTAACTCCCACAATTCACGGGCCTGGCGATTCGCAGTAATTAAGTGCTCTTGGCTGTCTTGTAGGTAACTAACAATGCGAGAAACCACACTGGTAAGGTCCACCGGCATGCTGTCAGGAGCTGCCTTCATCTTTTGCTGTAAGCTTTGCAAACGGTCGCCCAACGCCTCATCATAGGGACGCATACGGTCAATCAAAATGCTAGCGGCGGCTTCCACTGCCGTTCGATCAAATGTCCATAGCCCATAGAACTTACGCTCAACGTCGCTTTGAGGTTGAGTGTCAGCACGATATTCTTCAGGAGATAGCTCGTGGCACAGCACCATGGCGGTGTAGCCAGGAGCGACGATAATTAAATTCCATTCGTTAACTAAGCTATCGTTTCGAGCTAGCTCAATTAAGGAAACGTTGTCCAGCTTGCTGGTGGGGTGAGTCTCTAAACCGCTATCGGTGCAAGCCGCAATTGCCACCTCAGCGGAATTTTCGGCGATCTCGAGATAGCGATCAGCCTCCTGCAGATACCATTTTCCCTCTTGAAAAGTCACTAAGACCAGAGGCTTCTGCTCAGGGTCTTGAACTGCACTCTGTAAAATATGATCTTCCAGAGCGTGGCATAGAGCAATTAAGGTGTTTTTAAAGTAAACCCGATAACTAGAGGGAAGCTGTCCCTCGGGCAGTGCGGCTTTCAATTGATTCAGTGTCGAATTTGCGTCCATCCTATTGATGCCACAGTGTTAGTTGCCCAGCTTGGCTTGCATCAGCTTTATTCGTAGGCTATGCAAAATATACACTTATTTTACTGGAAAGGGGTTGAACCGCCGCGATGTCTTGAAGCGATCGCAGAGATTTATTTCATTTGATGTAGGCTTTTCGCACTGCAGTGCTCCCCAGATGCATTAAGCTGCTGCCTTAGCAGCGGTTCGCCTGGGAAAATCGGTGATGTTGGCAATCCCATACAGTGTCAACTGCTGGTTGCGCAAACGAAACTGGTCAACCCGCAGTTGCATACCGTCAAGGGCAAACTTGTCGAAATCAAGCAGATTGTTCAAATGATCCACTAAGGCCTGACTTAGCTCGAGGTTAGCTGCCGATTTCGAGTGCTCCACCTCGACAAACTGAATCTTGCGGCGATTTTGCACTTCGACGCGGGTTGTAAAACTTACCGGCACTGGTTCGGTGGCCTTGCCGACCCAGACTTGGCTAGACAGTTCAATCCGCTGGTCGGCCAAAATTCTTAATTCCGTATTCTCGAAGCTGAGCGGTTCATCATGAAAGGTTAGCTGCTGCATCTTCTTAATCAGAAAAGGAGTCTTAAAAGAATCGTTGAGATCCTTTTCTGTTAGCACAATGCGCATGTTTGCTTGGGTTGGCTGCTTGAGCTTGATTTGCCCCCTAAAGATGGCACCAAAGTCAATGCCAACCGACTGCACGTAGAATTCCATGGACTCAACGCGGAGCCCGCTATACATAACTAGACCGCCACCCAGAAAGTCGAAACCATCGACGCTACCCTGCAGCAACTTGGCCACTGGCTCCGCTCGAACAATTGCTTCTAGCCTTTCAGTCTGTTTAAAGAGGGCCGAAATCGCCGCCGTAACAGCTCTACTAACGACGCGATCGCCGCTTTGACTAGGAACGGGCAAATTACCAAACACAATCGATGTCATCTCTTTTCAAAGGAGTTGGACATATACACATTGTAACCATTTATGAATAACTGTTGAATTACCTTCAAACAGATATTCTATGACGGACATAAATAATCAATATCAGCGATGCGGCTTGCCCTTACCGTATCACTAGATTAGTTCAGTCGGAGGGGGTGCAGGTCCCGGAGGCGGGAGTGGAGAGGTGGTGGGGACTTGGAGTAACAGGGCGGGTTGGGCATCTTAGCCATGAGCCCAATAGAAAACCAAGAACCAAGAACCATTTTGAACTCTGCCGATATCACGAATATTTCGCCAATCACCAGCGAATATTCAATGACTAGAACAGCATGAGGCTTTCAGGCGCCATTTCTCTAGTCTCTGATCGATAGCGAATAACGTTTGGGGGCGAATAGCTCAGGACGCTAACGAACTCCACACTGGCGCTTTGCGTTACCGGCTAGCTAGCACCACAAACAGACCATCTACAAGGAGGGTGCCAATTAGCGTGCCGCTAAACAGCCAGTGATGCCGTTGGGGCGATCGCCCGCTGAGCCAGGACAGGGCCAGCAACACCGAGGCGCATCCCACGGCGATGCCAACACCAGCAGTCGTTTGAATTTGTGTAAAGCTGGCGGCCACGATGGCCATTGTTTCAGATGGGGGCGCGGACATCAGCCGCCGCCAATGGGGCATCAAATCCATCTGATAAAAGTACATGTCGGTTACTGCCGTACCCAGCAAAGAGCCCAGATAAAACCAGTGACCAACGGGCCGCCAACGGCGGTAAATTCCCCACAGCGCCATAGGTAGCCCAATTGCTTCAATGGGCAAGTGCCATAGCGGTTCCCACCGGAACCAGCCCCAGTAAATTGCTCCGGCCAGCCAACTCCAGCTCAAGCCCCACAGCAGATCGCCTAAAAATTCAGTGCGCCTGTGACGACAAAGATAGAGGCTGCTGCCGACCCAAACACCGGTCAGCAAGACCGCGATCCAAGGGGCAGTGCGGACAAGTGGCGCCTCAAAAAAAACGGGCACTGAGACCAGCAGAATGCCCAAGGTGATTCCCATCCAGGGAGCTTGGGGATCATATAGCAGTGCTTTGGCGATCGCGGGTGGGCGAACATTGACCACTCGCCAGCCTTGAGACGATGCCAATAGCCCCATTGAAGAGTCTTGTGGGGCCGCATCGAGAGAATTTGAATTGTGCATTCCGAGAACGTTGCCAAGATTAGTTGATAAACCCTTTTTCAGAAATTTTCTATGGGCTCAGCCGGGACCGCTTGAGCCACCAATTCATCAAATTCATCAAAATCAGATATTCACTAGTCATGAGTTTTACCACATGACTCGAAAGAAATCGGCGATTTAAGGGATCTTGCTTACTTGGCTGAATTATTCTGGCGAGATATTAACTTATGCGTCAAAATTGCGCGGTAAGTAAACAGAACATCGATCCCCCCCCCTGGCATCGCTAAGATCTCCGCTAGCGTCATCGAGGAAACGTTTTGGTTACTGCTCAAAACATTCAGGACACGCTTCAGACTTCTGAAGTCCATGCATTATCGCCCCGCGATCGGGTTGCTGTTCTCTTGATGGGGTATGGAGAAGTCGAAAGCTATGAAGACTTTGCCAACTACAACGAACAGGCTCTCAATCTACTGACCGCTAAGTTTGCTCCCGTCCCCACGTGGATTTATCCACCCATGGCCAAGCTGTTGGCCATGTTTGATTTACACGAGTGGAGCCACCAGCATGACAAGTTTATTTCTCCGCATAACGCCATTTTTGAAAAGCAGCGGGCGGGGGTTGAACAGGAACTGCAAGAGCGCTGGGGCGATCGCGTTAAGGTTTTTAAAGCCTTTAACTTTTGCCAGCCTTTCTTGCCAGGCCAAGTGCTGACCCAAATCAAAGCCGAAGGCTTTACCAAACTGCTGATTTATCCCCTGCTGGTGGTCGATTCGATCTTTACCAGCGGCATTGCCGTCGAACAGGTCAACCAGGCGCTGTCGCAGCTTAGTGATGGGGCAGAGCACTGGGTTAAGGGCGTTCGCTATATCCCCTCATTTTTTGATCAGCCGGCCTATCTGGACTTAATGGTGCAGATGGTGGAAGAAAAGATTGCGGCGGAATTAGCTAAAGCCTATCTGCCTTCTCAGGTGGGCATTGTATTGATGAATCACGGTTGCCCCCACGAGGCCAAAGGGTTTACCTCTGGCATTGATGAAAGCCAACTGCTTTATGAAAAAGTGCGAGAACGGCTAATTCATCGCTATCCCCTGATCTCTGTGGGCTGGCTCAACCATCAGACGCCGATGATTAAGTGGACCCAGCCGAACGCTAAGCTGGCTACTCAAAACCTGATTGAGCTGGGGGCAAAAGCGATTGTGATGATGCCCATCGGTTTTGCCACCGAAAACCATGAAACATTGCTTGACGTTGAGCACATTATTGAAAATGTGAGATCGAAGCACAAGGATGTCAGCTTTGTGCAGATGCCCTGCGTTAACGATCATCCAGCCTTTCTAAAAATGGTGGCCGATTGGGCTGATGGTCAGATTCATGATTTGCTGACAGAAAATGCTTTGGCGGTTAATCCTGAATTGGCGATCGCCTTTGCTCAAGCTCACCCTCACAGCCATGCCCATGTCCACGATCATCATCACGGCCATGCCCACGGCAGCGGACACGCTCATGGACACGAGCACGGGCACAGTCACCATCATCACAGCCATTAGAACAATTTAACTGACGTAAGGTTTGACAAGGAAACTGGCGGAGCCCCATAGTCGGCTCCGCCAGCGATAATTTAGTACCTATGAGTTGGGTTGGCTGTATGTTTGCCACAGATCCCACTTATCAGCAACACTGTCGGTGGATGGAGCGAGCGTTGGAGTTGGCCGCTGCTGCTGGACAAGCTGGAGAAGTGCCTGTGGCGGCAATTGTGGTAGACGAGCATGAAGCGTTGATTGCGGAGTCGGCCAACTTTCGAGAACGGCACCATGACCCGACAGCTCATGCTGAAGTGCTGGCGCTGCGACAGGCAGGAAAAGTTCGCGGCAACTGGAATCTTACCGGCTGCAAGTTATATGTCACGCTAGAGCCCTGCTCCATGTGTGCTGGGGCGATCGTCCTCGGTCGCATCAGCCTGTTAGTTTACGGAGCGTCTGATTGGAAATCTGGCTCAGTGCGATCAGTGCTCAATATTCCTGACAGTGCCGCTTCTAACCATCGTCTAACGGTGTTAAGCGGCATTTTGGAACCACAGTGCCGGACTCAACTACAGGCGTGGTTTAAGCAGCGGCGGCGATCGCAACAGTCTTCGAATTCCCAATCCTGACCAGCACTGCCTAGCTATTAGCCGCGAAAATTCATCTGGCCCACCGCTGATTACTAGACGGATGATTTACAATGGCAGAGCCTGGAGAGGTGGCAGAGTGGTCGAATGCGTCCGACTTGAAATCGGATGAGCCGCAAGGTTCCGTGGGTTCGAATCCCACCCTCTCCGTACTTTCGACTTTCGCTATTTACGCTATTCACCGCAAATGTTGCGATAATTGCGAGGTTTCTTAGTCACTTTTTAGTCCCATGCCCACGGCTGAGTGGCTACTAGAATCGGCGGCATGAGCTAACCGACAGCATGAAATATGAGACGATGGCGACCAATAGTTATAGGCGCTGCGGCGTTGTTCTTGCTCGGCGGACTATTGTGGCTGACTGATTTTGTGCTGCGAGCCCAAGCTGCGATCGCGCTTTTCTCGCCGCTACTGGCCCAGATATTTCTGGTAGGAATAGCCGCCCTGGTCATCGCCGCGATCGCTGTGAGCATTTATTATCTGCGGCCTTTTTTACGTTCCCAGTCGAGGTCGAGGCCGGTCGTTCCAGAAGCTAAAACGGCTGCTGCTGAAGTGGCGATCGCGGGTGTCGAGCAGCAAGTGGCGCAGATTCAAGACGCAGTGGCGCGTGCTGCCCTACAGGAGCAGCTGCAGGTTTTGGCGACGGACTGGCAGCAGCGCGACATCCGGATTGTGCTATTTGGCATTGGGGCAGTGGGCAAGACTTCGATTGTGAACGGTTTGCTCGGTGATTTTATCGGAGCTGTTGAGGCGCCTTTAGGCACGACGACAGTAGCTGCTGCATTTCCGTTGGCGATGGAGGGAGTCGAGCAGGTTGTCTGGCTGACTGATACACCAGGCCTGCAGGAAGCTAGCGAATTTGGCCCAGAAAGAGAAGCTCAAGTACGACAGTTGGCGACAGAGGCAGACCTGCTTATTTTTGTGATTGACAATGATTTACAGCAGTCGGAATATGCCGTAGTGCGATCGCTCCTGGCCATGGGCAAGCGCCTACTGGTAGTGCTCAACAAGGCGGATTTATATCTTGAAGATGAGCTGCAGGCGATTTTAGCAAAAGTGCGATCGCACTTAGCGACTGATCTTGACCCAGCTGATGTGGTTGACGTGGCTGCCCATCCCCAGCCGGTGCGCTTGACCACTGGCGAAATTGCTCAAATGGACGCCGACCTGTGGCCGCTGGAGAAACGGTTAACGGAAGTGCTGCGGGCAGAAGGAGCGAATTTGCTGGCGGATTCCCTGCTGCTGCGATCGCAACGGCTCGGCCAGGCAGCTCGTCAGCTAATTCAGCAACAGCGTCATCAAGCTGCCAACGCTGTTGTTGAGCGTTACCAGTGGATTAACGCGGCTGTTGTCGCGGCGTCGCCGCTTCCGGGCATTGACCTATTGGCCACTGCTGCCATCAATGCTCAAATGGTGGTGGAATTGGGCAAGGTTTATCAGTTTCATCTCTCCATTGCGGAAGGCAAAGAGCTGGCTTACGCAGTGGCTCGTACGCTAACCGGCTTGGGCATTGCCAAAGGTGTTCTCAGCCTATTGGCGTTAGGGATGCAGACGACGCTACCCACCGCGATCGCAAGTCGTGGCGTTCAGGGCATTACGGCTGCCTACCTAACCCGAATCGCCGGCAAAAGCTTTATGGATTATTTCACGCAAAATCAGGACTGGGGGGATGGCGGCATCGGTGCGATTGTGCAAAAGCAATTTCAGCTCAACCGCCGAGAGCAATTCGTTCAGGAATTTGTAGCTAGGGCGATCGAGCATCTGCGACAGGACGTTAAGCTGCCCCTGGAATTGCCGGTTAAAGCTGAGCAACCGAATGAGCCCTAGGCCAGCGAACGCAGCATTAGGCAAAATGTCTGGGCTAAGTCAACTGAGAGTCTCCTGTCTTCTACCAAATTTATGGGCATTTTCAGTGCGAGCCTGGGAGCTACTTACGGCCATCTATCAAAATTCGCTGACCCGCGATCGCAATAACGATGTACAACAGGAGACATCTATGTTTGTCTGCGCCCATTATGAGCTCTCCATCACGGCGAAACCATGCCCATTCTGCGGTCTCAACGGATAGTCAATTAGCGACTAGCGCTGTGCCTCACTCCAAACATCCCCTGTCGCCTCGGTCAGCATCAAAGTCAGTAGGCGCGGCAAAAGTCCCGACTCTGGGGCGGCGTTTGCTGGCGTGGAGTTTGGAAATTGCGCTTTTAGCTGGCAGCACAGTAGGGCCTTTTTACTTAGGCCATGTGGTTAATCAGCGGGCCGCTAACCGCAGCGCAGAACTGGCGCCGACGCTGCAGGAGATTCAGCAACAGGGGGCCAAGATATTAGGAATTTCGCCGCGATCGCTGCCCACACAGGTGACGCCGCTAACTAACCTGCTGTGGACGGCGTCTTTGGGACTGCCGTTCTTGCTGACCCTTGGTCATCTTTATACCCTGGGGCGATCGGGTCGCAGCGCTCCCAAACGCTGGCTGGGACTACAGGTTTTGGCTGTCAATGGTCAAATGCCGGGAGTTGGGCGAGCGTTAGTTCGAGAGCTTGTGGGCAAATGGGGCAGTCCTCTAGTTTTGGCCTATGGAGTTTGGCAGGTCAGCGGTGCGTTTCCCGTCGTCAGTATCTTCGTTGGCTTGGGCGGCTTAGCCCTGATTGGGGAAAGCCTGACCGGTCTGGGCAGCCGCTCGCGTCGCGCTTGGCATGACTGGCTAGCGGGCACCTGCGTCGTAGACCAAAACACTGGCGCCATGATTCACCTGTCTAGCCTCTGGCAGGGTGAGCCTAAGATGACCGCGGGGTTGGGGCAATTTTCTGATTGGGTGCAAACAGCCGGACCCAGGTCAGTCATCATCAATCCCGACAGGGCAGGATGGCGGGCCACTGACCTGACGCTGCCCAAAATTGGTGTCGGGCTGGGCTTGTTGATTACCCTTGGCGGCCTGATTGGAGTCGGCGGTTATTTTCTGTTGGGGCGGCCTGCCAGCTTGCCTCTGTCCGCCGCGGAGGAAAGCCTTTACGGCAATTTAGTCTCGACCCTGACGAATCCTGAACTTGATCCGGCGGCGCGGCGGGCGGCGGTGCTGGCGCTGGGCAATTTGCCCGATGAGCGGGTGACGCCGCTGCTGGTTGATCTGATTGCTCAAACCGATGATTCCCTGTGGCTCGATGCTTTGCAGCAGGCCTTGATTGCCCGCGGCCCGGAGGCCTTTCCCGCGCTGCGGCGGCTTAATCGGGGCTTGGCAGCTGATTTGACGATGCCAGGGCCGGCCCTGCGACAAACGACCATTACGCGGCTCGAAACGGTCAATCGCATTATCACTAAACTGCTGCTGTTAGAAACCGGCGATCGCTCGACCACGCTCGATCTCAGCCGCATGAATTTAGGGGCAATTGCTGAGGCGGACAGCAACTTTCGCCTAGAGCTCAAAAATCAAAACTTATCCAACATTAATTGGCAGGGGTCCATCCTGGCGCAGGCTCAGTTTGAGGGCGCCCGCTTTTACAGTCTGGGACCAGATACCCATCCCGATACCTATGACGATCGCACAGCTGATTTAAGTGGCGCCGACCTGAGCTATGCCAACCTCAGCGGCGCGGATTTAACCCTAGCCCAGTTGGTCAACAGTGGCCTAGTGCACACTAACCTGACCCGCGCCAACCTGACGCTAGCTGATCTCAGCGGCGCCAATTTAGAGGATGCCAGCCTCATTCAGGCGGTCTTGAGTCAGGCGAATTTGGCAGAGGCGCGTTTATCCAAGGCCAACTTAACTGAAGCACAGTTGTTAAGCACCCACTTAACCGGAGCGCGCTTAGCCGAAGTCAAGGCCGCCGGAGCTCGACTCATTGGCGCTAATTTTCAAGGCGCTGTGGCGATCTCGGCTCAGTTCCACAGCGCCGACTTCAGCCAAGCCGCCATGGCCAATGCTGATTTGAGCGGTGCCAATCTGCAAAACGCCAATCTCCGCAACGCTGATCTTAGTGGGGTCAGCTTCCGCGATGCCGATTTGCGGGGCGCTGGGCTGCAAGGAGCAGTGATTGCCGATACTGATTTTGCTGGAGCCATCCTGACGGAACTGCCAGGCATCTCTGAGGGCGGCTTTGTGGAAGCCGTTCCCAATCTAGCCCCGGGGAATCAATACAGTGGAGTAGACTTTAGCCGGGGTCGCAACCTGTCGACTGAGCAATTAAGCTTTATCTGTGCCCAGGGAGGCATCCACAGCGCTTGCGGTAATATCGCTCCAGGGCTTCCATAATGCAGCGAACTCGTTTGTCAACACTAGTAGAATCAGCCTCTAATCAGTTTGGTCGCTGGATCTTTAATCCTTGGCGTCGCCTTTCCCTAGTCATTATTGGCCTGCTGTTTGGTAATTTCTTTGGCATTGCTATTTCTTCCATTGCTGGCCAAGCCGCAGAACTCGATGTCGTAATTTCTGCCCTGCTGTTAGGTCTGGTAGAACTCATCAACTGGCGGGTTTACCGTCGCCGCGCTGAAAATGCACCTCGTCGCAGTAGTCTGTTGCTTGAGGTCATCAATGCGCTTAAGATTGGCTTTACTTACAGTCTATTTGTTGAGGCGTTCAAGTTAGGCAGTTGAGCAAATGCTGCCTTTCTGAAAGACTCCCCAGAAATGGAAGGCCCAGTGCACTGAAGCATAGATCCAACAGAGTTAATCGCTCCATATCATTTAATCCTGCTAGCATGTTCACCAATCCATCGAAGGAAATCTTCAAGGTTTCAAGTGGTTTCTCGGCTAGAAATTCCCTGAGACGAAAGTTTCCATCGCCGATGTTGCGTCAATTACCGCATGTTATGATGGTTAACTCTGTGTCCAAATTTAGACTGCTTACGGAACAAGTACCCTATGGCACTGCTACAAGAACGCAAACAGGAACTCATCTCGGAATATCAGGTTCA
This sequence comes from Cyanobacteria bacterium P01_C01_bin.120, assembly GCA_039027715.1. Taxonomy (GTDB): domain Bacteria; phylum Cyanobacteriota; class Cyanobacteriia; order Phormidesmidales; family Phormidesmidaceae; genus Halomicronema. The sequence continues at coordinate 42,975 of JBCCJU010000007.1, forward strand.
CGAAACCGACACGGGTTCTGCTGAAGTCCAGGTGGCAATGCTAACCGAGCGGATCAATAAGCTCAGTCAGCATTTGCAAAGCAATAAGAAGGATTATTCTTCTCGCCGGGGCCTATTGAAAATGATTGGCCGCCGCAAGCGCCTGCTATCTTACATTGCTAAAAAAGACGTTAATCAATACCGCGAGCTAATCGGACGACTGGGTATTCGCCGATAATCCAGATTGTGGTGCTAATCATGGAGTCTTAGCTATGCCCACTGATTCTGATAAAAAGCGGTTGCCATTCGAGCCCAGCAGTAAGCGGAAAAAAGAGCCAAAGGGGAATCAGCCTCAAGCGATCGCTGACGCCCCTGTGAAAGCCGTAAAAACCTCTCAGAAAGAGAAAAAGTCAGCTCGCAAGCCCCCAGCGGCTCGCGACGAAGACTCTATTCCTGAAGTGGTTAGCCGCCGGATGCTGCGTCGAATCCTGTATTTTTCAGGAATTCCTGTCACTCTGGGCATCTTCATATTTTTTGCCAGCTACATGTTGATTATTCGAGACATTGTGGTCTTGCCCAATGTGGTTGTGCTGTTAACCACGCTGGCCTGCTTTGGCCTAAGTGTCGTAGGTCTCAGCTACGGAGCGCTTTCTGCCTCTTGGGAAGAAGACAACTTAGGATCACTTTTGGGCATCGAACAGTTTCAAGTGAACTTTGGCCGACTCGTTGGTTCTTGGAGGCAGGCTCGTGAAGAACGCCGTAACGGTTCTTCCTAAAAGCCTTAGACGATTTTATAATTCCAGATGCTGAACTCCTCAAGGCTGCTCTAGCTTTGAGGAGCGCTGTTTATGAACCGTTATCTACGCTCATGTCCTGCTCGGAGAGCTCGCTAGATTTTGGGTTTTCGGTTCAGGACTTTTATCGAGAACTGTCGGTCACCTATTGTCTTTAACTGCCTAATGGCGAGAAGATAGCCCTTATCTATCACAGATTGCTATCCCCTTCGCCATGCTGACTAACGATTATTTAGAGAAAATTCTGACTGCGCGAGTGTACGACGTGGCGCAGGAAACGCCGCTGGAAAAAGCGACTCATCTTTCTTCCCGGCTTGGCAATCATTTGCTGCTTAAACGCGAAGATATGCAGTCAGTGTTTTCCTTCAAGTTGCGGGGGGCATATAACAAAATGGCCCAATTGCCGCCTGAACGCTTGGCACAGGGCGTAATTGCAGCCTCTGCGGGCAACCATGCCCAGGGGGTAGCTTTGGGCGCTAGGTATCTGGGAACTTCGGCTCTGATTGTGATGCCTACGACCACGCCGGAACTCAAGGTCAAGGCGGTGGAGGCGCGGGGCGGAGTGACGGTGCTGCATGGTGATACGTTTGACGATGCCTATGCCCACGCATGCACGCTGGCGGCGGCAAAAGGCATGACGCTGATTCATCCCTTCGACGATCCCGATGTAATTGCCGGACAAGGCACCATTGGCATGGAGATTTTGCGACAGCATCAAAAGCCAATTCACGCCATTTTTGTAGCCATTGGCGGCGGCGGCCTGATTGCTGGAATTTCGGCTTATATCAAGCGTTTACGCCCTGACATTCGCATTATTGGTGTAGAACCGGTGGACGCTGACAGTATGAATCAGTCGCTGCAGGCGGGGCAGCGAGTCATTCTAGAGCAGGTGGGCCGATTTGCGGATGGCGTGGCGGTGAAGCAGGTAGGGGCCGAAACGTTTCGGCTTTGTCAGCAATACGTGGATGAAATTATTTTGGTTAATACAGACGATACCTGCGCCGCCATTAAGGATGTCTTTGAAGACACTCGCTCAATTGTGGAACCGGCGGGCGCGCTGGCGATCGCGGGGGCAAAAGCCTACGTGGAGCGGGAGGGCATTAGAGAAGAAACCCTGATTGCGATCGCCTGTGGCGCCAATATGAATTTTGATCGCCTGCGATTTGTAGCAGAGCGGGCCGAAATGGGGGAGCGTCGAGAAGCCATTTTTGCGGTCAATATTCCCGAAGGGCCGGGAAGTCTGCGTAAGTTTTGTAAGTGCATTGGTCGGCGGAATTTAACGGAGTTTAATTACCGCATTGCCGATCAGACGGAAGCCCACATTTTTGTCGGGTTACAGGTCAAAGATCGGCAAGACGCCAGCCAAATGGCGGCTATTTTTGAGTCGCACGGGTTCAAAACCCTTGATTTGACTGACGATGAGCTTACCAAAATGCATTTGCGTCATATGGTCGGCGGGCGATCGCCCTTAGCCAAGAATGAGGTACTTTATCGCTTCGAATTTCCCGAAAATCCGGGAGCGTTAATGAAGTTTCTTAACTGCATGAGCCCTAATTGGAATATCAGTTTGTTCCACTACCGCAACAACGGTTCTGATTACGGTCGAATCGTCATTGGCATACAGGTGCCGCCGGATGAAATGACTGACTGGCAAACTTTTTTAGACTCCGTCGGCTACCGCTACGGGAACGAGAGCGACAATCCGGCCTATCATCTGTTTCTGGGAGGAGCGGGCCAGCACCCAGAAATTAGCGGTAAGTAATGTCTGCTGTCGCTCCCTATCAGCCCTCTGGGTAAACTCATAACCATCGATTGAAGTTGAATTATCGGAGTAAATTGTTGCAGCAGACGCCAAATCGCGTCCATTTAGAGAACAAAGGGTTGGATTTCATAACAGTTGCTAATCAGCTTGAGACGCTTGTTTATGAGTGATGTCAATGCGCATCGCAAAGTCTGAAAAGCCTACGAATCTCTATGTTGACGCAGTGTATCTCGACTTGGTGACCGGAAATCTTCCTGACAAATCTGTATGAATCTGTAGCTTGAAAGTCTTTTTCCGCGTGTTCAAATCAGTTAGAGGTAGAGTAGTAGGTGTCTACAGCGAGTTTATGCCCGGTTAGCATATCCAGCGTCACTCCCGATTGGTCAGAACGTTGAGAGTGTGCTTATTGCAAGTGCCCGGCGCCATTTTTCTGCTTAATTTCTATCCCAGCCTTTTACAGTGCTTGAAGCAACGACCCCAATTATGGCAACGTCTAACTCCAGCATGTTGGCGACCTTCTCCCAAGCTAATCGAAAAGGGAGTTTGACTCATCAGGTCAAGGATCTGCCTGCTCCCCAATTTATTAATTTGCTTGATCAAATCACCCGAGAGTTTGAGCATTTTCTCCGGGCGATCGACATGATCAACAATGAGTCGCTGGAGACTATGTTGGAGCAGATTTTGGAGGCGTTTACGCTCAAAATCGGGCAAATTCTCTGCGCCGAACGCACCACAATTTTCATGGTGGATTGGGAAAAAGAGGAACTCTGGTCCAAAATTGCCCAGGGCGATGGTGAAGCCCGGTTAGAAATTCGTGTCCCTGTTGGCAAAGGGATTGCTGGCCATGTGGCCGCCTCTGGTGAATGTCTCAATATTCCAGATGCTTACTCCAGTGACCTGTTCAGCCGTAAAACCGACCAGGAAACGGGCTATCGCACCCAAAGCATTCTCTGCATGCCCGTTTTCAATAAGACCCAAGAAAGGGTGGTAGCCGTCGTTCAGCTCCTGAATAAGCTTGATCCCAACCGCGAGGCGATCGCTTTTGATAGTGCGGATGAGCGAAGTTTTCGAGAATTTGCCTCGTCCATTGGCATCATTCTAGAAAGCTGCAACTCCTTCTATATTGCCGCTCGCAACCAGAAAGGCGTCTCCTCACTGTTGAAAGCCATCTCCTCTCTGGAGCAGAGTTTAGATTTAGAAAGAACGCTGCAGTCAGTCATGGCCGAGGCCCGTGACTTGATGAATGCTGATCGCAGTACCCTCTGGCTGATTAACGAAGCTACCAACGAACTGTGGTCAAAAGTAAAATCTGGCGACGGTCAGAACCTGATTGAACTGCGCATTCCGGCTGATCGCGGCATTGTTGGCTTTGTTGCTTCAACGGGCAAAACTCTCAACATTCCTAATGCGTATCAAGATCCTCGCTTTGATCCCGGATCGGATAAACAGACGGGCTATCTAACCCGCAACATTCTCTGCATGCCGGTATTTGACTCCTCTGGCAAGCTCATCGCGGTAACCCAGCTAATCAACAAAAAGCAAGGTTCCTTCAACAGCTCCGATGAAGAGTTTATGCGAGCCTTCAATATTCAAGCCGGCATTGCCTTGGAAAATGCCCAGCTGTTTGAAAACGTTCTGGTTGAGAAGCAGTATCAAAAGGACATCCTACAGAGCCTCTCCGATGCCGTCATTTCTACCGACATGGAAGGTCGGGTCGTCACCATCAATGATGCCGCACTAGAGCTGCTCGGCTGTCCTGAAGCACCTGAAGATACTGACCACACGCTGCGAGAGCGCTGGGAAACAGAGCTGATCAATCGCCCCGTATGGGAAATTATCCCGATTGAAAAACTGCAGTATCGCCTTGAAGACAGTTTAGAAACTGGGGCCAAGCATTATGTCCCCGAGCAAACCTTAAAAGTGGCCATTCCGGTTGCCGCTGCCTTCGCCGCCCCAGGCACAGCAGTTGATCCGAAAGATGCCATTTTGCTGATGTTAGATGCTGAAAATCAGAATCAGTTCTGGCCTTGGGGGCATCGGCAAGGCACGTTGCCGCTGAGCAAAGATCAGGTTCAACTGCTCGAACGCAGCATTAACTTGACGGTTAATCCCTTAACCAACCCAGAAGGCGGCGTGCGGGGCGGGCTATTGGTGCTTGAAGACATCAGCCAGGAAAAGCGGATGAAGACTACGCTTTACCGCTATATGACGCCTGGGGTGGCCGAACGAGTCATGGCCTTGGGGGAAGATATGCTGATGCGGGGTGAACGTCGCGACGTGACGGTTTTGTTCTCCGATATTCGCGGCTACACGACGCTGTCCGAAAACCTAGAAGCCGACAAAGTAGTAGAACTGCTGAACGCCTACTTTGAGACGATGGTGGAAGCCGTCTTTACCTATGAAGGCACCCTTGACAAGTTTATTGGCGACGCCATCATGGCGGTTTATGGCGCCCCGCTGCCGCTGCCAAACCACGCCTGGTCAGCCGTACAATCGGCCCTTGATATGCGCCAACGGTTGGTGCTCTTTAACTCTGAACGGCGAGAAAAACAGCAGCCCGAAGTTCGTATCGGCATTGGCATTAGTTCCGGCGAGGTAGTTTCAGGGAATATCGGTTCGCAGCGCAAAATGGAATACACCGTGATTGGTGATGGGGTTAACTTGAGTTCCCGTTTAGAGGGCGTGACCAAGCAGTATGGCTGCGATATCGTGCTCAGTGAGCATACCTATGAACTCTGTGAAGACCTGATTTGGGTCCGAGAACTCGACAAAACTCGCGTTAAGGGCAAAACCAAGCCCGTGAGCATTTACGAACTGATTGATTTCAAAAAAAATCCTCTAGATCAGGCCACACAGGACTTTTTAGCGCTGTACCAAGAAGGGCGTGAAGCTTATACGAGCATGAAGTTCCAGCAAGCGATCGCCTGTTTCAAAAAAGCTGCCCAGCTACGTCCTGGCGACCGAGCCGTCAATATTCATCTTGACCGAGCCCATAAATATCTCGGCAATCCACCGCCCATCGACTGGGACGGCGTTCACACTATGACCACTAAATAGGAGTAATGGGGTAAGGGAGTGAGGGAGTAAAGAAGTGCGTAGCAGATAACAGATGACCAAGAGTCAAATTTAAAGACGGCGATCCTGCAGCGTCTAGCCCAGCGCAATATCCAACCCCATCATGAGGGCAAAGCCCAAAATCAAGCCCAAAGTACCACTTTGTCCCAGACTTCTCTGGGCAATATCGGGAATAATTTCATCCACAATCACAAACAGCATCGCGCCAGCGGCGATCGCCATGCCCCAGGGCAGCGTTATTTGAGCAATGCTGACGATCCCCGCTCCAAAAACGCCTCCAATGGGTTCCACCAACCCCGTCAGAGCGGCAATTCCTAGTGCGTAGAATGGCGAGTATTTCAAACTTTTCAAGGCCCAAGCTACGACTAATCCTTCGGGCATGTTTTGTAACGCTACGCCCATCGCTAATGCCACGGCCTTGGAAGTATTTTCAGCGCCAAACCCCACCCCCACCGCCAGCCCCTCCGGAAAATTGTGCAGTGTAATTGCCGCAATAAACAGCCAAGTTTGTCTTGAGTTGACGGCTTCTGACTCTTCCTGCCCTTTAAAGAAGTACTCATGGGGAAACTGCTGATTGACCAGCCACAACATCAAGCCCCCCAGCACAATGCCGCTGCCCATAATTAGCGCTGCGATCGCCTGAGAATATCCCAGTTCGACTGCGGCCTGGGTACCCGGGCCAATCAGGGAAAAAGCAGTCGCTGCCAGCATAATGCCACCGCCTGCTCCCAGCAAAACTCCCTCGACTTTGGCAGAAGGCGCGATCGGCAACAAAACAGGTAAAGCTCCGACTCCCGTTCCGAGGCTAGCCAGTAAGCTGGCGATTGCTCCCAATGCCGCAACTTGCACGTGTGCCCGACTCCTTTTTTGTGCTGTTGGTGCCCTTATCAGCCTAGTCGATTTGTGGACAAAATCTATCCGAGCGCCACAGGATACCGGCTGGCAGGGGGCTGAGAAACTTAATCTGAAATTTTAGCCGCCTTCTCCATGAATGCTGAAAACTTTGGCCCAACGACCAAGGGAGACAGCCCCAATGTCTATTGCTCAGAGGCGGGCCAGCTTGCTTCAATTGCGGTCAATACGGCCGCGGCGTCGGTGCCACCGACATAATCCACCATACCGGTCCAAAAGGTGCCTGTGCCCACCGCTCCGGGCATTAGATCAGAGCCATCAAAGCGAATGATATCGGCCTGTTGCAGCACTGCCGCTTGGTTGCGAATCAAGTCATCGGGATAAGCTTCTAGGGCCACCTGCTGATGCGGTGTAATATACCCCTCGCCTGCCCAGATTTCATGGGCCTGAGCCGTAGCCAGATGCTGCATCAGTGCGGTTGCCGCGGGAGTGTCGTTGAACTGAGCGTAGACAATACCGCCCACCAAAACCGGACTGCCTGCAGTCGCGTCTATTGGCGGCAGGCCAAAGACGTCAACCGTGTTTCCGGATTCTAGGCCGCTGGGTAAAAAGTCGGTGATAAAGCTGGCCTGCCGATGTAGATAGCACCCCGGTGACTCGCTGAATAGCGCACTGGGGGAATCGCCAAACGGAATGCTAATGGCGCCAGTCGAGCCCCCCCTGACAAGGTCAGGATCGCGCACAATGTCGCCAAAGGTGGTTAGTGCTGCCTCGACTGCCGGGTGGTTAAAGGGAATGTCATGATTCACCCAGTCGTCGTAGACGTCTGGGCCGGCCTGTCGCAGCAGGATTTCTTCCAGCCAGTCGGTGCCGACCCAGCCGGTGGCGTTACCGCTCTCCATGCCGATGCACCAAGGGGTATTGCCGTCCGCGACCATCTGCTGGCTGAGGGCCGTCAGCTCTTCCCAAGTAGTGGGCACGCGGTAGTCTGCTGCCTCAAACGCTGACGGGTTGTACCAAACCAAGCTTTTCACATCGGCGCGCATCCAAACTCCATACAGGTCGCCGTTCACGCTGGCCAGATCCAGCCAGTAGGGGGCATAGGCCGATTCCATCGCAGCGCGATCCTGCGGCACCAAGTCTCCCCGTTCGGCAAACTCCAGCATCAGCCCTGGCTGGGGAAATAGGGCAATATCCGGTGCATCCCCCGAATCTACTCGCACGGAAATCAACGTGGTGAAGGCATCGGTACCTTCGTAAATCACTTCGATGCCGGTTTCTTCAGTGAAAGGAGCGATCGCCGCTATCAGTTTCTCTTCCCCATTCCCCGTCAGCGTCCCGAGAATGGTGATGGTTTCGCTGCCTACAGTGTCTGACGACTGAGGATTGCAGGCGATCGCCAAGCCACTGCAGCCAGTTAGCATCAGTGCTTTAGCAGTCACATGACTCAATTTGCCAAACCGTAAGTGCCACATACTCGCACAGAATTGATTACAACTTGACGTGACGAGTTCCTCTGCCCTCAGCACGCTAGACCGCAATGACTCGGAAAGCGATCTTAAGTCAACTTCAGCACGGCCATAAAGGCATCTTGAGGTACATCAACCGTACCAATCGCCTTCAAGCGCTTTTTACCTTTGGCCTGTTTCTGCAACAGCTTTTTCTTCCGCGAAATGTCGCCGCCGTAGCACTTGGACAACACATCTTTACGCAGAGCCGGAATGCTCTCGCTGGCCACGACGCGGCTGCCAATGGACGCCTGTAGCGGAATCTTGAACTGGTGCCGAGGAATCAGCTCCTTTAGCTTCTCCACCAGCGCTTTACCGACGTAGTATGCCTTGTCGCGGTGGACGATATTGGCTAGCGGATCTGCCGGTTCGCCATTAATCAGAATATCGAGGCGCACCAAATGGTTTACCCGATAGTCAATCAGGTGATACTCCATGCTGGCATAGCCCTTGGATCGCGACTTGAGCTGATCAAAAAAGTCGGTGACCACTTCCGCTAGCGGCAGTTCATACACTAGCGCCGTGCGGGACTGGGCCAGATATTTCATATCTTTGAAATCGCCCCGGCGGCTCTGGCACAGCTCCATCAGCGGGCCAACATACTCTTCGGGGGTCAGCATTTCAACCCGCACATAGGGCTCGGCGATGGCTTCACGCTCCTGGGGCGGCGGCAGGGTGCTTGGGTTGTCAATCTCGACCACCGTGCCGTCAATCAGCGTTACTTTGTAAATTACTGACGGGGCCGTAGTAATCAGATCGAGGTCGTACTCCCGCTCTAGCCGCTCTTGCACGATCTCCATGTGCAGCAGGCCCAAAAAGCCACAGCGGAAGCCAAAGCCCATGGCGCTAGAGGTTTCCGGCTCGTACTGGAGAGCCGCGTCACTCAGCCGCAGCTTATCTAAGGCGTCTCGCAAATCTTCGTACTGATCCGAATCCGTGGGAAAGAGGCCACAAAACACCATGGGTTTGGCTTCCACATATCCCGGCAGAGGCTCCTCGGCGGGCTGTTTCACCAGAGTCATGGTGTCGCCCACGCGGGCGTCTTCTACCGATTTGATCGCGGCTGAAAAGTAGCCGACTTCTCCGGCATGGAGCGATTCCACCGGGATTTGCGTTGGCGAGAGGACGCCAATCTCGTCCACTTCATACTCTTTTTGAGACGCCATCAGCTGCACTTTGTCGCCCTTTTGCAATGCCCCGTCCATCACGCGGAAATAAACGATAACGCCGCGATAAGGGTCGTAGTAGCTGTCAAAGATCAGCGATCGCAAGGGTGCTTCAGTCGTGTTTTGAGGCGACGGCACCTGCTGCACGATCGCCTCTAAAATCTCATCGACGCCGATGCCCTCTTTGGCCGACGCCAAAATTGCATCGCTGCAGTCCAGCCCAATCACGTCCTCAATTTCTTGCTTGATGCGATCCGGGTCGGCTCCCGGCAGGTCAATCTTGTTGAGCACGGGAATAATTTCCAAATCGTGCTCCAGCGCTAAATACACGTTGGCTAGAGTCTGAGCCTCGACGCCCTGGGAGGCATCCACCACCAGCAGCGCCCCTTCACAGGCGGCCAGCGATCGCGACACCTCATAGGAAAAGTCGACGTGTCCCGGCGTATCAATCAGGTTGAGCACATAGTCTTCGCCATCTTTGGCGGTATAGTTCATCCGCGCCGCCTGCAGCTTGATGGTAATGCCGCGCTCTCGCTCCAAGTCCATTGTGTCGAGGAACTGATCTTTCATGTCGCGATCGCTCACGGTGCCGGTTTTCATCAACAGGCGATCGGCCAGGGTCGATTTGCCGTGGTCGATGTGAGCAATAATGCAAAAGTTGCGAATTCGAGAGACAGGTGCGTCAGTCATACAGATGATGGCGTACTCAAAAAAAGAAAAAGTTTGTTACCTAAGTTTAATCGGATTTACCAACAGACGAAACTGTAGCGGGTAAGCTCATCGTTAATGGCGCGTTCAGTCACATTTACTGATGCTTGGCGGTAGTTTGCGGACGGCAGCGGCTCTGCACCTGTGGCAAGCCTAAGAACGCAAAACTGCCCTGCGTAGAATATTGGCATCTGGCAGGCTGAGGGACAACAGCCAGAATCAGCTGCTGGATGCCGTGTTGGCATGGCAGCGATCAGGTTGTGACCAGCTTGGTGGCGATGGCGACGGAGAAAATTAGCGGCGAATAAGGTTTTAAGTTTGATTGATGACGCACTCTAAAGACGGTGATGATCGAACCGACGGATCGTTCTGGAGCGATCGCCCATGAAGCTGAAACTGCCTGCCCGAAAGCTGCTGGGACGAGCATTTCTGATTGGGCTCTCGGCCTTGTTCGTGGTCCATATCTGGCAGGCGCCGGTCATCCATTCCCAAGCGATCGCCCCCGGTGAAATTCGCGGCGTGTGGATGACCAACTACGGCACCAGCCTGATGTATCACACCACCCGCCTGGATGATGTGGTTGCCAATCTAGCTCGGCACAATCTGAACACCCTATATCCTGCCGTCTGGAATCGGGGCTATACGCTATATGCCAGTCGAGTCGCGCGAAATGCCGGGGGTATTCGCCGCGATCGCCTGACGTCGCTGCCCTTTATGCCCTGGCAAGATCCCCTCAGAACGGCGATTTATCAGGCGCATCGGCAACAGTTAAGACTGATTCCCTGGTTTGAATATGGCTTGATGATGCCGATTAGCTCGGCTATTGCCCAGCGACATCCCGACTGGCTGACTACAAACTTGGCGGGCGAGACAGTGGCAGGCGGGGCTGCCGTCCCCATGGCCAATCCCTTACTTCGACCGCTATGGCAGCTTCGGCAAGAAGCCTCCGGAGCCAATCAGGGCTGGCTAAATCCCTTTCACCCTGAAGTGCAGACGTTTTTGGTGGAGTTGATTACTGAAGTCGTGCAGCGGTATCCGGTTGACGGCATCCAGCTTGATGATCACTTCGGCCTGCCGGTGGAATTTGGCTACGACTCTTATACGCAGGCCCTTTACCAACAGGAGCACGGCGGCGTGAGTCCTCCGGAAGACCCCAAAGACCCCGAATGGAAGCGTTGGCGGGCAGCCAAAATCACTGAGCTGATGGGGCAGATTACCACTGCGGTGAAAGCTATTAATCCCGACGCGATTGTGTCGCTGTCGCCCAATACGCCCGACTTTGCCTATGATCGCTACCTGCAAGATTGGCGTACCTGGGTCAATCAGGGCTGGCTAGACGAGGTAATCGTGCAGGTTTATCGCGATGATTTGGCGGTATTGGAGTCGGAGCTGCAAAATCCAGAACTATTGGCCGTAAATCAGCAACTGCCGATGGGCATTGGCCTCTACACCGGCCCAGCCATAAACGCGAAACCGGTCGAGACCATTCAGCAAGAGATGGCTGCTGTCAAAGCGGCTGGCTATCGGGGCATGGCGTTCTTCTGTTGGGAAACGACGTTGTGGATATTTAAAGACAGCGCCGCTAATCAGGTGCATGAGGCATTTACGAGTCAATTTCCGGCTTGACTAGGGGAAGTAGTGGGCGATCGCTTCTGCCCTGCTGAGAAAATTCTGAAGTCAGCTTACGGTTGATTTGCGGCATCTTCTCAATAGAAGGACACAACTCAATGCAGCGGAGAAAGCCGAAAACCACAATCCTTTATTCTGCCTTCGCTGCCCATTATTCCTGATCCCGGCATCTGCTGTCCTTAAGCACTCATCCGCAGCATCGCCTCAATGGGCCTCAGCGCCGCCACCCGAATTTCTTCCGGCATGGTGATTTCTGGCTGCTGTCGCTGCATTGACAAGTAGAGCTTCTCCAGAGTATTGAGCCGCATATGAGGGCATTCGTTACAGGCGCAGTTGCCGGTCGAGGGAGCCGGAATAAACTGTTTGTCTGGCAACTGCTTTTCCATCTGATGAATAATTCCTGGTTCAGTGACAACGATGAACTGGGTGCGATCGCTACGCTTTACGTAGTTCAAGAGCGCCGTTGTCGACCCAATAAAGCTGGCGTGGTGCAGCACGGACGCTTCGCATTCAGGATGGGCAATAATTTCAGCTGCGGGGTTGGTTATTTGGAGCTGCACCAGCTTTTTCTCTGAAAAGGTTTCGTGTACCATGCAGCTTCCCTGCCACAGCACCAAGTCGCGCCCCGTTTGCTGCATGACATAGCGGCCCAAATTTTTATCCGGAGCAAAAATAATGGGTTGTTCTTCAGGAATTTGCTCAATCAAGCTAACGGCATTGGAGCTTGTGCAAATAATGTCGCTCATGGCTTTAATTTCTGCCGAGCAGTTGATGTAAGACACGACCAGGTGGTCGGGATGTTGGGCTTTAAAGACGGCAAACTGATCGGGCGGACAAGTATCGGCCAGAGAACAGCCGGCTTCGAGGGAGGGCAAAAGCACTAGTTTGTCAGGATTGAGAATTTTGGCAGTTTCCGCCATAAAGTGAACCCCAGCAAACACAATCACGTCGGCGTCTGTGGCGGCGGCCTGTCGCGACAAGCCCAAAGAATCACCAATATAGTCGGCAATATCTTGAATATCAGGCTCTTGATAGTAATGCGCCAAGATTACTGCGTTTAACTCGCGTTTTAGCTCGTTAATGGCGGCAAATAGGTCTAATGGCACATTTTGGACAGACGGTCTGGGAAGAGCAGTTGTAAACACAGGCAATACTTTTAGTGAGTTAATCAAATGAGCAGGAATTCTATTATAGTTATTTTCACCAAAAAGCGATCGCTAAAATTTATTTGCCTTGAAAGAACTTATCCCATGGTGATGCGAGAGCCAGTCAACAGGTTCTGTCAGCTAGTGGTTGAGCTTTGACTTCATGCAGCTCATAGCGGTCAGCAAGTTGAGAGGAGAAGCTATTTATGTAAATTTATTGATATTGTCTAGTGCGGATATTTGGCCCGCTAGAGAGTCACGATGCCGAGCATTGCTGGAGTGAACGCTCTAAAATTTAAGACTATAGGCGTTGTCAGTGAGGCAATGATAATTTTATTGCCCTACTTGCCCTGGCGAGATTGTGGCAAATATCCTTATTTTGTGAGAGGACTCAGCGATCACTGCTGTCAGATTGTAACGAGGTTCTTTTCTGGCATCAGTTAGGAAAGACTGTAGCGAAGTTGGCAGTAAGAGCATGTTAGCGACGAGTCATGATGCCAGGGTGACGGCCACTTTGTGATAGTCAATTGGTTCATCCTGATCTGTATCGCAGGGCTTGTTTGACTAAAATCACACATATTAGCGGGCTGACCTGTTGCAATGATAAGTGTGAATCTTTACGACCTCTCGTCGACTGCTGTTGCCAACTTGGGCAATGGTAAATAAGGGCCTACCAGAGTTGCTTAGGCAACGACGGTTTGAAGGATTTGCAGCAAAAGCGGTGACAGCACGAAACTGTCGCTATACTCATTAGCAGCTTAATTTGAGGTTCCTGGAGTGAGTGTGAACCATGAATGTGAAGCGATAGGTGGGCATCGGCATGTTTAACACAACTGAAATCTTAATCACTGACTTCGTTGAAAAGCTTCGTGCTGGCTACCACCGTAATTACGGTGGGTTAAATCCTCACTTCGAGGATATTATTGCCTGGGCCGGCAGCATGGCCTTAGAAAATATCGCTAACAGTGACGCGCTTTATCACAACGTCGAGCACACAATTTTAGTGACTTTGGTCGGCCAAGAAATCATGCGGGGTAAGCAAATTCGTGAAGGGGGAGTCAGTACTGAAGACTGGCTGCATTTCATTATTTCGCTGGCTTGCCATGACATTGGCTACGTGAAAGGGGTGTGTCGTATGGATCGCGATCGCGAACATCTTTACGCTACTGGCAAAGGCGAAGAGATGATTAGGCTAAGTCTGGGGGCCTCGGACGCTTCACTAACGGCATACCACGTTGATCGCGGTAAGCTGTTCATTGACGAGCGCTTCGGCAACAATCGCATCATTGACGCTGAGATCATCAAGCGCAATATTGAGCTGACTCGGTTTCCGGTTCCCAACGAAGAAGATCATAAAGATACCTACAACTTTCCAGGGCTGCTGCGGGCAGCTGATCTCATCGGCCAACTTAGCGACCCGCGCTATCTCAAGAAAATCGGGGCGCTGTTCTACGAATTTGAAGAAACCGGACAAAATAAATATCTGAACTATCGCAACCCTGACGATCTCAGGCGCAACTATCCCAAGTTTTATTGGAACGTTGTAACGCCTTACATCCAGGACGGTTTGCGATATTTATCGTTAACTCAAGAGGGCAAACAAATCATTGCCAATCTATACTCGAATGTGTTCATGGTTGAAAACGAAGAAAGATGCGTCGTTCCAACCTGATTCACCGTTGAGACTGTCATGAACTGGTGGCAAAAGCTTCGCAAAAATTCTTTGGCTCAGGTGGGCGCAACGATCCTCCTGGTCTTTTACTTGACCGTTTTTTTGGCGGAGTTTACGGCGCCCTATGATCCCTACGCTTCCGTACCCAGTGCTTCCCTGCTGCCGCCCACCACGATCTATTGGCGCAGCCCCACCACCGGTCAGTTTCTTGGTCCCCACGTTTATCCCACAACTCAGGGGCCGGTTTCTGTGGAAACCGGCGATCGCGAAGTCTTTGTCGATTTTGAGCAGCCAAGTCCCCTGCGCCTATTCGTGAAGGGTGATGAGTACCGCTGGCTACAGCTCCGATTCCCGCTGCCGACACGCTGGTCGCTCAGCCGTCCAGGGTTTGAAGAGATTCAGCTGTTTCCAGGGTTTCGAGGCGATCGCCATTTGTTTGGCGCCGTTGGTCCTGGTCGCTGGAATATTCTAGGCACGGATGAACAAGCCCGCGACCAGCTTAGCCGCTTAATCCACGGCGGTCGTATCAGCTTAAGCATTGGCCTGATTGGCATCGCCCTGTCCTTTCCCATTGGCATGCTGGTGGGTGGTTTGGCCGGTTACTTTGGCGGCTGGCTCGATGCCGTGCTGATGCGCTTGGTGGAAGTCATCATGACGATCCCCGCAATCTTTCTGCTGGTGGCCTTAGCGGCAGTGTTGCCGGCCACGCTATCCAGTACCCAGCGATTTTTGTTGATCATCCTGATTACTTCTTTTGTTCGCTGGACGGGATTGGCGCGGGTTGTACGGGGCCAGGTGCTTTCGCTAAAGTCACAAACTTTCGTGACGGCTTCTCAGGCCATGGGTGGACAGCCGCTTTACATCATTGTGAAGCATGTGTTGCCACAGACAGCTACCTACGTAATTATTTCGGCCACGCTGGCGATCCCCGGCTTTATTGTAGCAGAGGCGGTTCTGAGCTTAATTGGCCTGGGCATTCAGCAGCCGGATGCATCGTGGGGCAATATGCTGTCTTTGGCCAGTGATGCTTCGATTTTGGTGCTGCACCCCTGGCTGATTTGGCCTCCCGCCATATTGATCGTGCTGACGGTGCTGTCGTTTAATTTGCTGGGTGACGGTTTGCGCGATGCGCTCGACCCCCGGAGCCTGCGAACCTATGACTAAGCTGGCTAAAGCCTTGAGAAATTTGCTGATGGTCGTTTTGCTAGCAGTCTGTCTCACCAGCTGTGGAACCTTAAAAGCTACGATCCCGGGCTATGTGGCGACCGCAGCAGTGACTCGCCAGGCTCAGCAAGCACAGATGACTTTGTGGCAAAAAGTCTCAACTGAGTCATCATCTCAGCCTAAGCTGTCCGTCAGCCGCGTTGAGGTTCGTGATGTGCATCGAGTGAAAGTGGCTGACGCCTCGGCTTATGAAGTCACGGGCACTTATCGATATCGGCTGCGCTATCCTCGGCGATCGCCTCTGGAACAATCGCAAGTGCCTTTTTCCGTGATTCTTCAGGCCAAAACTGAGACTCAACCGTGGCAACTATTGGAAATTGAAGGGACAATTGAGCACCCGCAGTCCTGGCATTGGCACCCTTTGATCGATGAGCCGACCGCATAATCGCTTAACAACTGTGGGTGAAACCTAAAGACAACTGTGATATCTCGCTAGTTTGATGGGTGTTCCCGCCATCATGATTGCTAATACTCGAATCCTGTGGTTGATCACTATACTTTTGGTCTGTAACCCTTATGCTCCCGAGTTTGAGAGGCGACAACTCAAAAATCTCTAAAATTGGATAGTCTAAGGAGCAGACAGGAGCTTGATCTGCCAATATTAAGATTCGGTAGTGATTTATTCAGTGGCTCTTCCCTGGCTTTCCCTAAAAAACATGGAACATCAAAACCAGCGTCAAGAATCTCGTTGCCCTATTCAATTTGTGCTTGAAATTGTGGGGAATAAATGGGCAATTTTAATTTTGCGGGAACTCTTTTTGGGTAGTCGCCGCACGCACCAATTTATCGAAGCCTTACCAGGCATCAGTACTAAGACGCTGACGGCTCGTCTGCGGGAGCTGGAAGGCTACGGTTTAGTCCGGCGCAAGGCTTTTCCTGAAGTGCCGCCGAGAGTGGAATATTCTCTGACTGAGAAAGGATTTGAAATTAAGACTGTGATGCTGTCTCTGAGACAGTTAGGTGAACACTGGCTCGATCAAGATACCTGGGCGGCGCTCGATCAAACGGGCAGCCCTAGTTAGCTCTGATGCCATTGGTGCAATCGGCAGAAACAGCCATGCAAGGGTGTGAGCTAGAAGGTAATCGCAATCGCGATGCGACGGCTGAGCTGCACGCTCCCGGTGCTGCCAATATGGCTGCTGCCGTAACCGACCGTTACCCAGCGGAGGGAGTCGTCACCCGTGCGCTGAGCTAGATAGCGTTGGACAGCGATCGCCTGCTGATAGGACAGTTCGGTTGGAGTATTGCTTTCGGTGGCAATGTCGGTGTAGCTGCCCACTAAGATGGTGGCGTCAGGATGGCGAGCAATGTCCGGCAAAATATTGTCGAGTAGTGGCTGGGCGTTGGGCTGTAAGATGGCCTGTCCGGGGGCAAATAGAACGTCGCTGGGTAGAGTAACGCGATAGGCGTTGACCTGAAATAGAGGGTCGGGTGAGGAGCCCACAGTGGGCTGGAGAGCGGGAGCGGCAGCGTTATTTGTTGAGGCCGGATCAGGGGCCGCAGTGGGCGGGGTAAGGCGACTGTTAGCGTTGTCAATCCGCTCTTCTAGGGAAATCTCAATGTTAGGTAGCCCCAACTGGCGCTCAATGGCAGAAGTGCGATCGCGCAGGGTTTGCAGATCGCTGTCGATCGCCTCTAGCTCAACCGTGACCTGTTCCCGCTGCGCATCGGTGAGGGCAATAGGGGGAGCCGCTGCAGACGGAGTGGCTGGAGGAGCGGCAGGTGCGGGGGCCGCGATCGGTGCGGCAGATTGGGTTTCACCCGACCACCAGGCAGGCAGACTGCCTACTTTTTGGAAAAAGCGGGAAGTTTTGCGGGCCACCACTTCCTGCATGGGCGGTTCCGGATTGTTGGCTGGAAAAAATTGGGCCACAAGTAATCCAAATAGCCAGGCTCCAACCACACCCACGCCCAACAGTCCCCACCGCAGCGACCACGCCAAGAGCAATTGCAGTCCCTGCCAGCGCTGAGAGACAGGTGGTTCTAGTACCGTTGGAGCAGTGGGAGAAGCCACGGCTGCGGCATCAGTTTGAGCAGCCTCCACAGAACCCACAGTGGGACGAGGCGGCGGATTGTTAAACGGGGGAAGTTCGGTCATGGCGGGATGATAGGGAAGGAATGGGGTGGCAGGGTAGCTGGGTAGAGAATCAGAAACGGTAATTGTTACGGTGGTAGGCAATACAGCTGTAGCAAATCGCAGTCGGGTTGGATTATCTCTAACTGCCACAATTCCTCTGCGACCATGCTTTTGCCTTCCGTTCGGCTCCGCTCACGGCAAGCTGCTTTCTGGCTTTTGCTATGGGAACATCAAATTTCTGAAAGCTGCATAAGTAGAGTGCACGGTTTTCGTTTTTTTGTCTTCGTTCTTTCTCTTAACGCTAAATACAGGGTAGCGGCGATCGCGTGCTTTTCTCTGGGCTGTAGGAGTGTTTTAGGAATTGCTTACGGGGCGCTGGGGGCCGGAGCAGCTGGAACGTCGATTTCATAGGGATCGCGCCAAAAGGTGAGGCGATCGCTGATGGGCTGCAGCTCGGTGCCGGGATAATAGAACTTAAGAATGCGATCGCTGCTCCAGCCCAAGTCCCCCAGATTGTAAGCGCCGGTTTGGCTCATGCCGACGCCGTGGCCAAATCCGCCCCCAATAAAGCGATAGCCTTTGAGCTGTGGTTCAGTTGCTCCCGGCACTTCTTCATACAGTCCTGCTGTGTAGAACAGCAGACTTAGGGGCGCAGCGATCGCGCGAATCACTTCATCTTTTTGTAGGGTGACGATCCCGGCATCGGTAGCGATTTCCAGGGTTTGCACCCGGCCAGAGGGGGCACGTTCAGTGACCACCAGGCGCTGCACCTCGGTTAAGTTGGCCTGGGGATGGCTGCGAGCCTGCAGGTAAGAGCGCAAATCTTGGGCAATGGTTTCCAGGGAGGCGTCTTCCTGCCAGCGAAAGGTATCCCATTCGTCTTCATTAAAGCCTGAGTCTAGGGATAGAAAGGCCCGCAGATTGTTTTCGTCCGTCAGGGGGCGCGAGGCCAAATCCCAACGGTTGGCTACGGAATCGACCACCGGGCGCAGATAAGGGCGATCCGGGCCGTTCCACACGTGACTAAAGGCAGCGGTTACTCCGCCCACATTTGATGAATAGAGGGCATCCACTAGTTCATCTTCGTAAGTAAGAACCAGGCCGCTGGTATTGGCGATCGCGCGATCGGTTACCTCGGCGGCTCCGGTAATGCCGCGATAAACCTGGCACTGGGTGTCGGCACAAAGCTCATAGTTATCCACCACAAAGCGGCGCAAATTACGCAGTACATAGGTGCGCGCCAAAATTGCCTGGGCTTCGATGGTGGTGCGAGGGGCGGCCAGGCCAATTTCGTAGGGCACCACGCCCCGCAGGTAGGTTTCGATGGGGACGTTGTTAACTAAGGTGTAAGTGCCGTAGGCGTTGGGCTGCAGGCGCAAGCCACCGCCATAGACTCGCACAGTATCTGTGGCTTCACCGTACTTTTCGATGACTCGGACTCGCTGGTTGCCGGTGGTGATGCTGACAATATCGCGGTTATAGCGAAAGCCGTTGAAGATCGCCGCCGCCTTGGGAACGTCGCGCAGCACTTGACTGTCGACGTAGACGTTGGCATGGCCAGCAGCCTGCAAATCCTGGAGCAGTAGCCGTCGCAGCAGGGGCGTATCGTAGGTGGTGCGATCAGCCCACACCTGCCAGTCGCCAGGCTGCGCAATTTCGGTTTCGATGCCGCGCTGTCGCCACTGGGTGGCGCTGTCTTCGGCGCTCTCAAAGCTGCGGTGGGTGCTAAGCACGACCCGCTCTCGCAGCGAGGTGATTTCTAGCGGCACCGGCGTGGTGTCGAGCACGATCTGATTGGTGGTCAGGGTTTCGAGCTGGTCACCGGTTTTGAACTGCACGGTGAGCTGATCGCCGCCGAGGGGTTCAACCACCAAAGTTTTGGCGTCGTCGTTGCCAAACCGCTGCACAATGCCAATTTTGAGAGTGGGGTTTTGGGGCGCTTGGGCCTGAACTGCCGCCATGCCGAGCAGATTACCCATCACCGCTAGCCCCGCCGCGATCGTCACGCTTGATGGATGAATTTTGCCAAAACGGCGCGATCGCACTTGGACCCACATAACTTGACTCTTTGGAAAACGCTCCCCGCATTCTAGCGAGCGATCGCACAAATAACTGCTGCCGCTTTCCCCGCTATCCCTAGCTGAACACCATATAGCAATCCGTGGATAGATCCGGTCAGTCAATGAAAGCTTGGTCAACGACTTGCCGAAAGGGTTGGCCAGACTGAATCTGTTTTCGCATGCGGTTTTTCAAAACAAACCATTGATGCTCAATGGGATTTAAATCCG
>JBCCJU010000008.1:0-61254 GCA_039027715.1 Cyanobacteria bacterium P01_C01_bin.120
ATCGCTAAAAATCGAATCGAATTCACGCAAAGCGCGTCTAAAGATTGGGATGCGACAACCATAAACCTACTCTCAAAGACGGGACAGCATTTACCGGGGCCTGATGCCCTCCAATGGCAAGGCGCTCAGCATCAAACTGCACAAACAGTGCATCAGCGTCTTCCCGCCTTATCATCGCATTCACGCTGCGGTCTCACAACCGAGAAAGTTGTGCAAATCCGGTATGAGTCAATGCTAAGGGGGGATGTAAGCTTCAGGCCAGAGTTCAATAACTTCGCAACAGCGTTTTCCAATGACATGAGATGCGGGGATAAACGGCACCCTTGTAAGGATTACAGAAACAGCGCGTACCTCATCCTCTAAAAACGCTGCGATATTTATTTACTCGCTAAATTGTAACGTCAGTTACGATACTTCTGAAACACTAACGTTACGTTGTGGCCGCCAAAACCAAAGGAGTTAGACAGCGTAACATTGACTGGCATTTGTCGGGCCTGATTGGGCACGTAGTCCAGATCACAGCCTTCATCCGGCTGCTCCAAATTAATGGTTGGAGGCACTTGATCTTCAAGTATTGTCATCGCTGCCGCTACGCCTTCAATGCCGCCAGAACCGCCCAGCAAGTGGCCCGTCATTGATTTGGTGGAACTTACGGCGATTTGTTGAGCGTACTGGCCCAGCGCGGTCTTAATGGCTTGAGTTTCGGTTGGATCGTTAGCTGGTGTGCTGGTGCCGTGGGCGTTGATATAGCTGATTTGTTCCGGAGTGATCCCAGCATCTTTGAGCGCTAGCTGAATGCAGCGGGCGGCGCCCGCGCCGCCCGGCACTGGAGCCGTCATGTGGTAAGCATCGCACGTCATGCCGTAACCGGTAATTTCAGCATAAATCTTGGCGCCGCGACTCAGGGCGTGGTCTAGAGATTCCAAAATTAAGATGCCGCAGCCTTCACCGATAACAAAGCCGTCGCGATCGCGGTCAAACGGTCGGCTAGCGATCGCCGGTGCATCGTTACGAGTCGATAAAGCTCGCGCAGAGCCAAATCCGGCTACGGACAGCGGCGTTACGGCAGCTTCTGTACCGCCGCAAATCATCGCTTGAGCATAGCCCTGCTGCACTAGGCGAAAGGCATCGCCAATGGCGTTGGAACCCGCTGCACAGGCCGTTACGGGACAAGAGTTAGGGCCTTTGGCGCCAGTGTGAATGGCTGTCAGCCCAGCCGCCATATTGGCGATCATCATCGGCACCATAAATGGACTACAGCGGCTCGGCCCTCGGTTGAGATAGACTGCTTGCTGTTCTTCCATGATTTTGAGGCCACCAACACCGGTGCCAATCATGACGCCAACTTGCTCTGCATTGAGATCAGTGATCTCTAGTTGGGCGTCAGCCAGGGCCTGTTTAGCGGTGGCCACAGCAAACTGAGAAAAGCGATCCATGCGTTTGGCTTCTTTCCGATCCATAAAGTTATGGGGATCAAAGCCTTTAACTTCCGCAGCAATCTGGGTCGTATGCTTAGAGGCATCGAACAGGGTAATTGGCCCGACCCCAGATTGGCCCGCGAGTAGCGCTTGCCAATAGCTAGCTAAATCACTGCCAATGGGCGTAATTGCCCCTAACCCAGTAATGACAACCCGCTTTTTTTCCAACTCTGTCATGACTCACCTACAGCGCAGATACGCTAGCCTGCCCACTACCTGATACCTGCATTACAACATTGTCCAGTAGCCTGCGATCGCTAAGCGGCCTTCTTATCTTTGATGAAGTCAACTGCCGCTTGTACGGTGCCAATGCCCTCAGCGGCTTCGTCAGGAATTTCAATATCAAACTCTTCTTCAAGAGCCATTACGAGCTCAACGGTATCAAGGGAGTCAGCACCTAAGTCGTTGGCAAAGCTAGCTTCTGGCTTAACTTCAGCTTCGTTAACGCCGAGTTGCTCCGCCACAATTTTTTGTACTTTTTCGAAAACCGCTTCCTGACTCATAATTCAATTTCTTCCCAGAAACACAACAAACATCTCTAAAACCTAAACCATGAGCGCGACACAAAATCAAGCCAGGCGTTTTGGTTTTAAGCATCCCTAAATATTATCGGAAAGCGTACCGGGTCTTGATGCAATTTCACGAATCCTGGTTTGCCGGCTAACTGCAGGGCGATCGCGCGATCGCCAACTGTCCTCATGGACTCGGAACAAATTCGAACAAATTCCGTAGTGACTCCGTTGAAAGCCGTCGCACCCATTGCGAGACTTCTCAAAAACTAAATTTGTTACATCTACAGGACTCACGCCGTTGAATCCGATGAGTTTCCTCCGCAGACAAACATCTTTATCAAGGCACGTCATCAAGGCATATTACCGACATTGATGCCAGAGGTTTAATAGATCAGCATTCATCGTATTCATGGCTACAGAAATTGAGGGCTAGTAATTGCCACCTGGGGCTTGCAGTGGTTTAGTGATGATGCTCGCTGAGACTTCGCAGTGATGACGCTCTCATTACTGATAGGACTTACACAAAAGCCCCCTCGATCCCCCAAATTGGAGGGATGTTGCATCCGATTTCCCCAGTATTGGGAATGTAAGGGGCCAAAATCGGATGCAACTGTGTGAGACTTAACTGATTAGGAATGACTGAGTAAACGGCACAATGCGTTACGTTCTGTAAACTTTTGTGCGGTCACGCTAAGTACACTAAAGCTAACGTCCTAAACTAAACATTAAGGAGTAAAGGGAATACTTGTCAGTTCTTTGTTTTAGGTCATTAGATATCTAGTGACTTTTTGATAACGAACTTCACAATGACGCTTGTTAACACTGGAGCCTTCGTTTAATGTCTCATTCCGTCAAGATTTACGACACCTGCATTGGTTGTACACAGTGTGTACGGGCCTGTCCTACCGACGTTTTGGAGATGGTACCTTGGGATGGCTGCAAGGCTGGTCAAATTGCGTCTTCTCCGCGTACTGAAGACTGCGTTGGCTGTAAGCGCTGTGAAACTGCTTGCCCCACTGATTTCTTGAGCGTTCGCGTTTATCTCGGTGCTGAGACCACTCGTAGCATGGGCTTAGCTTATTAAATTGAGTTTTATTCTTGCTTGTTTGGCTGTTCACGGATGTGGACAGCCAATTTTTATGGCTGAAAAGGAGTGTATTGGTGGTTTTCTGGTCGCTGCGGATTCAGAGTAATGCTTATTTAGATGCAGCGCTGTTGTCTCAAGGCAAAATGTCGCTATGGCTAAACTCCAGCCCATATTTTTGACAGCGATGCTGAGCTTACGGTTGGTCTGTAAAGCTTTGATAGTAGGATAAAGGGCAGTCTTGGAGAAGCGATCGCCCATGCTAGTGCAAAGCCTAACTGACTGTGAAATGTTTATTGCCGGTGACAACACACAGCTGCGAGAGCTCCTGCATCCCGATAAGCAACCGCTGGATTTACGCTATAGCCTAGCCCATGCGGTAGTGCCAATTGGGCAAACCTCTGTTGACCATTCGCTAAAAACCTCAGAAGTTTATTACATCCTGAGCGGACAGGGCGATATGCATATTAACGACGAAAAACAATCCGTTGGTCCTGGTGATGCAATTTATATTCCGCCTGATGCGCGGCAGCACATTCACAACACAGGGCAAGAGCCGCTAGTGTTTATTTGTATTGTTGACCCGGCTTGGCGTTCAGAAGATGAAACGGTCTACAGCAGCTGAAGAGCAATTTTTTTGCTCAAAGCGTTGGGCGATCGCAGAACCTCGTCAACTCAACAATGGATAAATGCGTAGTTTCAAATCTGGAAATGGATAGATTAAACGGCGGTGTAGAACATAGGTGTTGCTGTCGTCACAGGTGCATCACAGCCACGGTTCCAGAGGGCAAAGTATTGCTATCGGCTTCGATTCTGCGCTCCGGCACTTGAGCTTTCTGAACCAGCCCCGCTAATTTGACTTGTTACCTACTGCCAATTGAGGCCTGCAATCACCATGCGTCGTCGTCGCTCCTCTGCTTCCAAAATTCCCGAAGTTAATCTGGTGCCGATGATGGACGTACTAATGACCGTGCTGACGTTCTTTATCATCATTTCCATGACCTTGACGGGGCGACAGCTGATTAGCATTGACATTCCGGAAGAAGTCGAGGGCGCCGAAGAGCAGGCTGAGATCGAAGCACAAGCCGAGTCCCTAATCATTGGTTTAGACCGAGATGGCGAGATCTTATTTGAAGATCAGACAATTAGTTTTCAACAATTAACTCAGCGGATTCGGACATATTTTTCTGAAAATCCTGAAGGCACCTTAGTTCTGAAAGCCGATAAAGAGCTGCCCTATGACGAAGTTGCCGTTTTTCTGACTAATCTACGCGATATTGGCGGAAATCGCGTGTCTTTGGCGGTTGAGTAGAGAGTTTTCTACTGCCGTCGGCTCAGGAATTACAGAGACTCTAAGTGGCACAAAAACTGAATAAGCTCTTCTTCAGAAAGTTCGTGGCGCGATCGCTTTTGGTAAGTGTGCTCCAAATACTCTCGACCGATTTCGACTGACCAGCCTAACCGCCGCAGTTCAATATCAGTTTGGGCAATCACATCCGAGAGATTGATTGGAGCCGGTAATGCTGCAGCCACAATCGGTTCGCTTTCGTCGTCTGCTGCCGTGTCTGATGCCGTGGGTAAGTCAGCGGTTATTGTCGGGCTCGGCGAATCCGGCAGAAGCTCAGGCTTGGGGGCTGTTGGTGTCGTTGAAGTACCGGAAGGTAAGGATAGAGCGGAACTCGCTTTATCAGACTTAGTTGGTGACGGAGCTGGAGGGGCGGGCTTTTCAGTGATGGCTGGTTGAAGCTGGGACTGTTGCACTGGCGGCTCTGGTATGGCAGCGCCCACGACAGTATCCGTAGAGTCAGTGGCTTTGGCAGTAGCAGTGGCAGCAGTATGGATTGTGACTGCCGGTGTGGGTGGTTGCGTTGGGATAAATTCTGCGGTAGCGGCGGCAACAGCCTGTCCTGCAGAGGCAGAGATTGAAGCGTCCGACTGCTCGTCAGCGCTCCACCCCATGCCTTCCAGGGCCCGCTGACGCGCTTGATCTTCGGCGATTTCAATAGAGGTGTGGGCTGCCAAGCCTGAGGCACAGCCGCCCGAGTCAGTTTCAATCAGGACTCTAACTACAAAGCGATCGCTTTGAACCAGCAGTAATTCGCTGGTGAGCTTGGCTGTCGGATGGCGATCGCGAAATGCTCGAAAAGACACCGTCATTATTGTTTGTCACGACCCTGTTACTAAATGGCAAGTGTAGCTTTCCCTGGTTCTGTTAGGGCAAGACGGCGAGCCATTGACTAAACCACGCCACCATCAGTAATCGTAGTCCGGAATCAGTCAATGCCGATGAGCTGAAACTTTGTCTCCATCATCGATTTGGATGTCACCAGAGCAGTGCTGCAAACTCCGGGTTGCTGGATGAACACGGTTGATTGGCCAAGCGCCCAAAACTTACTAGGCGTGCTTGTTTGGATGCTAAAGCTACATCCTAGCCATCCTTTAGTGATTTGATGAGAATTCTCTGGCACAATCGAACTACGGCTACGTCATGTCATAAAAGACACCCGTGAATCTACCGGATCTCAAACATTAATCATGACTAACACAGACTTTCCTGAAAAATGGCAAGATCTATTGTCTCGTCGCACCGTTGCAGAATTAACCTCAGAAGAGCAGTCAGAGCTGGCTAAACTGCTGCAGGCCCACCCCAATTTGCGATCGCAGTTGTCTAATTCGTCACTGGCCAGTTCGGAGGATGATATTGCTTCTCCGGTATCGGAGCCGGAAGCGCACGCCCTAGTAAAATCACAGTCAGCTTATCCACTTACTCGGCTCAGCTCAAATCGATTTATTCAAAAGGTTGTGGCTTCAAATAGGCTAGAGAGCCTATTGACTCGTCAACGCCTGATCTTAGGCAGTCAAGTGGTGGGCGGAGCGATCGCGATTGCGGCCCTGGCGATGCTAAGCCTGTCTAATCAACAACTGCGGCGATCGCTGCTGCTGCAAACGCAGAAACTGGATGAAGCTGAGGCCACCATTCAAACCGTTCAAAGCCAACAGCAAGTGACCAATGTAGTCTTGAGCAGCTTGCAAAATTCTCAGTCAGTTTATGCCCTAGAAGGTGCTGGTGAGTTTGCGGGTATGGCGGGCAGTGTTGTCACCGTTGCAGATGAAAATAAAGCGGTGCTGGTGGCGCCAGACTTACCCAGTTTGTCTGCGGAGGAGATTTATCGATTTTGGGCTACCACCGATACTAAGGCCCGGCTCATGTATTGCGGTCAGTTTACAGTTGACAATCCCAATGTCGTCGAGTGGATGCTGCCCACTCCCGCCTGCACCCAGCAGGCCAACCAAGCCGTGATTACTATTGATCCCATCACAGCCTCGACGGCCTCAGGCGGGCAAGTTGTCTTGCGTAGCCGCTCAATTAAGACCGCCGATTAGCCTGAAGAGAAATGCTGCTTATCTAAACATACCGGCCTTATGGAACTGTGGAGTCAGCTTACGGACTTGTTGGCCTGGCACTTCATCAACCGCATGGGCGATTGGCGTTTCTACAGCTGTTCGGCTTCATAGCCTGCAGCCGCCAGGAGCTCTAGCACATTGTCCGGCCCCACCAAATGTAGTGCGCCGACGACAATCAAATAGTCGTCATCCGCCTGTAGCCAGGGTAAGATTTGAGTCGCCCAATCGCGATTGCGATCGCTTAAAAAAATCTGCTGCATATTCGGATAGTCTGCAAATCCAGCCAGTAGGCTATCGGCCATAGCATCGCTATCGCCGGCATCCCAGGCGGTCACGATGTCATTGAGGGAGCCCTCTAGCAAATCCATTTCAGCTAGAGTTTGTGCCGTCAACTGGCGCTGTTCGGCGATTGAAAGCTGTTCAAACAGGTCAAATTGCTGTTCTACCGTTTCTAAAAACAAGACTGGTTTATCGACTGCGATCGCCTGATTGTGAAAATGCTGGTCAATGCCGTACTCAGGCAAAAATCCTAAGGACGCGAGCTGCAGTGAGGTCAGTGTAATCGCTAAAAACCAGGGTTCAAACTGGGCGAACGCCTCAATTGTCAAACCGAGTTCTGCTGCACTTTGGCCCGCCAAGCCGTAGGTGGCTGGCCCCAAAACCTCACTCAAAGACTCGCCCGGTTCTGGTAAAGCCTTGTCAAGTAGTAACATGGCTGTTGCTGCTTCAGTGCCTGGTCCAACGTCGGTTTCCAGCACCAAGATTTCAGCCTCATCAAAAGCCGCCCGCATAACCTCGGGCAGCGGATAGCTGTCAGGGGTGAGAAAGTGAATAGAGCCCAACAGATAGACGGTATTCGTTGGTGTATCAATTTGCCACAAAAAATGATCGTCAGCAGCGTTAGCCGCGGTGGCTGCAGGGACGGGAGTGGCAGCGCTAGGCAGGGGCAAGAGCGTCCAGCCAACCGCCACACTGATTCCCAGAGCTGCCTGTAGAGAATATTTCAGACTCTTTAAGGTCCGTGCAAAAATCATTTTCGACAAGATTTTGCCTCCTGCTATCCCTACTCTGCGTGGTGGCATCGTGGCTCAAGGAACTATTGCGATCGCCGCCTCTTTAAAGCTACCCCTTACACAAAAGTTGCTTAACAAAAATCACAAATGCCAGGTGGTCAAGCACGTAACGGCTAAACAGCCGAGAATCGCCGCTAGGCTATGAAGCTCAAACGACTGCCATGAGCTTAACGCCGCAGGGTCTATAATTTCCATGACTGCGGCGTCCAGGTCTATGACGGTCAATTTACCAAGCCGGCTCGCAGGGCTCGAACCGCTGCTTTCGTGCGATCGTCTACGCCAAGCTTGTTGAGAATATTGCGAACATGGGTTTTGACAGTGCCCACCGTAATATAAGAGCGGTCAGCGATCTCAGCATTACTGCAGCCAGCCACAATGAGTTCCAAAATCTCTAGCTCTCTTTCCGTTAACGGATAGCTCTCAAGAACCTGCGACTGCTCTGGTTCTAGGGCATTGATAGCAATTGTTTCGGTTCCAGATGGGTCGGTAGGCTGTCGGCGCATCTGTTGCAGCACCACATTGGCGATCGCTGGATCAATCCACGAATTGCCTTGATATGTCTCTTTGATGGCCGTGATTAAGTCAGACAGTTCAGTTTGCTTCATACAGTATGAGTCAGCCCCTGCGGCAAAAGCCGCCATGACTGCATCTTCACTGTCATGCATCGTCAGCATCAAAATCTTGGTCGGAGACTCTGCTTCAGCGGGTTGTTCTTCGCGGAGGCGGCGGACAACTTCAACGCCGTCAATATCGGGCAGACCAATATCGACAATCGCCACATCTGGCTGTTGGCCCAGCAACAGCGCCAAGCCGGCTTGCCCACTCGAAGCTTCACCAACTAGTTCAAAATCTGGCTGTTCACCAAAAGCCACCTTAAGTCCCATGCGCGTGAGATTGTGATCTTCAATCAGGGCGATGCGAATAGCCAACATATTGTGATTCCTAAATGCAAAAGTCGATATGGATAAAGTTCATCAACTGCTGAGCCTTCTAACTATTTAACAGTCACCATAAACATGCATATATCCTTGGGTAGAAGCTGCGGTCAAACCGCATCTATCTCAGGTTATAGCTAGCGGTTCGGATCATGTCCGGTGCGATGGTGAGTTTAGTTAGACATTGGCGGCGACTATCAGAATGTCGATTAAAGTTTGCAAGGGACTGCCGTGATTTAGTGCTGAAATTCTTATGCTGAGAGCGATTCAGACGCTAGCTGGTGGAGACGAGTGGGCGCGATCGCGTTGCTTCGTAAAGAGTTTGGCAATTAAATGAGTCCGTCCTTATCGGTTTGCATGTAGCAATGCAATACTGTCGAGTAAATGAATCAGTACAGTATGTCACCCATTGACTTTAGTCATAGCTTTTGCTGCCGAATCACTGTCGCTTGCATGAATGATGGGCCCGGCTGATAATTAATGGAACTTATGCAGTGGACTCCGATTTTGGCTCGGCTTCCAACTCTAGGAAAATTGGATGCAAGACTTTTCAGACTTGGGGCCTATGAATAGCGGGTGCGCAAGTCCTGATTAATGTTGCAGACCGGAATACCATATCGGCTACGCCTGACCCTATGCTCGAATCATCACGCTTATCTGAGTCCGCTAGTCGCCCTGAAATAGAAGCGGCGCTGACGGCGCAAACAGCAGTTGCAGACCGGCTCAATCTTGCCCTGAACGCAGCTCAGATGGGAACTTGGGATTGGGACTTAATTCATGACACCCACTATTGGTCAGCCCAAACAAAAGTCATCCTAGGATATGCTGTCGACGCTGATGTCGCTAGTTATCAGTATTGGTTAGTGCGCGTACACCCTGATGATCGTCTACGAGTGGAAGCGGCGATCGTGACTGCCAAAAATAATCAAACAATTTTTGCTGAGGAATATCGAGTTTGTTGGCCGGATCAAAGCCAGCATTGGGTCTTGGCCCAAGGGCAGTTTCTCTATATGAATGGGCAGCCGCTGCGGATGATTGGCGTTATTCAAGAGATTAGCCAGTCCAAGCAGGCCGCCCTCAATCTTGCTGCTAGCGAAGCTCGCTTTCGAGCCGTATTTGAGCAAGCGGCAGTGGGCATGGCTCGACTGTCGCCAACCGGACATTGGCAGCAGGTCAACGCCACCTTCTGTCAACTGCTGGGCTATCAGGCTGAAGAGCTAGTTGGCAAACCTTTTCAGCAGTTCACAGACCCGACTGATCTTGAACAAGACCATTATTACTATCAGCAATTGATCTCTCATCGGATCAACTCCTGTCGTTTCGAAAAGCGCTATCTGCATCAAGACGGTACGCCAATTTGGACGCTGGTAACCGTTTCGACCGAAACTGACGATCAAAATCAAATCGTAGCGTTTATTGCCGTTATCGAAGACATTCGTCAGCTCAAGCAAACGACAGCGGAGCTGCAGCAGCGAGCCCGAGAGCTAGAACAGATGAACAGTTTGTTGGCAGTAACTAATGCCCTGCTCGACAATCGTAATAGTGAGCTCGATCAGTTTGCCTACGTTACCTCTCATGACCTCAAGGCCCCACTGCGGGCGATCGCCAATCTTTCGGAGTGGCTTGAAGAAGATCTGGGCAAGAACCTCCCGGCAGAAAATCGTCATCAGTTGACCCTGTTACGCAACCGAGTGCACCGCATGGAAGCCCTAATCAACGGGCTGTTGGAATATTCTCGCGTGGGTCGTCGAGAGCGCCGAGTTGAGTCAGTCGATGTCCGTGCTCTGCTGATGGAGACTATTGATTTGCTTTCTCCGCCTGCTGCTTTTGAGATTTTACTGCCGGAGAAAATGCCTCATTTGCAGACTAATCGCGCCGCCCTCAATCAGGTTTTTGCCAATTTAATTAGCAACGCTATTAAGCACCATGATCGGGAAGACGGACAGATTCAAATTGCGGCATCTGAGCAGAATCAATATATTGAATTTGTCGTTAGCGATGATGGCCCCGGTATCGAACCGCAATATCATCAAAAAGTTTTTACTATTTTTCAGACTCTCAAACCTCGTGATGAATTGGAGAGCACTGGAATTGGTTTGGCGATCGTGAAAAAAATCGTCGACTCTGAGGGCGGCATCATTACCTTAGAATCTACGTCTGGCCAGGGCACAACATTTCGGTTTACCTGGCCTAGATAAAATCACATGCCAAAAGCCATGTCTGTTAACTTTGACGCTCTCTAAATCCGTTATTTCTATACAAGTCATAAATAAACAATACTCACCCGCCTGAAGACTCTTACTTATGAATGACGGCAAATTGCTTGTTGAGTCAGTATGCTTGGTGTATTAAGTGAGTTCGTTATGTTGCCGGTTATACAGGCGCAGCCAACGACATTGAATATAAGTGGGCTGAGCCTTCAAATTGTGTTTTGATAAACTGCTAGCGATCGCAAATATAGATAAATTTTGATGCGGCCTAGGACTTTGGGAGAGCCCTGTGAAGGAAAAAGTAGTCAACATTCTGTTGGTTGAGGATGATGAAGTTGACGTAATGAACGTTAAGCGGGCTTTTCAGCGCAATCGCATTACTAATCCTCTTTTTGTTGCGGGTAACGGCCTGGAAGCATTGGCTATGCTGCGTGGTCAACATGAGGCCGGCAGTAACCTACCGGATACTCGACGCATCATTTTGCTTGACATTAATATGCCCAAGATGAATGGCATTGAGTTTTTGCAAGAGCTGCGCCAGGATCAGCGATTAGCAATGACTCCAGTTGTCGTTCTCACTACTTCTGATGAGGATCAAGATCGTATCGAGGCTTATAAACTTAATGTTGCTGGTTACATTCTTAAGCCAGTGACATTTTCCAGCTTCGCCGAGGTTATGGCGGCCCTCAATCGCTACTGGACGCTTTGCGAAATGCCGTGATTAAAATTTGATAAATGTCTTGATTAAAAAGTTCTCCCTAAACTAACTTGCCTTTTCAGAAAGTGATGAACAAGCCGCTAGATATCTTAGTCATTGATGATGATGCTGTTGACCGTATGACGGTGAAGCGTCACTTGACCAAGACCCCGCTGCAAGCTGCCATAACCGAAGTGGATACGATGCTGGCAGCGCAGCAGCAATTAGCAGCAGCTACTTTTGATTGCATTTTGTTAGACTTTCGCCTCCCCGATGGTGACGGCATCAAGTTCATCAAGCAGTTGCGGTTTGACGGTAATCGGTTGCCCATCATCGTGCTGACTGGCCAAGGGGATGAACAAACCGCGGTTAAATTGATGAAAGCAGGCGCCACTGATTATCTAGCAAAATCGCTGATATCTCCTGACGGCTTGCACAGTTTAATTCGTCATGCTATGAACGCTTATCGGGCTGAGCAGCGAGCTTGGGCAGCCCAAGAGCAACTGCGGCAAACTAATTTTCTATTAAGAAAACAGAATCAGGAGTTAGAGGCTCAGAGAAAGCAAATTGAGCAGCAAAATCTTAAGCTGCTGGAAGCTAATCGCCACAAATCTGAGTTTTTAGCCACAATGAGCCATGAATTGCGTACCCCGCTCAACTCGATTATGGGTTTTTCGCAGATCTTAAAGAGTCAGACCAAAGGTGAACTTAACGATTATCAGCTCAAGATGGCTGGTTGTATTTACTCTAACGGCGAAAGTTTGCTTAATTTAGTTGATGACATTTTGGATATGTCAACTATTGAAGCCAATCGTTTAGAGTTGACGCCTCACTATTTTGATTTGGCAGCTTTAATTGAAGAAGTTGTTTCAGAATTGAGCTTTGTAGCAGAAAAGAAAGGATTACTAATTGATACCATTGTCAAACTTCAGAATGATGAAGTTTACAACGATCGCCAGCGGCTAAAGCAAGTTCTAGTTAACCTCATCTCTAACGCTATTAAATTTACCCATAAAGGTAAAATTTCAATCTTTGCAAATACTGTAGCGAAGAATGGTCTTGAGATTATCGTGCAGGATATGGGGGTAGGCATTGCTGAAGACCAGCTACAAAAGATCTTTCAACCCTTTCGTCAGGCTGATCAGACAATCAAACGTCAATATCCGGGTACTGGCTTGGGATTAGCCATCACTCATTCATTAGTCACCATGATGAATGGATTAATCACGGTAAACAGTCAACCGAATAAAGGGTCCACTTTTCGGGTACAAATTCCGCGACAAATTTCTCAATCTCAGGTCGAACAAAAGTCGGAGCTTTACAGTCTCGACTTTGCTTAGTTAACGAAGTTCGAGAAAATTTTAGATCGAGAGGGTCGATAACACTTCATAGCAGCTTTCTCTTTCAAGGCCTACGCAGGAACATCCAATCTCTAGCCTTGCATTCTCAAAATCTGAGAAAAGCCGCTGCCGTCTTTCTGAGGTTTAGGGGCGGAGTCGAGCAATATTCGTTCGCTCTGAACGATCCATCTGCAGCGAGATGATGGATTATCGAAGGCGAAGAGTAGGCAATGCTTGATGGGACGTACTGTTAATGCCGATCCTTATCCCTATCCCTATAACGGTGACTTGCGGCCTGAAAATACAGCGCTGATCGTTATCGATATGCAGACAGACTTCTGCGGTAAGGGAGGGTATGTCGACAAAATGGGCTATGACTTGTCTCTGACGCGGGCACCGATTGCGATGCTCAAAGCGCTGATGGCGGTAATGCGATCGCTCGGCTACAAAATCATCCATACCCGCGAAGGACATCGGCCCGATTTGTCAGATTTACCGGCCAATAAGCAATGGCGATCGCGGCAAATTGGTGCCGGCATTGGCGATCCGGGACCCTGCGGCAAAATTCTGGTGCGCGGTGAACCGGGCTGGGAAATCATCCCCGAATTGGCACCGCTGCCGGGTGAAGTCGTGATTGATAAACCGGGCAAAGGCGCATTTTATGCCACTGACCTAGAGCTAGTACTCAGTCGCAGCGGTATTCAAAATCTAATTCTGACCGGCATTACAACGGACGTTTGTGTGCACACCACTATGCGCGAAGCTAATGATCGCGGCTATGAATGTCTGATGCTCTCCGACTGCACTGGCGCAACGGATTACGGCAATTATCTGGCGGCTCTCAAAATGATCAAAATGCAGGGCGGCGTGTTTGGTGCAGTTGCTACCTCAACTGATTTAATGACAGCAATTCAAACTTAATACCTTGATATCAAAGATTTAGAGCCCTTGGTTCAGGCACTTCAGCCCTCGGCCCAAATTTCGTTAGCCAACTATCAGTCACCACCCATCAATTGCAGAGCGCCCCATGGATACTGTCACATTGCCATCTCACCCTTCTTTAACCAGTCAGCCGCCGCGTTTGGATGTCGTTGGCATGACTAAGCGGTTTGGCAGCTTTACCGCTTTGGATGATGTATCCATGGTGCTGCAGCCAGGCACATTACATGCGCTGCTGGGCGAAAATGGCGCTGGCAAAAGCACGCTGGTGAAGTGTGTGATGGGCTTTTATCATCCCACCGCCGGTCAAATCCTGATTGACCAACAGCCCCAGGCGATTAATAGTCCCAAAGACGCTCATGCCTGCGGTATCGGTATGGTGTATCAGCATTTCACGTCTGTGCCGGCGATGACTGTAGCCGAAAATCTGGTGCTGGCTCGCTACGACGCCTCTACCGTCATCAACTGGAAGCAGGAACTGGAGGCGCTGCGGGCCTTTATGGCAGATGCCCCTTTTCATGTGGATTTGGCAACGCCGGTGGAGCAGCTGGCTGCCGGACAAAAACAAAAGTTGGAGATTCTCAAGCAGCTTTATCTTAAAAGCCGCTTACTGATTCTTGATGAGCCCACGTCAGTACTCACCCCTGACGAAGCCGACGAGGTGTTAGGGCTGTTGAAGGCCGCCGTGTCGCAGGGGCAACTGAGCGTTTTGCTGATTACCCACAAATTTCGTGAGGTGCAAGCGTTTGCCGATGAGGTGACAATCTTGCGGCGGGGCCAGTTGGCCGGGCAAGGACAGGTCAAAGACCTGACGGTTGAGGCGATGGCGGAAATGATGCTGGGCAAAGAGCGCGAGCATAAGTCCGTAACGAAGTCCAAGGCTGCCACCTCAAACCTCGTGCTGGCAATCACCGATTTGCAGGTCAATAAAGACAATGGATTGCCCGCCGTCAATGGCGTTAATCTGCGCGTGCATGCTGGCGAAATTATTGGCATTGCGGGCGTTTCAGGCAATGGACAGCGAGAATTTGTGGAATGTCTGTCGGGGCAGCGGTTGCCAACCAGCGGCGAGCTGACGGTTAACGACGAGCCCTACACTGCCACTCGTAGTGAAATGGCCAGACACAGCGTCTATGCGCTGCCAGAGGAACCGCTGAAAAATGCTTGTGTGCCCAACATGAGCGTGGTTGAGAATATGGCGTTGCGCACGTTCGATCGCCCTCCCCAAGCCAAGTGGAATTGGCTCTTGATACTGCAGGCGATGCGTCATGCGGCGGTTTCACTAGTGCGATCGTTTTCAGTCAAAACGCCGTCGGTGGAAACCCCAGTTAGTCATCTTTCTGGCGGCAATGTGCAGCGTACGGTGCTGGCGCGTGAGCTATCGTCTACCGATGTTCGTCTTTTAATTGCGGCCAACCCTAGCTTTGGTCTTGATTTTGCCGCTGTTGATTTTATCCATGACATGATTGTCGAGGCTCGCAACCGTGGCGTTGCGGTGCTGCTGGTCAGCGAAGATCTTGATGAACTACTGGCCCTATCTGATCGAATTCTCGTCATGAGCGAGGGCAAGCTGGTCTATGAAAGTGCGATCGCCGATGCTGATTTGCAGGTAATTGGTCAGCGAATGGCGGGGCAAATAGGGGAGCCTGGGGAGTGAGCGGGCCGCTGACAGAGCAAGCTCGGAGCTTTCCATACAGTGATCTTAGAGGTGATCAAAGGCAACTTTAGTTCTCTGGATGTATGTGGTTTAATTGGTCGGCATTTACGGGAACCCTTAAACCCGATGCCGTGTGATGCCAGTCAGGCGTTATTGTTGAGAGTGAATATCTGCTCCGTTAGCAGCGATGGCACGGCGCAACCGCACTGGAAGGTAGACATATGGTCAGAGTGGTGTCAATACACTCCTTTCGGGGAGGCACCGGCAAATCAAATACAACCGCAAACCTGGCGGCCACCGTTGCCCGCACGGGTAAACGGGTGGGCATTGTTGATACTGATATCCAGTCTCCCGGTATTCATGTGCTGTTTGGGTTCGATGAAAGTCATATGAACCTAGCTCTAAACGATTATCTGTGGGGCCGCTGTTCCGTTGAAGAAGCGGCCTATGATGTGAGCCACAAGCTAGACAGTCAGGCCGCTCCCGGCAGCGCTATTTATTTGATTCCGTCTAGTCTCAAAGCGGGGGAAATTGCACGGGTGCTGCGCGAGGGTTACGACGTCGGTTTGCTGAATGATGGCTTTCAAGGATTAATTCAGCAGCTAAATTTGGATTTTCTGTTTATTGATACTCATCCGGGGCTTAATGAAGAGACCCTCTTATCTATTACGATTTCGGATGTACTACTGCTAATTATGCGTCCCGATCGCCAGGATTTTCAGGGCACTGCCGTTACGGTTGACATTGCGCGGCGATTAGAAGTGCCGAAAATGCTGCTGCTGGTTAACAAGGCGCTTTCATCCTTCGACTTTGTCGCGTTGAAAGCGGAAGTGGAAGAAACCTATGGAGCTCCCGTGGCGTCCATCTTACCGCTCACCGAGGAAATGATTCAGTTGGGCAGTAGCGATATCTTTAGCCTACGCTTTCCCAATCACCCCTTGACTCAGACCTACAGCAACGTTGCCAATATGCTGCTGGCTTGAAAGGAGCGATCGCCCACCAGTCTCCAGACAGGTTTAATATCTGGATTCAGTCGGGTGAGCTAAGCTGACTAATGACGAGCGCTACAGCAGAATTTGGCATGTCAAATTTGGCCCATAGGCTACAGAAGCTAATTAAATGGGCATTTCAGAGTTGAGCTGTCTTACCGCATTTCTTAGCTGGGTGAAGGATATAAAACTGCTTGGAAACCAGATTTCCAGACATTTTTGACCGTACTGACTTTGGAAACGCCGTAACTTGGTTGCCGGTTGCTGTGCAAGTGAATTAAAGGAACTGTTGTGCTGATTCGGACATCTTTACTTTCTGCGTTGACGGTCATCGGCGTGTGGACAGCCGCAACGCCCGTCAACGCTCAGGCTTTGTTGCCCTATGTACTCCCCCTCGACACCGAACGCCTGGAAGAACAAGGATTAGCGCTGGCCCAAGAAGCCGCTCAGCTAGCCCAACTGCAACAGTTTGAACTGGCGCTGGCGCAGGCTCAATTAGCTTCTCAACTGGTGCCGGATAGTGCGGCTGTTTGGGGATTGCTAGGCAGTCTATATCTACAATTTGAAGAGTTTGACGCTTCCATTGAGGCACTCAACCGAGCGAAAGCCCTGGAGGCTGACAACAGCGCGGTGTTGTTTGCCCTGGGCACAGCTCACTTCCGCCAGGGTGATTACGAACAAGCATCCGACTTTCTGGAATCGGGCCTGGCGATCGAGCCAGAAAATCCAGGGGCGCTGTTCGATTTGGGCAATACGTACTTCAAGCTGAATGAATTTGATGCCGCGATCGCTCGCTACCAAAAGTCGGTTGACCTCGATCCCGAGTTTTGGCCCTCGGTGAACAATATTGGTCTGGTGGAATATGAGCAGGGCGACATTGATGGGGCGATCGCCCGCTGGGAAGAATCGTTATCGATTGCGCCCGAAGAGCCTGAGCCTGAACTCGCGATCGCCGTGGCCAAATTTTCTCAGGGAGAGGAATCCGCCGCCCTGGATTTAGGCATTGCCGCCCTGGAGAAAGATAGCCGCTACGCCGATATTCAGTTCCTGATTGATAACCTATGGGGACCGGAGTTGATTGCCGATACCGAAGTATTTTTTGAACATCCTGACGTGCAGGCCATTTTGGTACAGCTTTAGGTCGTGACGCTACCGATACAGCCGGGCGTGCCGGAGCTCTGTGCCGTGATTCGCGATCACATTGCGCGATCGCCCCATCAACAAATCACCTTCGCCGATTTTATGGCGCTGGCGCTCTATCAGCCTACTCATGGCTATTACACGCGCGACGCATCTCAATTGGGTATGGGAGGAGATTTTGCCACTGCAGCTCATATGGGCCCCGACTTCGCCGAGCTACTGACTGAGCAGTTTGTCGAAATGTGGCAGCATTTGGGGCAGCCTACGCCATTTCAAATCGTGGAGATAGGAGCGGGCCAAGGGCTGCTCGCCGACAGCATTCTGGCTTATTTGCAGCGGCAGTATCCCGACTGTTTCGCCGCCGTTCACTACATCCTGATTGAAACTTCCGGGGCTCTGCGAACCGCCCAACAAGCTCATCTCGCGCGCTGGCAATCTCAATCTGCCGACATTTCATGGTGCACGTTAGGGGAGTTGAATCCTGACTCCATCACCGGCTGCCTATTTTCCAACGAACTGGTGGATGCGCTGCCGGTGCATCGAGTGGTGCTGACAGAATCAGGACTGCAAGAGCAGTATGTTGCTCTTAGTGAGTCGGCTGAACAGCCTTGGACGCTGACTCTCGGGCCACTATCGACGCCTCAGCTACCGCACTATTTTGAGCAGGCAGAGATTCTGCTGACCCAGCCTGCTTATCCCCTCAACTACACTACTGAGGTGAATTTGGCGGCGCTGGATTGGCTGGCACAAGTGGCGCAAAAGCTACATCGAGGCTATGTGCTGACCATCGATTATGGTTATACGGCTGAGCGCTATTACAGTCCCCAGCGATCGCAGGGCACCCTGCAATGCTATTACCAACACGCTCACCACAATGACCCCCTGATCAATATCGGTCAGCAAGATATCACTGCTCACGTTAATTTCACAGCGCTAGAGCAGCACGGCCAGCGCTGTGGATTGGCAACGCTGGGCAGCGCCCCTCAAGAACTATTCCTGATGGCCTTGGGTTTGAGCGATCGCCTACAGCAGTTGGCCCAACTCCCAGGCAGCGAT
Source organism: Cyanobacteria bacterium P01_C01_bin.120 (assembly GCA_039027715.1). GTDB lineage: Bacteria > Cyanobacteriota > Cyanobacteriia > Phormidesmidales > Phormidesmidaceae > Halomicronema. The sequence goes on from JBCCJU010000008.1 coordinate 18,516, forward strand.
CCTCAAACGATTCGTTACGCTCTGCGGCGCCGCGAAGCCCTGCATCAGCTAATTAATCCGCTGGGACTGGGCAAGTTCACGGTATTAGTTCAGGGCAAAGGGCTGACGACCGCTGAGCAGCTATCGCTGAAGGGACTAACCATGCCCGTAGGGATGTGACTAAGGTGCAGCTTTTAGAGTGCAAAATTTGAAATTCGGAACCGGTTGTTGATTGTTAGTTATTGATTTTTAATTCCCTGCTACTTCATCTGCTCCATTGCCCTAAAGGCTTTTCCAGGCAGACTCTGCAACACTTAATACCCCATCACCTCACCACCCCATCACCCCATCACCCCATCACTCAACTACCCTGCCACCCAAGCCCTTAGGGCAGGCTCCGCCAACACACCCTGCCACCCTTTCTCACTGCAGCTTGCTCTGCAGCGACTTGAGATATTCCGTATTAACGCCAGATTCACGGGTAAGGGCAATCTTGCCAGTGCGAGCAATTTCTCGTAAGCCAAACCGGGCCAGCACCTGTACGATCGCCACCATTTTGCCAGGATCGCCCACCACTTCCACCGTCAGGGAATCTTCCGAAACGTCGACGACTCGTGCCCGAAAGATTTGCACCAGCTCCAAAATTTCCGAGCGATTGGAGCTGGTGGCATTGACCTTAATCAGCATGAGCTCCCGTTCAACGCAGGGCACTTCGGTAATATCCTGCACCTTAAGAACATTGATCAGCTTATAGAGCTGCTTGGTGATTTGCTCAATGACCTGATCGTCACCGGGCACCATCATGGTGATGCGTGACACGCCCATTTGTTCGGCGGGGCCGACAGCCAGGCTCTCGATGTTAAATCCTCGTCGAGCAAACAGCCCGGCAATGCGAGTTAAAACGCCCGCTTCATCTTCGACTAAAACTGACAGTGTATGTTTCATAATTTTGGCGAGGGCAGCGCTGCTGGGGCCGCTGCGGTTGGCAAGATAGTAGCTGATCGTAACTTGACGAGAAGCTTTTGTTAAGCCCGTGATACCGTCAGGGATCAGTAAAAAAGCAGGGTTATCTGCCGCCTTCGAAATCGGGAATTGAGCAGCCAAAATTGGATTTTAACCGCGTCAGGTCTGTGCAAAAGAAATCGCAAGATGAGGGCAATGGCGGGAAGATCGCACTGGTTATGGTTGCCCACTTAGTATATGTAAATATTTTTTTTGACTTCGCAATAAATGTATGTGCAGATTCAGACTTCGCCCTTAGTATCAGTAAAGGTGTTTCGTAAGTCAGCGATCGCTGTGCTGATTTTGTGCCCCAGGCTGGTTCCCGTAGAAGCAATGATCAGTAGCCATCAGGTTAGAGACCGCATAGATCTGAGTCTTCCGTTTCTGTACTCTTTTCCATACAGTTGCCACGCATGCGAAGCCGAAATCCCCGCAATGTTCCGCCCATTAATGAAAATATCCGTTTCCCTGAAATTCGCTTGATTGGGGCTAATGGTGATCAGCTTGGCATCATGCCGCCGAATGAGGCACTGCACCTGGCTGAAGAGCAAGAGCTGGATTTAGTGCTCGTAAGCGACAAGGCTAATCCGCCAGTTTGCCGCATTATCAATTACGGCAAATATAAGTTTGAGCAAGAAAAGCGCGCTCGTGAAGCCCGCAAACGACAGCATAATGCTGAAGTCAAAGAAGTGAAGATGCGCTATAAAATCGACGACCACGACTATAACGTCCGGGTCAAAAATGCTCATCGTTTCTTGAAGTCAGGCGATAAAGTCAAGGCAACGGTGATGTTCCGCGGTCGAGAAATTCAGCATTCTGACTTGGCAGAAAAGCTCTTGCGCCGTATGGCTAATGATTTGGATGAGGTGGGGGAAGTTCAGCAAGCGCCAAAACGAGAAGGCCGGAATATGATGATGCTGTTATCGCCCAAAAAATAAGCATGCGGTTAGTTCAAGCGTGATTGGCACAGGACAGATCGCTAACTCTCTGAGGATGCGCCAGCTCCGACCCGGTGCTCGGTATTTAATCTGAATGGCCGAGGCTCATGGGTGTTCTCCGGTCTATGGCTGAGGGAACCTGAGCGTGTTTTTAACAACTGTCGCCCTTTAGGCTGACCATACTTTGGTTTCAGGATTGCAGTCTCTGGCAATGGATTTGGGAGAGACGCGGCCATGTCTATTCCGAAGGGTTCATAGCATTAATTGATGATGCGTCCTAAAATGTCGGTTCGATTGAGTTTCAAGGCATTTTTCTTATTTTTGGAAGCTAGTTTTCCCGAGACGCTGTTTTCTTGGGAAATCTTTATAAATAGGCGATCGCCATCGACCGTTTTGTCAAGCTTATGAAATCGAGCCGGACTGCATTATTTACTCTGCCCCAGTGGCAACAGAGGCTATTACGTCTCATCAACCTGCGCCCTAACGAAGCCAAGCGCACGCTGTTGATGTTTCTCTTCTACACTGCCACCTCCATGGGCATTTTGTGGCTGGAGGTCAGTTCGGCGGCGCTTTTTTTAGATGAATACGGCCCTGATTCGCTGCCCTGGATCTATATTTTTAGCGCTGGCGTGGGGTTTAGCCTCAGCTTTGTCTATTCTTGGCTGCAAAAGTTTCTGCCGCTGCGCTGGGTGATTTTCGTGATTGCGGTGCTCATGGCGTTGCCGGTGCTGCTATTTCGCTGGGGGTTGGCGATCGAGTCGCTACTGCCTTACACCATTTTTGCCATGCGGTTATGGATGGAGGCGATTTACGGGCTGAACGACTTAAACGTCTCGATTACTGCAAACCAGCTCTTCAATATTCGAGAAATTAAACGGACATTCCCATTAATCAGCAGCGGCAATCTGGTCGCGGATGTGCTGAGCGGTTTTTCCATATTCTTTCTAGTGTCCTTCGTGGGACTCGAGAATGTGCTGCTGCTGTCGTTCATTATTATGTTGGTCGGTAGCGGCGTGCTCGCCATCATCAGCCGTAACTATGAGCATGCTTTTCCCGATTCTTTGCAGCAGCAGGCGGAGGCTGGTCAGGACGATCACAAAGCCCAGCGATCGCGAGGCACCATTCGCAGCTATGTGATTATGCTGTTCAGCTTTTTTGTGCTGGCGCAGATTTTGATGTATCTAATTGAGTTCGAATATCTGACGCAGCTCAAAATTAATTTAGAAGCCAACGAAATCGCCGCCTTTTTAGGTATTTTTAGCGGTCTGCTGGGGCTGATCGAGCTCTTAACCCAGTGGTTTACCTCTAGTCGACTCATTGAGCGACGGGGCGTATTTGCGGTACTGTCTCTTTTGCCACTGGTGATTTTTGTCCTCAGTGTGATGACGATAGTCGGTAGTTTTCCCGTCCTGCTGAGCGGTGCCTCTCTGTTTTTGGGCAGCATTGTCCTGAAATTCTTTGATGAATGGTTGCGCTACACGCTGGTAGCGAGCACCCGTCCGGTGCTATTTCAGCCTATTCCAGACAGCGAGCGGACCCTGTTTCAGTCCCTGGTAGGAGGGATTGCGGAACCATTGGCCATGGGAGCGACGGGTGTCTTTATTCTGCTGGTGATTGCGTGGGCGGATTTTCTCGGCTTTGACAATCAAATGCTGGAATCTCAATTCTTTTTGGGAGTAATTGCTTTTTTGGCAGTGGTGTGGCTCATGGCCATTTTGCTGCTGCGATCGCAGTATTTGGAACTCCTCGTCAAGAGTGCTCAGCGCGGTTTACTCAGCATGACCGATGCCAGTTTGCGAGCGCTGCGGCGAGCTTTTGTCGAACAGCTCGAATCTCCGGGCTCAGAAGCCGACAAGCGATCGTGCATCGAGTTACTGTCGCAGTTGGATCCCCGCAGTATTGGTGAGGTGCTGGCTCCCTGCTTGACAACCTTGTCGCCCTCGCTGCGGCGTCAAAGTTTAGAAGTGATGTTGGAGTACCCCCGCACTGACCACGCGGCTGCCGTTCGCGAATTGTTAGACACGGAACAGCCCCCCGAAATTCTGGCCTTGGGATTGCGCTACATCTGGATCACGGAAGAGAGTCCTGACATTGAACAGTTGCGCCTGTATCTGTCGCCAGACGTTGACCCGGTGGTGCGGGGTACTGCCGCATCTCTAATGTTGAAGCACGGCAACGCTCGGGAAAAAAATGAAGCCGTTAATACCCTACGACAGATGCTTACCCACAAGCGGGAGCGGGAACGGGTGATGGGCTGTCGAGCGTTAGGAGAGGCCGATTATTTTCAATCGCTGCGCCTGTATATTCCCAATTTGCTGCAGGATGATTCTCTGCGAGTGCGGCGGGCCCTGCTGGAGGCGATCGCTGCCACCAACTTAGAAGAATACTATCCTTCGCTGATGAAAGCCCTGCAGTACAAGTCGACCCGGGAGGCGGCTAGTCAAGCGCTCACGCGCCTTGGCGACGATGCGATTACGATGCTGGAAACCGTGGCTCTCGATCCCTATCGTCCGGACAGTCTGCGCAATCAGGCATGGCAGACAATTGGGAAGGTCAGCAGTGACGCCGCAATTGATTGCTTATTACAAAATCTGATCAGCAGTTGGGGCAATAATCGCCGCACCCTGCTGCGCATTTTACTGCGCATGACTCAAGAAAGCTCGATGCGGGCTCAGAGCATCGATGCCGCTCTGGATCGCTTTGGTCGAGACGGAGTAGAAGACTTAATCGACCAAGAACTGACCTTTATCGGACAACTTTATGGGGCCCTGATGGATTTGGGTGAAAGCCCAGTGCAGGGGCGAGAAGCGACGCTGTTACAGCGGTCTCTCGAAGAACTGCAGGGAGACGCGATCGAACGCATTTTTATGCTGTTGCGATTTATTTCGCCGCCAGCCGCCATTCAAGCCGCTCAAGTCAGCTGGCAGGGAGGCACGTCACCCAATTGGGCTCGCGGCATCGAAATTCTGGATAACACCCTGGATATTCCCAGCAAGCGAGCGATTTTAACGATCCTTGACCGGCGTAGCTGGATGGAAAAAATTGAAATTCTCGAAAGTATGAATTTGTTGGATTATCAGCCGATGTCGCCCAGCGATCGCCTTCGTTATCTGCTGGATTTGCGCTATTTTCTATCAGACTGGGCGCTCGCCTGCTGTTTTCATGTCTCGCGATCGCAGCGCTGGAGTCTCAGCGCCGAAAATACGGTTGCTTGTCTCAAGCATCCCACTGGCTTTGTCCGCGAAGCCGTGCTGTCCTATCTGCAAGTAGCGTCGCCTCGAGTACTGCGAGAATTGCTGCCGCTGATGCTGAATGATCCCAATGAGTTGGTCACCAATCAAGTCGAACAGTTGATGACTGAGTTACAGATGGTTTAGCTCGTCAGCCGCCGCTGGGCAGAACCCATTTTCTACCACCAGCCGCCGCCGATGACCGGCAGACCCTCGGTGCCGTATATCCCCCTGCCCTATCAATCGCCTCCGGCTCCGCCGCCGAAAGTCCAGTAAGCCAGGTGATTTTATTTTTGTGAATGAGCATCGCAATCTACAGCAGACGTGAAATTAGCTATAGTCGCTGCTCAGACGGATTAACCACGGTTATCATAGCGACTGTATAACCCATAAATTCTTGACAATTTGAGGAGCTGGCAACTATGCGGCAGGTCAACTTTGTCGTAATTTTCGTTATTTCCCTAGCGCTCGTGCTGTTTGGCATTGAAAATACTGACCCGACGATTATTCACGTTGTTCAGGGAATTGATTTAGAAGCGCCGCTTTGCGTAGAACTAATTGTGGCCATGGGCATCGGGGCGGTGCTGGCCTGGGTCTTCAGTGTCTGGGTCCAAGTGCAGGGCTACTTTGATTCAGGCAAGCAGATTCAGCGGCAAGAACTGCGAATTCAGGAGCTAGAGCGCGATGTTGAGCGCTATCAGGTGGAGCTAGAAGAGCAGCAGCCGATGCTGCCAGCTTCCAAGCGTGGTGAACCCGATTTGGAGTCTAGCGAAGCCTTTGCCAGCTAGAAAGTCGACATGACAGTGTCTTTGGCTCAAAGCGCGATCGCCTTTTTAATTGACCTGGCGGAGCAGGGGGAGATTGATCCCTGGGATGTGAAGGTCATTGATGTCATCGATCGCTTTTTGAAGACTTTGAATACAGAGCCGGTGGCACTCCCGGCGGCTGGGCGATCGCCCTATGAAGCCAGTCTCTCGGAGTCGGGTAAAGCGTTTTTGTATGCGTCGATGCTGGTTCTGCTCAAAGCGGATACGCTGGTGCGGGCTGAACTGGAAGCGGCACAAGCGGAATTGGAAGCCGATGCTTTTTGGGAAGAAGCCGATGAGCTGGCCCAGATGCCGCTACCGCGAAATCTAGAACAGCATTTACATCGTCGGGCGATCGCGCCGCCGCCAGAACGTCGTCAAGTCACCTTAAATGAGCTGATTGAACAGCTTGAGACCATCGCGGCGGTCATCTCCGATCAGCCGACTCGGCCCCGGGCCCGGCGGGCTGCTCCAATGCCCAAACGCAGCGCTGTCAGAGCGATTACTCAACTAGCTCACCAGGAAAATTTGTCAGAAATTGCTGATGCTCTGGAAGGCTTTTTAGATCGGTACTGGGATGCTCTAGAGGCAAATTTAAGCTGGCTCAACTTTGAAGAGCTGCTTATAGAGTGGCCAAAGTATCGCCCTGAACAAGACAATCACGTGGCTGAAACGCCGGAAGCAGCCGCAATCCATGAAAAAGTGGGAGTATTTTGGGGCCTGCTATATTTATCGGCACAATCCAAGGTTGAACTCTCTCAAACAGAGCTGTATGGCGATTTATGGGTGCGCCATCTCAAGCACGTCCCTGATGATGAGGCGACTGAAATCCCGCCGCATGTATTGCCGGATTAATGATTTTCGGGCTGGTTGAAGCCAGGAGACGCGATCGCGGTCTCGCCTGGCGCTGCCTAAATGCTCGGATGGTTTTGTCGAACCGGCTCATTAGAAATTCATAGCAAATTAACCATTGCGCGGCTTAACAGTCTCATGGGATGTCTCGGGATCAATTTCGGCTGGCCGCAAACATTCTTAAAATTGAGGCATCATAGGAAGGGATCACGGAATTTTGACAGAGTGTCATTTGGCTAACAGAAATCTTTGCAAAAGATAAAGCTTCTGTTGCAACTCGCTAAGCAAATCGTCCACTTCTTAAATTAGTGAGTATGCTATGGCAAATGCTCACGTTGATCCCCACGGCGAGATCCTCACCATGAGTCAACAAAGCCAACTGATTGAATTCTTACGCCAGGAGTTAGCGCTGCCTGCGGATGCGATCGCTCTGGGGCTACGTCGGTCAGCCGCTTCCCCAGGCTTGTTGCCGATCGTGTTATGGCAGTATGGTTTGGTGACAACCCGGCAGCTCGATCAAATTTATGACTGGCTAGAAACCAGCGTGCATCCCTGAGGTTGTGGGGTTCACAGCTGAGTGACTGGTAAGAGGGAACGTTTTAGCTTCTTGCCTGGTGTGTTGAAGCAGGCGTGATGCTCTGGTTAGTCAAGTTCCTGGCTGCAATTGCTGACCTGCCCTAATTCTGCTAGTTCTGCTGCAGTCTAATCAGCTCTTGCTGAATCCGCTCGAATACCGTTTGGTCAGAGCCGTGGGCTTGAGTGATTTCATTGAAGCGACGTGGCGACAAATCATTATCTTCAACCGCCTTGCGGGACTGATTGCAATAGCCGGCGATAATATCGCGAACGTCGCGGCGCACAGAGCGGGGCACCTCGGACACATCTTGGGTATCGGTGCAGCTGACGCTGATATCGCTAATATCCATTTCTACCGTCAGCAGAATATCTTTAATCTCGGTGTAAGCGGCATTACGATACTGATCGATCGCCAATACTGCGCGCGCATATTGAGTCACCTCGTCATTGGAAATGCGAGACTGAGCCATTGCTGCTTGGGGCGCAAAAGGCAAATCAGCAGTCGGCGCCAGCGGCAATCCCATGGCACCCAACCAGCCAGAAAGTAGCCCAAGGGTAAGCAGCTTCGCTACAGAACGTCGTGGTTTAAAAACATTTTTCATAAGAGTATTTTTCATAGCCTGAGACTGAACCAGAAAATTAGTGTACGTAATAACGGCTCTTGCAAATTCTTATTTTAATCAGGAGTTTTAGCGTGGGCGAGCCCTTTGAGCAAATCGACATGTTTGAGCGATTTCAATCACTTTAGTTTGCAGCGTAGCCGTAGCCTCCTGGCCGCTTTTGAGCCCTGTTTCTAATGCCAACAAATGCTCCAAAGATATTTGTAGGCTCTGAAGAGACAGCGCAGCTACCTCCTTTTGGAGGAAATAGATGCGTTTGGGGTTGCCGATTTCGGCGGCTTTAGCGATCGCTTGCGGATCACGCTCACCCCGCTCCACCATGACTTTGACCCACAGCCAAGTCCGAAACTGTCCCACCAAGGTAGAGACGATCCGCAGCGGTGCTTCGTTCCGATTTAGTAAATCAGATAACAAACTGAGGGCGCGATCAGTCTTGCCTTCCCTGAGAGCGGCAGCCAGCTGCAGACTGCTTTGGGTGCTCACCGTAACTAACTGCGATACTGCCGGCGCGTCAATTGGACCGTCGCGATCGCTCCAAAATAGCGATAGTTTTTCTAGTTCGAGCCGCAGTTGGCGAGTTTGATTGCCCACCGCTGCAGTCAACAATTCGGTCGCGTCCTGAGTTAGCGTCAGTCCCAAACGCCCAGCCGTTTGCTCAATCTGTCGAGCAATTTGGTCTGTCTTCCAAGGCGGAATTGTGGCAAATTCACGAATCTCGCCGTGTTTTTGCAGCAGTTTGGTTAGCTTTGAGCGACCGTCAGGCTTTTGCCGGCTGCTTAGCAAAAACACGCTGGTGTCAGGCAGTTTGGGCAGTGTGCGCTCAAATTCCTGGCGCAGCGATTCACTGCAGCGCTGACCGACGGTGGTGTCGGCTAGCCAAACGAACCGTTGGCCCGTGCCAAAAGGCGGAGTCATGGCTTGATTCAGCGCCATCATTGTGCTCTCAGCCTCATCGTCCGTAATTTTGTCGTAGTTGAAGCTGGCCCAGGCGTCATCAATGGCTTGCGATCGTAGCTGAGCGATCGCTTGATTCATCTGAAAATCGTCTTCTCCCCAAAAATAGTAGACTGCCATGAATTTAAGGGGGCTGAATGACCGCTATCGTTCTATGATTTTAAATCCTCTTGTCAAAGCTGCCATGCCGCTGCTGCCCCAACATCCCATTTTGCACCAAAGCTTTGCCCTAATTGATCAAGCTATGGGGCCGCACACTTTCTCGCCGGAGGAATATGCCGTGGTGCGGCGAGTGATTCACAGCACGGCGGACTTGGAATTTGCCCAGCTGCTGCAAATTTCTCCTAACGCGATCGCGGCGGGAGTCCAAGCGCTCCAGGCTGGGGTCCCCATTGTTGTCGATGTGGGTATGGTGCGCCAGGGCTGTCAAAGCATGGTGCAGCGAACGTTTGGTAATTCCCTACGAGCGGCGGTGGACTTGGCTACGGTTGCTGCACCTGGCAAAACTCGCACAGCAACCGGCTTGCTGGCAGCGGCTCAGCGCTGGCCTGAAGCCATTTACGTCATCGGTAATGCCCCGACGGCTTTGCAAGCACTCTGTGATCAAGTCGAGGCGGCTGTCATCGCGCCACCGTTAATTATTGGCGTGCCGGTGGGCTTTGTGGGGGTGGTGGAAGCTAAGCGGCAGCTCGCGGCTTTATCGGTGCCTCAAATTCGGGTGGCAGGACGCAAAGGTGGTTCGGCGGTGGCAGCGGCAATTGTCAACGCCCTCCTGGTGCTGGCTTGGGAAGCCCTGCCATGACCCCCATTCAAGTTGTGGGGGTTGGCCTGGATGGCGCGGCGGGGCTGTCCGCTACTGTGCGGATGATTATTCAGCAGGCTGATATTTTAGCTGGCAGCGATCGCCTGCTGCATGACTTTCCCCATCATCCGGCTCCGCGCTGGCCCCTCGCCGATTTGCCTAGACGGCTGCAGCAGCATTTGCAAAATCCTCAGCCCGCCACGGTTGTTGTCCTTGCTTCTGGCGATCCTCTCTTGTTTGGCCTGGGCCGCCAGCTGCTACAGGTCATTCCGGCAGCTGCAATTACGTTTCATCCCCACGTCAGCTCGATTCAATTGGCATTCAGCCGCGTGAAGCTGCCCTGGCAAACGGCCACCCTGATTAGTGCCCACGGACGCTCGCTAGAAAAGCTGGCGGCTGCGGTTAAGCGAGGGGCGTCACCCATTGCAGTCCTGACTGATCCCCACCACACGCCCGGGGTGATCGCTCGATTTTTGCAATCTCTACAGCTACCGACGACCTATGCCATGTGGGTCTGTGAAAATCTGGGTGGCCCCGAAGAAGCGGTCCAGCAATTGGCTTTGAGTGCAGCGGCAGAACAGACCTTCAGTTCGTTGAATGTGGTCATTCTGCAGCAAACTGAGCCAGCACTAATTGAGCCCTCTGCCTGGCCCGTTCTGGGCATTGCTGACTCAGCATTTCTCAGCTTCCGCGATCGCCCCGGTTTGATGACGAAGCGTGATGTGCGAGTGCAGATTCTCGCCGCCATGGCGCTGCAGCCGCATCAAGTGATCTGGGATATTGGAGCCGGCACCGGCAGCGTCAGCATTGAAATGGCGCGATTAGTTCCTACCGCCCAGGTGTGGGCGATTGAGAAAACAGAGGCCGGCTGCGAGCTAATTCGGCAAAATAGTCAGCGCTTTGCTACGCAAAATGTCACTGTTGTGGCGGAGTCGGCCCCGGCGGCGCTGGCGGCGCTGCCCGATCCCCAGCGCGTTTTTATTGGGGGCAGTCAGGGACAGCTGACGGCTATTTTGGCGGCTTGTACTCGCCAACTCCGCCCTGATGGCGTCATTGTCGTGGCGCTGGCCACCTTGGAAAATCAGGCAGCGCTGACCGGCTGGCAGGCCCATCATCCGGACTGGCAAATCACATATCAGCAGATTAATACGGCTCATGCCGTAGCAGTGGGCTCGTTCACCCGCTGGCAGCCCGCCAATCCGGTAATCTTGGCCACGCTGTGTCCGCCATCCTCAAGCCCGCCAGCTCGCGAAGGGAATCATTAAAAGTGCGGTGAGCAGCAGCAGGATGAGATCGAGCAAATCGGTGAGGGGCTGCTGGGGCCGACCGGTGAGCCACATTGGCTTATCCGTCGCGGGCAGCGGTCGAACGAATTCGCCGATGTAGGCCAAGCCAGTGATCCAGCCGGCGTGCAGCCCCCAAGCGAGGGCGATCGCCCCCCCATTCATCCAGCGAGCCCACACTAGCACCATGCCCAGCAGCCAAAGCCCAGGCTGTTGCCAGAGGCCCGCTTGCCCGTCCCAAATTAGATGGGCTAAGGCAAAGAGCAGGCTAGCGGCGATCGCCGCTAGCCAGGGAGAAGCCGACATTTCTAGCTGCGTTTGTAGCCACCCTCGGAAGACACTCTCCTCCGCCCCGCCAATCAATAGGCCCAGCACTGCCAAGCCAAGCGTCGCTACCAATCGCTGACTCCAGCTTTTGATGCGGCTACCGGCTGCCAGTGGAGTCGCCGGTGCAGTAACGGTGACCAGCCCCAGCCAACGCTTGAGCGTGAATACTAAACTGAGTCCGGCGATCGCGATGCCCCATCCCCAGCCAATATCAATGAGATTGGCTGCCGTCCCAGTCCATCCCTGATTGGCCCACGTTTGCCCCAATTGACGATTGGCAATCCCGATAGCAGCGGGGGCTAATAAATATAGCGGTAATAGCAACGCTAGCTTTTGCCCGGCAGGAGTTGGCCGAAAAGGCCGCCATTTCAACTTTAAGCTCAAAGGGATAGCAATAATGCTCCACATTCCCAGCCAACCGGCAAAAAAGCTACTAATAATCGCTAGGGTGCTAAGGGCTGTCATCATTTAACGGTCAAGTCCTTGTACTAAAAGCGATTTAACCCTTAGCTAATTTACGGGGCAAACGTGGTCATGTTTGTTTCGAAAGTATTTTGGCTTGAGATGACGCGACCTCAGCGTCTGTGCTATTAGTTGAAACTTTATTCGCAGCTTTTTTGAAGCTGGCTTAAACGAGTCTAGCGGCTTTTATGACTAAGAATCCTGATGCTTTAACGGCTGAGACTGCAGCTCTTAATAGGGAAGTGAAGACGAGTGGGCAATGTCAATCTTACCCAGACTGCTGACTTGATAAAAGTTGATGGAGAGGAGCAGATTTTGTGATTGACTCACTATGGCAGTATTGGGAGGCTATTAATGCCGGCTGACTTTCTATTAAGCAAACATCCGACAGCTTTTTATCGTGCTGAACCTCAAATAAGATGGACTTGCTCACAATGACCTTGCCTAAAGAGAGGTTAGCTTGTGAGCAAATCCAAGCTTATAAATTTATCTACATTATTTACAGCACAAACGCTTAGCCTACCGTCAAGACGATCATTTATGGCTGTAAAACGGAGCGGCTCGGAAAATTCATCGCAACTAATACGCTCAGCGCCGCTCAACTATTCTTCAGAATCATCAGTATGATCCATTTGATTCAGATGAATGTGCTTATAGCCAAGTCTGATTTCAAATTCATCCCCTGGCTTCAGTCCCATTTCTTCTGTATAGGTGGAGCCAATGACAATTTGACCATTTTTATGCACGCTAACGCGATAGGTCGGCTCCCGTCCGCGACCATCTTTACCTTTATCTGGATCAAGCTGAATACCTCTGGCTTCTAATAAAGCATCATAGAATCCAGTGACATCTACCCGCACTTGTCCATCTTTTGTGGTGGTGTAATAACCACACTCTCTGGCTTTCTCACGCTTTGTCAAGTGAGATAGTTCTTTGACCTTTTGCAACAGAGTTTTACCTGTCAATGCATCCATCTTTGTACTTGCCATCAATAAGGGAACCTCTTCGTTACAGTTGTTACGGCAGGATATAAGAATATTTCGCAATTATCTGACAATTTTGACAGCCAGGTAAGCAACCATAAATCCTGGTTAGAGAATAGACTCAAATCCCAAACTGCCGTCATATTACTCTGCAAATGAATTATCTGTATTATATTCATTCACGGAATAGCGAAACAAATTGATTGTATTAGAAATTGTGTAAGTTAGAAAAATCTTTTATAACATCTTTAACGGATAAAGCGGCATTTATCACTACGACATATTGCTAGACTCAGACAGCATTGTGAGTAAGTCAAGGAGAGTTTGAGAGGCTTGATGCAAAGTTCTCTGACTCAGCAATTCTCACTGGGGAGTTGATTAAGGCGGTGCGACTAAATAGATAACGTCACGGTTGGATAGTTGGTCTATTTATATTACAAGAGGTTGTCAATTTAAGAAAAACCGATATGAGTTGGTGACGCTAGGGGGTTTTCCAAATACTTGGGATAGCTTGGCTATTAGATCGGCTAATTTTCCACGAATAAGGGCGCGATCGCCCATAATTGCTTTTTTAAGGGTGAATACCTGGACCTCTACTTAAACAGCATCCATGAGTTATTTACGTCAATGTCCTGCTGATTTTGAGCTTAAACAATTATCGTGTCAGACCCTGCGGATACTAGGCTGTCAGCTGTCAGATGTTTTGATTAGATAGCCGCTCCAGTGGTTATCTCAGCTCTACTTTTCTCAGATTCAGCTCAGTTTTCTATCATGGTTCACTCAGCTCTATAGAATCAATTGAGCGTTGGGTTTTGGTGCCTAGGCGCACTTATATAAAAGATCGCTGTCCTTGATGAGAAGCGCAGAACGGCTTCTTGACAAACATGAGAATTCTCCCTGAGGTTCTGAGACTAATCATCAGCCGGGAGACTCGACGCATGGTGATTGTTTGACTCTCATTTCTTTGAGATTTGACAAGTGTAGAATTGTATAAAACAATCGGGCTCGATGAACCCATTATTTTGTCGCGCAGGGTCGCGCTCTTAATAAACCGGTTAATCGGCAACTGTAAACTTTACGATTGCCCATCATCTTAGAGATATCTATTCTTTTTACGGCTCCGACAGTCAGTCAATGTCGAGATTTTTTGATATTGAAAGCTGATCGCTCTTGGGTGAATCTGTCCTGTCTTCCGTTTCGGCACCATAGGGCGAAGAAATCTCCATCCGTTACTCAAGATTGCGATATTGCTCTCAGAGCGTTAGCGACCTTGGCAGCGTTGGCTGAGAGACTTAGGCATAATTTGAACAGATTATATCGGGCAGTTTCGTGGGCAAGGCACAGCAGATTGGTCCTAAACTTTCTCAAATTCGGGCTTTAGTTGCCGTGGCGGATTTTGGCAGTTTTGGGGAGGCGGCCCTGGAGTTGGGCCTTACCCAGCCCACCGTCAGTCACGCGATCGCCACTTTGGAAGATGAGCTGGGCGTCATTTTGCTGGCCCGAGGGCGACACGGCGCGCAGTTAACGCCTGCCGGGAGCGCGATTACTCAGCAGGCGCGGGACGTGCTGCACCTATTGGGGCAGATGCAGCAGACGGCGAATTTGCACAAAGGGCTGCAGGGCGGGGAAGTGCGGATTGCTACTTTTCGCGGCGCGGCGGCTAATCTGCTGCCGCGGATTGTGGCGCAGTTCAACAAACAGCATCCGGCCATTGCCGTAACGATTGTCGAACATTACGACTTTGATTCTGTAGAAGCGCAAATTCGCTGTGGCAAAGCCGATATTGGCATCACTTTTTTGCCTACTAGCGGGGAATTTGAAAGCTGGGAACTGATGAGCGATCCGTTCTGGGTACTGCTGCCGCCCGATGTTGACCAGCCTCCGCCAGCCCTCACTTGGCAGCAGCTTACGGCCCTGCCGCTGATAGTTTATCCCGCCGATAATAGCTGCTTTGAGGCGGTACAAGCTCACTTTCAGCGAGCCGGATTGGCGCTGGAGCCGCGTTATCAATTTCGCGAAACCAGTACGATTTTGAGCATGGTGGCCCAGGGGCTTGGCGCCGCCATTATTCCTTCGTTATCCGCTCATCCCATTCCCCAAGGCGTCAGGGTGGCGCGATTGCCGGTGCCGCTGGAGCGTCGAGTGGGCGCTGTGGTGCTGGCAGAGGCCCTGCATCCGCCGGGGGTTTTTGCCTTTCTCCAAACCCTGAAGCCGCGATCGCCCACGGTCCCGCCAGCCGATCATCAGGCTGGCAACGACGCCTAGACAGAGCGATGCCAAACCACCTCTGGTTTTGACGTACTGACTAATAAATTGCCTTGGGAAATGACGTGACAAACGGTGGCGCGATCGCGAATGGCAGCGATCGCATCGGCTGCATCCAGGGTAATAAGATTGGCCGGTCGGCCCACGGCCACTCCATACTGCTCACCCAAATGAAGGCTTTTGGCCCCAAAGTCTGTGATCATGCGATAGCAGGCGGCCAGTTCGTCTCGCCCGGTCATTTGGCAACCGTGCACCGCCATGCTGGCCACTGCTAATAAATTGCCGGTGCCCAGGACGTACCAGGGATCTTGAATGCAGTCGTGGCCTAGACTCAAGTTGAGGCCGTTTTGCCATAGTTCTTTTACCCGCGTCAGGCCACGGCGTTTGGGATAGGTGTCGGTGCGCCCCTGCAGGGTAAGATTAATTAGCGGATTGGCGACAAAGTTGATGCGGGCGCGGCGAAGAAACCCCATCAGCTTGAAGGCATAGGCATTGTTGTAGGAGCCAAAAGCGGTGGTGTGACTGGCGGTGACTTTGGAACCCAGGTTGCGGCGAATCGCCTCGGCGACCACCACTTCCAAAAAGCGAGACTGGTCATCGTCAATCTCATCGCAGTGAATATCGATCAGTCGGTCATAGCGCTCGGCCAGATCAAAAATGTACTGAATCGATTTGACGCCGTCTTCCCGGGTCAGCTCGTAGTGGGGAATGCCGCCCACCACGTCGGCCCCCATCTGCAGGGCCGTTTCCAGTCGGGCCGCGTTGTCGGGATCGCTATAAATGCCGTCCTGTGGAAAGGCTACCACCTGCAGCGTCAGCCAATCTTTAACCGCCTCCCGCACGGCTAACAGTCCTTTCAGCGGCACTTGCGTCGGCTCGCTGACATCGGCGTGGCTGCGCACGAACAACACGCCCTGACTCGCCTGCAGCTTTAGTGCGGCGATCGCCCGCTGTTTAACATCTTCCACCGTGAGCGTCTGCTTGCGCTCGCGCCAAATTTCAATGCCCTCGAACAGCGTGCCGCTCTCGTTCCAGCGCGGCTGGCCCGCTGTGAGCGCTGAATCCAGATGCACGTGAGATTCGACGAACGGGGCACTGACCAACAGTCCCGCCAAATCCAGCGTCTGGTCAGCTTTCTGTGACAGTGCCGGGGCGATCGCGGTAATCACGCCATCGGCGATCGCAATATCGACCTCAGTGTGGGGATCGTCGACTAAGCGACCATGTTGTAATAAGAGAGAAGTCACGAGCCCTGCCGCATTGTTAGCCCGTCAAGAATACAGCATTTTTTTGTCTGGAGAAGTACACACTCAGCTGCATGACGCCAACGGCGGCGACTGGCATCCCCGATGAGTTTTTGACGGCGGCAATTGAACTACGGTTACCGTTGCTGTCGCGAGCAAAATGCTTGCACTACGCAATATTTGTGCCTTGCCGATACTAATCTCAAACCCGTATGGAGAACTTTTATCCGTTATCCCAGCCGCTGCAGCAATTGCGGGCTTGGTTGCCGCCCCTGAAACGAGAAGTCTGGATTCTTTCCCTGGGCCAACTGCTGTTGTTTATCGGCCAGGGATTTACGCTCGTTTATGCGTCAATTTACTTCGTCAATGAATTAGGCTTTTCACCAACTCAGGTGGGCTTAGCTCAGGGCAGCATTGGGGTTTCGGGACTGTTGGGGCGATTTTTTGCGGGCAATGCCATCAACTCGCCGCGCCTGGGGCGCCGTGGCACGCTGTTGCTGTCTGCTGTAATTGCCGCTGGTGGCAGCTTGCTGCTGGCGTTTGCCAACACGTTCGCGCTGTTGGTGGCCGGTAATTTGCTGTTGGGCTTGGGCATTAGCCTGTACTGGCCAGCGACCCTAACCGTCACCACGGATTTGACCGACACCCAGCACCTGACTGAGGCAATGGCGGTGGCTCGCCTGGCCGACCATTTGGGTCTGGGCGTGGGAGCCCTAATTGCGGGACAGTATATTGCCGCTGCGGGCAGCTATCCCATCTTGTTTATTGGCAAGGGCCTGCTTTACCTAATCTTTGGCGTGGTGATTGGGTTGACCATTGCCGAAACTCGACCGGCAGAAGTCCCCGCTAGCAAGCTAGGGGACTGGGGACAAGCTTTTCGCGATCGCCCGTTTGTCCTCTATCTCCTGGCTAATCTCCTGTTTACGGTCTACGCTGCCCAGTCGAGCAGCACGCTACCGCTTTATTTAGCCAACTTTGTGCCGGGAGGCAATGTCGAGACCGGCTTTTCCGAACAGTGGATTAGCTACTTCTTTGTTTGGCATGTGGCGCTGAAAATTGTGCTGCAGTTACCGTTGACGCGCCTTTGGCGCTCGCAATCCTACAGCACTCTGCTGGGTGCGGCTTTGGTCGTCTGGTGCGGCGGGTTTGTGCTGGTTTGGCTGCCCCAAGCCCTGCCCCAGGTGGCGCTGGCGGCGATTATTGGGGCGTTTGCGCTGTTGGCGATCGCCGATATTGTGTATTCTCCTACCGCTTCGGCCTTGGTCGGCGATTTGGCCCCCGCCGCCCAGCGCGGCATTTACTTTTCCCTAGAGTCCCAGTGCTGGGCCATCGGCTTTCTGATCGGACCGACCATCGGCGGCTGGGCCTTGGATCATCCGACGGCTATGGGCAGTAACCTCTGGCTATATCTGGTGCTCAGCGCTGCGATCGCGGGCGGCCTGCTGGCGACGTTAAGTCGAGCATTGGCCAGCCGAGAGATGGCGGTTGGGGAATAGGGGCGAAGCGATTTGTGTCAATTTTCGATTTTGGACTGCGGCTGTTTGCATACCAACACCTGCAGTTGCAACATCGGTAGTCTTAGAAAAGATAGTCACTACAGATGGCGTTTCAGAACAATTGGCAACCGCCTGCCACAGTGTCGCCGTTCAGCCGGTAAATGTTAGGCATGCACTTACGAAAATCGCCGTCCCTGGAGAGATTCGGCAACTTGCCTGATGCTTGTTTCGACATTAAGCCAGGCACGATCAGGATCATCCCAATCTTTTACTGGAACCCCATCTTTGGGCGACACACCCAGCTTGCTAAAAGGCGTACTCTTCCAATCACAATGTCTTAAAACAACAGGAATGACGACAGCTTCATCATTGGCGTGGCGCTCCATAGCACGTTTCATCTCGATGTCGTAGCAGTAATCGGAGGCGATAAAGTCAGCACTGACCAGCAGCAGAATAATGTCGGCACGGTTGAGGTTGTCGTCGATTTCGTCTTTCCACTCGTCGCCGGGGAGAATACAGCGATCGCTCCAGGTCTGAATCAGCCCCTGCCGCTGCAAAATCTTCAGGTGGGTTTCCAGTTCTTCCCGTAAGGTATTGTCTTTGTGGGAGTAGCTGATAAAGACGCTCAGCGTGTCGAGTTGGTGCTTAAAGTTGGTATCAGGGCGACGGCTGCCTTCCAAATCGACGCCGTTCAGCAGGTCGCGGACGTTGAGGTGAAAGATTTTGCCGTTAATGACTTGGGGCAGTTCCTGTAAGCCGCTTTGCTCCATCACGATCAGATTGGGGTAGGGCAGCATCACGTCGGGGTGGGCGGGTACGGGCACCAGCTCTTGGGGGGTGAACTTGAAGCTGCTGTGGATGCGCTCGAAGTCGGAGCGGATGATGGCCAGTAGGCGGCGACGGCTGTCGAGCGGCCCATCGATGCTGATGGTGACGCATTTGTCAGCGCGATCGGCTTTTACCAGGGCGCGGTTGCCCTCGAAGTGGAGAATCACGCCGGTACGCCAGCGCAGTTGGTGCTCGCTGAGCACGTGGGTGCGGACGATAAAGCGGGGCAGCAGCCCCTCCGGCAGCACAGGATATTCGTAGCGAAAGTTGAGGCACTCCGCCAGATTGAACTCGGCAGCGGCATCCGGCTGCTGCTTGTCCAGCAGGTCGGGGATGAGGAAGCGGTTGTCGTCGTCGGCAAAGCGAAAGCACAGCTCAAACTTGCGCATCAGCTCTAGTAAAAAGCCGTGGCGTTCGCGGGGATACTGCTGGATGTCGAGGGTGCGATCCAGGCAGTCGGCGGCCATTTCGCCCTGTGCTTCCGCCAGCTCGGAGGCGTTAAGCAAAGTGTAGATGCCATTTGTGACCCAGTGGGGATTGAGCACGTGGGTATCGCGCAGGCGCGGGTCGTCTTTGTAATTGAGGGCGATGCCAAGGCTGTGCAGGCAGTTGGCCAGGGAATCTTGGGCGCGGGTGTCGGCTTCGCCGTCTTGCTGGCAAAGGTCGCGGTAATACTCGTAGGAGATGTAGTTTTTCTGCATTCCGGCCAGCTTGTTTTTGATGGTGAGCCAGCTAGCAGGAAAGGGCGTGCGCAGGAACTCTAGGCGATCGATTTCGCGTTTGATGGCGGCCTGCAGCTCATCAATCCCGATATTGCCGTCGCAGTCGGTGCGAATAAAGCCACGAATATTGTCGGAAAACTTTTGCTGCAGGGCACCCCGATTGACATCAAAAGCGTGTTCCGTGATTTTGTTCAGCACGACGATGACGGGAGAGTCGCCGCCAAAGCTCTGAATCAGCTCTAGCCAATATTCGGCGTCTTCGTCTTCGTGGCCCTGGCGACCGTTGAGCACCAGCAAATAGAGGCTACGCTCGGTGAGAAAAAACTGGTGGGTGGAGTGCATTATCTCCTGGCCGCCAAAGTCCCACACGTGTAGAGTGATCTTTTCCTCTTCGTTAAGGGTAACGGGCCACTGAGTAATCTGAATGCCCTCAGTCTTTTTGGAGTTACGCTCGAAGGTGCTGTGGATGAGGCGATTGACTAGGGAGGTCTTACCAACAGCTCCGAATCCTATTAGAATCAACTTAGCTTCATTAAGTGGGGTGAAATTGTTTAAAATTTGAAGATAATAATTAAGTATATTTTGCGGGCTAGTGGGCATAGCCCCATTACTCACCGCCTCCCACGTAGGGCCTAAAATTTCATCGGGCAGGCCAAGTTTTTCATTACCATGCAGATAAAGTTCAGTTAGGCTATTTAACTCTTTTAGTTCCTTAGGTATACTATTTAATTGATTCTGATCAAGGTAAAGTGCAGTTAGATTAATCAATTGACATAGCTCAGGAGGGATTGAAGTTAATCGATTTTGATCTAATGATAGTCGGTTAAGATTACTCAACTGCCCTAACTCTGAGGGAACTGATATTAACCGGTTTTGATCGAGATAAAGTTCGACAAGGTTTTCGAGATGACCTATTTCCTTGGGGACTACACTTAGTTGATTTTTGTTAAGATCAAGCCGAGTTAGATTACTCAGCTTTCCCAACTCTGAAGGCACTGCAATTAATTTATTATCGTCTAAAGATAATCGAACTAAGCTTTTCAGCTTTCCTAGATCCTTTGGTAGTTCAATCAGCCAATTTTGATTAAGCGAAAGCCGAGTGAGTTGGGTAAGTTGAAAAATACTTTCGGGTATGGATGTGAGTCTTAATCCTGACAAGTTTAATTCAGTTGCATTACTTCTTAGTGCGTCTTCAATACGCTTTTCTGCCTCAGCAAAAGACATCATGAATCATGTCTCCATTAAAGCTCTAAGACTATAATTAATACTTCCATATGTGATAAATAATATTGAAATTCCCATTGACTTTAAAGCAGGAACTATTCCACAAGCTCAATAAATCCAAATTAATATAATATTGAACGCTCTGATATGTGAGAATACTCTAATAATTAGCTGATATGTGAGAATACTCTAATAATTAGTAGATCAGTAATCTATCTATATGGGAAAAATGAAATTACTAAATTATATTAGGAAGAATACTTGGAAAATGCAGCAAGTGGGCTTTAACATCGTTATTCAACTGTCCAATTAAAAAATAAAAGAACACTAGAGTTCGAATTCAAGTCTTTTCAAAATTAAGAAAGCAGAATAGAGAATACAAATTTTTTTAGTTCTGTTGACCGCATTTGAGGAAAAACGAAGCATATTTAAGCTATAAAATAATAAACCTATATAGTAATCATAAATATCATGTTTAGGAGCAATTGTTAAGTATGCATATTCACGCACCTTCATAATTACGTGAAAGGCTTTCTGAAAAGCAATATCCGATGACGTAAAGCTAGGCTGATGTTGGAAAGTTTCTTGGGATAAAAGGGTAGATTCAAGCTCAAGCAAAGAATTCAAATCTTTGGTGTCAAGTAAGTCGAACTTTAGTGAAACTTCTAATTCAATGAAATCGCGAAAGATGTGAGATTTACCTGTATTAGAAAAATCAATTAACCAGCTATTATTTTGACTATCCACTAAAATATTAGATGCATGGAGATCTCCGTGAGTGGTGGAAATGTAACTTCTCTTATTAAACTGGTCTCTAGATTCTAACAGTCTTTCAAAAGCTGAAATTGGATTAGGAAAGCATATATCAACTTCTTCTAGTTTAATATAAGAAGAATCTTTGAATTCTTTAAGGTGGCGATTGATAGAACGACGTAAATTCCAATTCTCAACGTTGAGATATTTTGAATACTCTTCTACAAAGTTTAAATATTCAGGCTCTTTTCCTTCATACCAATTTGATAGTGTCTCTTTAAACAACTTAGAAATTGCATCAACAACAGTTTCCGTATCACTAGTCTGAAAAAATAAACTAAATTCTCGCAAGCCATCTAAATTTACATTCAAAAATGACATATTGATGCCGCCTCTCTTAAAGGAGTAAGCAGCTTTACCAATAATATTAGCGTACCTGAATCCTCCTAGTTGATTTTCTACCCATTTAGGATAATTTTTTTCCTCTTGAATAATTAAACTTTTCCAAGTAATTTTAGTTGCGAAAGGAACTCTCCAACTGCCGTCAAAATTTCGTGAGATTACTTGATATATGACTGTGCCTCGGGAACCTTCATTGAGTTTCGAGACCTTAATTTCTGATGAATCAATGAATAATCTCCTGAGAATCTCTTCATCTTCACTGTTAGCTAGTTGTGTACTGTGGCGAAAATCAATCTTTAATTCGTAATTAATATTGACGATTTCTCTTATTTTATCTTTTAGATTTTTAGGCTGTAATTCATCTTTTTCGATGTAACCAGCACCGAGACTATTTGCTTCAGCTCCAATTGACCCTGTTCCAGCGCCTGTCAACATCAATGTGAAAGTCTCAGGATGATATTGCTTAATCCAGGTAAGCAAATCTATACCAGCTCTACCAGAAAACTTTCCTTGTAAATCTGGCATCATTAAGTCTAGAATTGCAAGATGAATAGGTGATTCCTCGAATTTCAAGCATGCACTTTGGCTATCAGAAGCAATCTCGACGGTATAGCCCTCACGGCGAAGAGCCTTTTCAAGATTACGTCTGACGACTTCGTCATCATCAACAACTAGAATATTAATATCGAGATAACTCATAAAATCACTTCGATGATTACATCATATATGTGCTAATTGACATTTCAATTTTCTTTCAAAATATCGAAAGTTGTTTCAATTGGAAAATGTAAGGTAAAGATCGTACCTTGACCGATTTCGCTTTCAACAGAAATACGAGCGCCTATTTTATAGAGCAGTTGTGTACACTTATACATACCAAAACCTGTTCCCCCTTGTTCGCGCTTTGTGGTGAAGCCGAGAGCCCAGATTTTATCAATATTATCATGTTGAATGCCGTAACCATTGTCAGTAAGTTTAACAACTAATACACTTTTTTTGTTCTCACTTGACAAATAAGCACTAAACTCAATTTGTTTGTCAACTACTTCTTCCATTGCATTCATAGCATTGCTTAGCAATTCAGAAAAAATGTCTAGCATATCGATTTTACTAGCTTTAATCATTGGTAAGTTGTAAGCTACGTTTTTTTGAATTATTTCTCTGGGAGTTTGGGTTGATCGAATTGACTCATCAAATATCTCTTCAATGCTAACTGTCTCTTCTTTTTTGGGTCTAAAGGGCGTCATCAGCTGATTTTTTAATTCAATAATTTTTCGAGCTGAATGATGAATAATATCTAGATCTTCGAGTGCAGAACTATTAGAAGAATCTATCTCATGCCTAAGTCTATCGACTGGCCATTCAATGCTAAAAGCAAGATTGCTGATCTTGTGTGTTATCCACAATGCAGTTTCGGCATTGGCCTTGACGAGTTCAGCCTGCTTTAATTCTTCTACATATTGAGCATTTCTAATGGCGATTGCTGCATGCCCTGCTAGTGCTCGCACTATTTCAATATCCTGCTCTGTAAAAGCATTTGGCCTAATACTTTCTACGTTGAGGGCGCCAACAACAGCACCATCTCTAAACATAGGTACAACCAATTCACTTTTCATTTGTCGAGCGCCCTGGCTTTTTTGATAAAGAGGTTGCCGATCTACGTCAGGAATGAATAATGTATCAGCCTGTTTCACAGCTAAGCCAGTAATCGAATTTTCTATGTGAAGTTTATCTCTAAAAAACGTTTTGAGAGTGCTAACCTTAATAATAAGTTCACCACCCTCAACTACAGAGACGTCGCAAAAATCTGCATCTACAAGCTTAAGTATTCTGCCAAGAATATCGCGTAATATTTCGTTTAGATTAGATGAAGAACCAAGAATATCTTCATCAATTTTCTGAAGCTCTTTTAATATCTGCTTATTCTGGGCTTCTCTGATAGCGATTACTGCTTGATTTGCCATTGCTTCTAGCAAGTCTTTGTCTCGCTTTGAAAATGCATTTATTCTTGGGCTTTCAATATTTAGTACACCAAGGACGCGATCATCATTCATTAGCGGAACTGCAATATTACTTCTCATATATTCATCCCGTAGTACTCGTTGATAGAGAGGCTCCTCATCCACATTGGAAATAAGAATAGTATTTTTCTGGACAACTGCTTTTCCACTAATAGAATTGTCAATTTTTAACCGCTTCTCCAAGTCCTTTTCCTTGAAGTGAGTAGTTGTAGCCTTAATGATTAGTTCTTCACCTTTCACTAATAGTAGAAGCCCATATTTTGCATCAATCAATCTGAGACTCTCATTCAAAATGATTTGTAGCGTTTGCTCTAGGTCAAAAGTTGAGCTCAATATTTTACAATCTATTTCTCTTAAAATCTTAAGTTCCTGATGGTTGCGAGCATTTTTAACAGCAAGTACCGCATGATTTGCAATTGCTTCAAGAAGCTCTTGTTCACGTAAAGTGAAAGCATTAAGCCTGGGGCTTTCGATATTTATGACTCCAATAGCTCTATCATCATCTATCAAAGGGACAACGATTTCGCTTCTCATGTAGTCGTCAGTCAATACTCTTTGATATACAGGTTCTTCATCGACATTAGAAATTAGAACAGCTCTCTTTTGAGAAATTGCTTTGCCACTAACTGAATTTTCAATCCTTAGTTTTCGTCCAATTTCTCTTTCTTTCGAATGAGAATTTGTTGCTCTTATGACTAGATCTGGACCTTCCACAAGGGTTAAATGACCATATTGGGCATTAATAAGCTTTAAGCTTTCATTGAGAATTGTTTGAAGCGTATGATTAAGGTCATTGGTTGAACTTAGAATTGCGCTGTCTATCTTCCTTAAAGCCCTTAATTCGCTCGCATTAAAATTATTAATTGCAATTGTCGCTAAATCTGCTAAGGCTTGCAACAGTTCTTTGTGATGTTGGTTAAATGCTTTAAGTTTGGGGCTTTCCAGATTGAGCACACCAATAACTTTGCCATTTTCAATAAGCGGTACTGCTAATTCAGTCCTCATGCGTTGATTCTGAAAAACATATTGGTACCGCGGCTCCTGCTCTACATCGGAAATCAATACTGCTTCTTTTCGAATAACAGAAAGTCCGCTCACAGAATTGTTTACTTTTAATCTTGTGCCTATTTCTTCCTGCTTGAACTGAGAAGTAGTAGCTCTAACTACCACTTCATCTCCTTCGACCAGCAACAAGTTTCCATGTTGAGCACCAATCAACTGCAAGCTTTCATTTAAAATGGTTTGAAAAATTTGTTCTAAGTGAACAGCAGGGCTCAGTATTGAACGAGCGACTTCGCCTATTAACTGAAGTTGGCGAAGTTCTTGATTCTCTTCATAGTCAGATTTACTAGACATATCAACACCAATTTCCAACAAATACTTGATTAGCTGCTTTCTCAACATTCCAGGAATTTTAAGGAATAAAAAAGTTTGATTTCAATTAATTATCTAAAAGCTGTGAAATATTGTTCTACTTTATGAAAAAGATATCTGAATTTAATTTCCCGTAAATTTTCTGGCGATATTCTGTGTCTCTACATAGTAAGGAAACTTTTCTTTCACTAAGCTGCTTCGTATACATATTTCAAATGAGATATCAAAATCCTACATTTGTCTCCTTCTTTCCCTCGCATTGGAAGCAGAGAGGTCCGAGTCGTTGGCAAGGCATTGTAAAAAATTATGTATGAACTGTGACTTTCGTAAGTAAAGGTGCTGAAGGCGGTAAGGTTCAGAACGACAAACGGATTCTAAACCTTTGCATCTCATATCCCCATGATGACAGTTGCCTAGTCGAGCGAGATGATACCGACCCAGTCGCGATACTTAGGCTCGCGATTTTCTACGATCGCCTTCAGCGTCACCTGCAGCTTTTCCGTGATGGGGCGATCGCTGGGCAGCGTGTAATTCTCAATTTGCTTTACTGGGGCAATGCGAGCCGCCGTACCGCATAGAAAAACTTCGTCGGCAATCAGGAGTTCAGTGCGATCGACAGCGCGTTCCACCACGGTTAGACCCATATCCTGGGCAATTTGCATAATGCTGTTGCGAGTGATGCCCTCCAGAATGTCTTGGTCAACGCTGGGCGTAATCAGCGTGCCTTCCCGCACCAAAAAAATGTTCATGCCCGAAGCCTCACTCACCTTGCCCTGGGCATTCAGCATAATGGCTTCGTCAAACCCCGACTGTTTCGCTTCGGTTTTCGCCAGCGAGGAGTTGATGTAGCAGCCGGTGATCTTGCCGCGCAGAGGCAAATTTAAGTCCGAGGGCCGCTGCCAAGAGCTGATGCGACAGGTGATGCCATTGGGCGAGAGATAATCGCCGAGGGGCAGCCCATACACCGCAAAGTCATGCTCCACATCATGAATTCGTGGGGCAATGCCCAGGTCAGACGTATAGACCAGGGGGCGAATATAAAACGGTTCGGTCGGGCGATTCTTTTTCACAAAATCGATGATGACCGACTTGATTTCTCCCGCCTCAAGCTCATACATCAAAAACTGGGCGCTCTGGCTCAGCCGCTGACAGTGCCGCTCCAGCCGAAAGAGTAAAATCTGCTGCGGATTGGCCGGATCCGGTAGGCCTCGGAGCCCGCCAAAGGCACCGGTGCCATAGTGCAAGCCGTGGGTTGCAATGGAAAGGGTCGCCTCGGCAAAGGGGCAAAACTTTTTTTGAAAGTAGGCAATGGGCAAGAACTGTGGCATCGGTGAGTCCTAAAATCGCTCAGTGGTGAATGTATTGTCGTAAAAAAATCGAATTTAGGGAACGCGATTGTTCGCAAACCGTAAAGTTTTGGCGATCGCCGCCCACTTTTTGAGCGATCGTCAGCTGATCGGCTGCCCAGCTCAGGCACAGCAAAATCCCGTAATGCCAGGAGATTTCGGCAAAGATTCTATTTCTGAGCTCCCACAGCTAGGCTGCTGTTGCGGCTTCACATCGCTGGTAAATGGGAACTTCAATGATGAACTGAGTACCGGCGCCTGGTGCAGATACGCAGCGTATCGTACCACCGTGCTTTTCGGTAACAATCTGATAGCTGATGGAAAGACCTAGGCCGGTACCTTTGCCTATCGGCTTCGTCGTAAAGAACGCTTCAAACAATTGAGACTGAATGGCTTCGGGAATCCCGATACCATTGTCTGCAATGATAATTTTTACAGTGTTGTCATCGACCTGAAAACTCTGAATGCGAATAACAGGAGCAGTTAATTTACCTTGTTCCATAGCCTCTTCCACGGCATCAATCGCATTGCTTAACAGATTCATAAACACCTGGTTAAGCTGGCTGGCATAGCATTCCACTGAGGGAAGATCACCGTAGTCTTTTTCAATAACAATCTCTGAACGTTCAGGAGTCGCCTTGATGCAGCTTTGCAGAATTAAAAGCGTGCTATCGATGCCTTCATGAATATCCACCGGTTTCATGTCAGCCTCATCCAGGCGGGAAAAGTTACGTAGCGACAGCACAATCTGTCGAATGCGATCGGCTCCAACTTGCATCGAGTTGAAAAGCTGTGGCAAATCCTCTTTGATGAAATCCACATCGGCTGCTTCTATCTTTTCCTCGACTTCAGAAGGCAAATTGAGATTTGTTTCCGTAATAGCTTCTACAACATTAATTAAGTCTTGAGTGTATTCAGTAGCTGGTTGAAGATTGCCGTAGATAAAGTTAACCGGATTATTAATTTCATGGGCCACCCCTGCCACTAATTGCCCTAGGCTCGACATCTTTTCGGCATGGACGAGCTGCGCTTGGGTTTGACGAAGTTCCTTTAGCGTAGATTGCAACACTACATTTCGTGCCTCTAATTCCTCATTAGAGGCAACGATTTGACTGATTTGCGTTAGAACATCAAAACTTTGATAATACGTCAAGAATCGGATAGCGACAAAAACCGTCAGCAAGTCAGCAATAACTTGAATGAGTAGCGCATTGGGCAATCCTAGATGGACTAACCCGTGAATAGAGTGACCCAAAGCACAGCTAAAAAAGATTAAAGCTATGGTAACTACGACTGGATTGACGCCAGAATGTCGATTTCGCCAGATTCCACAGGCGATTCCACAGCTAATTGCAAAATAGCTAGTAGATATAATTAAATTCTCTAGCGTGAGTGCTGATAGCAAGTAGCCATTAATTGCCATTAATGTAAAAACCGATACTGATCACTCTTAACTTTAAACAATAAATCAATGCTTTGCGATATAGATTTAGTTAAAATTTCGATGTTTAGTGTGAGAGAAATTTTAATTGATTGCTTTAAGAAATTGATCGCAGGTGATTTTTGATGGATACCTTAAATTTTCTTTAATTTGCTTATAAGAGTCTAGAATGTCTGTGTTTTTTCGTAGTTTAGTTGACTATTTTATGATTGTTGATCGCGATCTTCGGACCAGCATTCCGAGATTTCACTGTTGATATTATTTTGAATTCTGAAAGTTGAGTCTTAATTATGCTAAATAGCTGCTGGAATTAAATTGGCCTCCGAGGAGAGCACGCTTATCTCATCTTCGGAAACATTGTTCCCTGCCGGAACTTTTCCGTCATCTGTGGATTTAAATCACTAAAACTAGAACTTTCAGTTCTTCGTTCTTATGACTCAGGCATGTTGTTAGCCTGCTCACCCTGCCCGCATGCCGGGCCAATTTGCGCTCAATCAGGCTGGCTTAATATCGCCAGTGGATTTTTCCGCTCTCAATGTCGTTAGTATGAAGCTATGGCGCCCATTGTGAGGCTTCTGGTAACCTCGCTGACTTTGCTTAAAGTAGTCTTCTAGACCCGATTTTGAAATCGCAGTCATCAATGTAGCCAACTTTGCAGTCCAGTGTACTAATAGTGTTTTGCTGTCCCTACATACGGCAAAACCCCCTATCTCTAGGAGGTTTTAATCAATCGGAGCGGCGGGATTTGAACCCACGACCCCCACTACCCCAAAGTGGTGCGCTACCAAGCTGCGCTACGCCCCGGTTTGCAGTCAATGCTGCTTAGCTACACTAACATGAAAACTGGTTGAACTGGCAGCCAGCAAAATGAATCTTTTCTCCTGTCTGAGCCGCTGTTTGCTGCATGTTCACTGCCGCGCTGCCCACGACAACGTCGCTTATTTCTTGGGGTCGCATGTCGCCCACATCGCTGACTAACTCGGCCCGCCCCCCTGCTGACCCGTGGCTCGCAGTGAATTATGCTCTGATCTTTCCGGGCTTGGGCCAGCTTTACAGCCAGCATCGATGGAAGGGTGGCGGGCTGTTAGCGATCGCTCTCTTTCTGTTGCTCTATGCCGTCTGGTCAATTTTTGGGGCGGCGGGCAACACTCTGTATGGCTTGGGTGCGTTGGGCCTGCTGGTGCTGCTTTACAGCTTTAGTATTTTGGACGCTTATCGGGGTACGCAGGCCAATTATGCCACTCGCATTTCCGTACCCAAAGGGCGCCAAGATGTTTGGTATGCGGTGTTTCTATCACAATTGCTCCCAGGTTTAGGGCATTTATATGCCCAGCAGGCCACTGCGGGGGGCTGGCTGCTATTGATTGGCCTCATCACCGCTTGGTTAGCTAATCAGCAGCCGCTGCTAGCTCCTATACCGCCAGCGGTGTGGGCCTTTAGCTGCTATCAGCTTTATCACAGTTTTCCAAAGCGATCGCGCCGCCAACCCACTGCGATCGCCCTGCTGATTTTAGGACTATTTGTCACTCGGCTGGTGCTCGGTAATGCGCCTCACTGGGTCAATGAGACATTTATTCAATGTCTGGTACCCAGTGACTCGATGGTGCCCACGCTGCAGGTAGGCGATCGCCTATTTGTGCGTCGCCATCAAAACTATCAGCCCGCTGTGGGCGATATTGTGGTCTTCGAACCGCCTGCCGCCCTGCGACGGCGCCTGCCCGAACGGGACCAAAATGACTTGATCGTCAAACGCATCATTGGCGGTCCTAATCAGCAACTGGAAGTGCGGGAACAGCAGGTGCTGGTCGAGGGACAGCCGTTGAGCGAACCCTATGTGCAGGCACCGCCCAGTTATGACTGGGGACCAGAGCAAGTGCCCCCGGTGAATTATTTTGTGCTAGGGGATAACCGCGATCGCAGCAACGACTCCCACATTTGGGGATACTTACCGATGGAAAATATCCTAGGCCGCGCGTACAAGATTTACTGGCCGCCCGGACGAATTCAGCCGTTGTCAGGAGGATAGGGGGAAGGAGTGGCAGGGTGATGGGGTGTTAGCGGAGCGTGCCCGGAGGGCTTTAGCGTAATGAGTGACGGGGTGATGAGAAACTAATAAAGTCATCCCTATCGGTTAGCTCTCGACTACTTCAACCTATTGACCAGGCTCTTGCCGTATAAGCAAGTGGTGGTTTGAGCCAACAACCTGCCCTCTGACTGTGCAAAAGCGCTTGGCCGGTTAACCCAACGCCGAGCAAAAGAATGAAGAATAAAGGCAGAAGCAAAAGCACTGCTGTGCGAGGATTGCAGCAACTAGAGATAACCGAACCTAATGGTGATTTGCTATATACCCATCCACCCATCCACCCATCCACCCAGCTACCCATCCACCCATCCACCCAGCCACCCTCACCCCCCTAAACCCATGGCCGCATCCGATCCCAACACCTGGCTCCGCCGTCTGCCGATCGCAACGGGCATCATCGGCAGTTCTTTGTTGATGGCGAATCGTTTGCTGACCCCGGCCTTGACGGATTCTCAGGCCCGCTCCGATGTGATGGGGGTGATTTTGTGTGCGGTGCTGGTGCTAACGGGATTGCTGTGGCAGCGGGTGCAGCCGCAATTACCCGATACGGTGACGCTGATGGGGGAATCCGGTTTTGAGCTGGATGCAAGCCTGCCGGAAATCGTGCAGACGGAGCTGGCCTGGGCCTCTCATTTGCTGCTGACCAATACGGTAACGCGATCGCTGATGGCCTATTATGATGGCCGCGTGTTGATGCGGCGGGGCATTTTGGGCGCAGCGACGGCGGTGCAGGCTGGGGCCATTCTGCAGCGCGTATTAGACAAGCAAAAGGCGGTTTACTTAGTCGATCTGAAACTCTATCCGGGCAGAGTGGAATTCAACTACCTACCAGAGAACACGCAAGGGCTGATCTGCCAGCCGATGGGCCAGCGGGGAGCCTTGATTTTGGCAGCCAATGCCCCGCGTAGCTACACCAAACAGGACGAAGCCTGGGTGGAAGGTATCGCCGATAAATTAGGGGAAACCCTCGATCGCCTGCTGGGCGATGCTTCACCTACGCTAGAAGAAAGCACGTCCAACTAAGTCAAGCTGTCCAGTAGCTGCTGTTTAGCAATAGCTAGAACTTCCGGTAATTTAGACGCATCGCGGCCCCCGGCTTGGGCGAGGTTGGGACGGCCCCCGCCGCCCCCGCCGCAGAGTTTGGCGATCGCCCCAATAAATTTGCCGGCCTGCAGCTTTTGTTCAATCACTTGGGGACTAAAAGCCGCTACCAAACTGACCTTGCCCGCTTCCGGTACAGAGCCCAAAACGACAGCTCCGGCACCCAGCTTTTGCAGCAGCCGCTCCGCCGCCGTTTTCAGAGCGTCGGGAGCCACCCCTGAAAGTTCTGCCACCAGGACTTTCAAGTCTCCGACAGCTTCAGCTTCGTTAATCAACTGATCTGACTGCACAATGGCCAACTCAGATTTCATCGCTTCCAGTGCTTTTTGTGCGGCCTTAAGCTCAGTTTGCAGGCTGGTGATGCGGTCTGGCACTTCCTCCGGCTTTACTTTGAAGCGTTCTGACAGATCGCGCACGACCGCATCCCGCACATTCAGATAGTCCAGTACTGAGGGACCGGCGACTGCTTCGATGCGGCGCACCCCCGCCGAGATGCCGGACTCCGAGACAATCTTAAATACGCCAATTTCCGCCGTACCAATTACGTGAGTGCCACCGCACAGCTCCATCGAAACGCCGGGGAAGTCCACCACGCGCACCATTTCGCCATACTTCTGGCCAAACATCGCCAGGGCGCCCTTCGCCTTGGCCTCCTTAATCGGCATAATCGAAATTACGACCTTATGATCTTCAGCAATCCAGGTGTTCACCTGGGCTTCCACTTGCCGCAGCTCATCAGAGGTCAGCGGACGGGAAAAGCTGAAATCAAACCGTAACCGGTCAAAGGCGACGAGAGAACCGGCCTGAGCAATGTCGTCGTCTACCAGCTGCTTGAGGGCTGCCTGCAGCAGGTGGGTGGCGGTGTGGTTAGCCTGAGCCCGCCGCCGACAGGCCTGATCAATCTGCGCCGTGACGGCATTGCCCGGGGCAATCTGGCCTCGCTCCACTTGACCAAAATGGATGAAGGTAGTGCCGACTTTTTGCACATCTTCAATGCGAACAATTAAATCCTCGCCCATCAGGTAGCCGCGATCGCCGATTTGTCCCCCCGATTCGGCAAAGAACGGCGTTTGATCCAGCACGACCTGCACCACAGCACCCGCTGCAGCAACGGCAGTTTCCTGCTCATCTACAAACAAGTCCGTGATCAGCGCTGTACTGGTGGCCTCGGTAAAACCCAGGAACGATGTCGCTTCAGTCCGAGTCGACAGCTTCTTGAGGTCAGACTGTTGGGTCAAGTCAATTTCTTCGCGTCCTTGACCGGAAATCGCTTCGTGTTCTTTGACTGCTTGCTGATAGCCCGCCATATCGACCGTGAAGTCAATTTCTGCCGCCATCTCCTGGGTCAGTTCCACCGGAAAGCCCTTGGTGGCAAACAGATAGAAGGCCACATCGCCAGGAATTTCAGTTTTACCCGCCTGCTTCAGCTTGGCAATTTCATCGTCAAAGCTTTTACCGCCGATTTTAAGGGTATTCAGGAACTGTTGCTCCTCTCCCGCCAGGGTACGGATAATCACTGACTGCCGCTCTTTGAGATTGGGATAAGCCTCAGCCATTAAGGCGATCGCGTTTTCCGCCACAGGCACCACAAACGGCTGGTCGATGCCCACCTGGCGGCCACTTCGTACCACCCGCCGGATCAGTCGCCGCAGAATGTAGCCGCGCCCCACGTTCTCGGGCAAAATGCCGTCGGCAATCATATGGGTGCTGGCCCGCACGTGGTCACCAATCACCTTGTAGGCAGTTTTTTGCGCCTCGTCTGCTTGGCCATAGGGCAAGTCGGCAATGGCTGCCGCTGTTTGAATAATCGGGAAGATTAAGTCGGTCTCGTAGTTGTTGGGCTTGCCCTGCAGGATTTGGGCCATGCGCTCCAGCCCCAGTCCGGTGTCGATATTTTGCTTCTGCAGCGGCGTCAGGTTGCCCTCCGCATCCCGGTTGAACTGCATAAACACCAGATTATAAAACTCGATAAAGCGCGAGTCGTCTTCGAGGTCAATCTTGTCATCCCCCTGCTCTGGATGAAAGTCGTAATAGATTTCTGAACAGGGGCCGCAGGGGCCGGTGGGGCCAGAAGTCCAAAAGTTATCGGCTTCATCCATGCGCTGAATGCGGTGGGCAGGCACGCCAATTTGGTCGCGCCAAATTGCAAAGGCTTCGTCATCTTCGCGAAAGACGCTGACCACGAGCCGTTCTGCCGGCAGTTGAAAAACTTGAGTAGAGAGTTCCCAGGCCCAGGCGATCGCCTGTTCCTTGAAATAATCACCGAAGCTAAAGTTGCCCAGCATTTCAAAAAACGTATGGTGCCGAGCGGTGCGCCCCACATTCTCAATATCGTTGGTGCGAATACATTTCTGAGAAGTCGTTGCCCGGTCTACCTCGGCTTGCCGCTGGCCCAAAAAGATCGGCTTAAACTGCAGCATGCCGGCGATTGTTAGCAACACTGTAGGATCTTCGGGCACCAGAGAGGCACTGGGCAAGATGGCATGGCCCCGCTGGGCGTAAAACTCTAAAAAGGTTTTACGGATATCGGCTCCACGAGTGACGAAAGACTGGGACTGCGAAGTAGACATAAGACGACCGGCAATTTAAGTGCCAACAACATTGATAACTAACAACCATTGTGAGGGATGTTACCTCATCTAGTGAAGAATCCAAATACGATTCCCGACGACATTTTCCACTGCGCTGTGGTCAAAAATCTGACGTTACAAATGATACTCAGGATTCTCCAACTAATTACTTATTTAGCCTCTCCTAAGCAATGGAGCAGCCAAAAAAAAGCAGTCTGGCTAGTTGCATCAAAGATAAGATATCCTTTGAATAGAATGCTTTTTAAGCCTATGTTTTGGCGATTGCAGCGACTGACGTCAGAATTTGTTTTCATCCGTTTTGATGTCGACTGTAATCTCGAAATTAAGGCATTGACTGATATAAACCGCTCTACAGGACCGCGAATAGTCTTTTTAGATGGCAATCTCACAGATCTATTCGTAAATTGCACAGATTATCCGGGAATGCTACATAGCAGATTGAATGAATAGATACATCTCTTAAGGGGTATTTATGGGGCTGCAGAAAATTGCTCTAACTTTTTGCTGCCGTCTGGAATATTTACGTAGTGATGTTGTTTATCTATAAAAGAGTCGCCCAGAAACGCAGCTCCCGACAGTTTCTTTGCAGTCTTTCTGCCCTCGTGCATCAGTTTACAGTTTTGGTGACTTTGGAGCGGAATTAGCATAGAGTGAGCGATTTTCTCTCCTTTATACTTGTTTCGTCTGCAGCGGCATCGTGTTGTTCATCCACACAGGTCTATTTTCCCTGTAATGAATGCATCGGTTTTAATTGTCGGCGATTCTGAGTTTTCAGGATCACTGTGTGAGCGAGTGCGAGGACTCGCGGCTATGACGCCATGGAAAGTTCAGGATGCGGTTGCCGCTGAACAACTCTTAGAGTCAGAAACTCCCGATTTGATTATATTGCAAGCGACTCACCCCGATAACTGGGAGTTTTGTCAATATCTCAAACAGCAGCGACCGCTTATGTGGTGCTACTGCATTTTGCTAGACGAATGGCTTTCTGATGAAGCTCACTCCTCGGTGGAAATCCTCCTGCGGCAAACGGGACTCACCGCGACCGCACTGGAGGCTGGGGCCGATGCTTATCTGTGTATGCCAAAGCTGATAAAAGACGTCAACGCGGTGTCCTATGAGCATCTCAATCAGTTAATTCAAGCGCATATTAGAGCCGCGCTTCGCCGCAATCAGGCTTATCGAGAATTGTCTCAAGCTAATGATTTGCTGTCGGCGATCGCCCTAGTTGATCCCCTCACGCAGTTAGGCAATCGGCGCGCTTTTGATTGGGAACTACCGCGTCAGATTCAAATCACCCGCGATCAGACCCATCCGCTGAGCCTGCTGATTCTTGATATTGACTTTTTTAAGCAGGTGAACGATCGCTATGGCCATTTAGTCGGCGACCAAGTGCTGAGGATGTTTGCCGATCGCCTACGGCATCACATGCGTTTTTATGAAACGCCGTTTCGCTATGGCGGCGAAGAATTTGTGGTGCTGCTGCAAAATACGTCTGCCCACGAGGCCGAAAAGCTAGCCGAGAGACTGCGGCGGCTAATCAATGACACGCCTTTTGTGGTTAGCCGTAGTCTAGATTTGCCGCTGACGGTAAGCATTGGGGCGGCCACGTTAACTACCGGTGATGACGAGAAAGGAGAGGATCTCGTGCGCCGGGCCGACGATTATCTTTTACGGGCTAAACGTACTGGCCGCAATCGGGTAATTGCTGGCTGAGCAACCGCGATGGCCGTTTTTCCCTTCAGGATTAGCGCGGTCGTATCTAGCTTTTAGCTCTGCAGCATATGTGAGATGGCGTTGCAGGGTTGATGTTTGCCAGAAATTAAGCGCTACGAAAATCGTTAAGACCATCAGCCACAGCGACTAAACGGAATGATGGCGTCTTCGGCAATCGCATAGGCTGCCGTGTCGTGGCTAATAGTGACCGTGTAGCCCCCGGTGAAGTCACCAAACGAAGGCAGCGTGAGGCGATTGAGCTGCGCTTCCCAATAGAAGCAAGGCAGCCGCAAGCGATCGCCCTTGTCCCCCAACTGCACACAAGGATGCACGTGGCCGCAAATATTGAGATCATCTGACACTGGTAAAGGCTCGTGGCTCAGCAAAATGCCATTCAGGTCAATTGGCGTGGTGTAGCAAGTCAAAGAAAACTGCGAGAGCTCTTCGATTAAAGGGCGATCGTGGTTGCCTAAGATTAGATGCGCCTCTAGCTGAGTGATTGCCAAAAACTTCAGCCAGCTATCGATTACTTCGTCTACCATGCCAGCCTGGGCGTGAAACAAATCACCCAGCACAAAGAGCCGATGTGCCTGAGTGCGAATTTGAGCCTGCTGGAGCCGTTCCAGCGTCGCCTGATTGACTTGACTGGGAATGGGAATACCGAAGTGCTGAAACGTTTCTGATTTTCCTAAATGCACGTCAGACACCAGCAGCGTTTGATGCTCCGGCAGGTATATGGCTTTCTCCGGCAGCAACTGCAGCGTTTGATGATGAATAACTAACGTTTCCATGCGATCGCCTCTTGTCGCTTTTTACTGTGCCACAGTCCACCAAATTTAGCCTGGCGCCCTATGCTAAAAGCACCTACTCATTCTGCTGTTGTTCTGGTGCTGCCAGTGCTGTCACAAACCATTCCTGTCTTAAGCCTCCAGACATTTGTGGAGGGCTCATCAGCGGCACAGCAAGCCTTCGTGCGCCAGCTAGGAAAAGCTTTGGAAGCGATCGGCTTTTTTGCGCTTACCGATCACGGTATCGACCCTAACCTGATTCAAGCGGCCTATGCCGCTGCTGCTACGGTGTTCACGTTGCCCCCTGCTGTCAAAAACCAGTACGAAGATCGGGCGTTGAATGGCCAGCGCGGCTTTACAGCGTTTGGGCGCGAACATGCTAAAGATTCTGCTCATGTCGATCTCAAGGAGTTTTGGCATATTGGCCCAGAACAGACCCGCCCAGCCAATCTCTGGCCTCACGAGGTGCCGGCCTTCAAATCCACCATGCTTCCCTTGTTTCAACAGCTAGATCGCTGTGCCAACTCCCTGCTGGAAGCCTGCGCGCTGTATTTGGATCTCCCCAGACAATTTCTGGCTGACACCACGGCTAATAGCCCTACGCTGCTGCGTGTGCTGCACTACCCGCCGGTGCCGGCTGCCCTGCCGGCTGCCCAACTGCGCGCCGCCGCCCATGAGGATATCAACCTCATTACGCTGCTCTGCGAAGCTACGACTCCCGGTCTAGAACTACTGCAGGCAGATGGCTCATGGTTACCCATTGCCGCAATTCCCGGACAAATCATCGTCGATACTGGCGATATGTTGCAGAACTTAACCAATGGTCTGTTCAAAAGCACAACCCATCGAGTGACGAATCCTGAAAGCGATCGCGATCGTCGCTTTTCGCTGCCGTTTTTCGTCCATCCCCGTCCCGAAATGGACCTCTCACCCCTGCCGGGCTGCATTGAGCGCACTGGCGGCAGGGCCAACTTTCCTCAACTCACCGCCGGTGAATATCTGCTGCAGCGCCTGCGAGAAATTGGCTTAGCTTAATTTCGGGGGCCAGAGCCCTGCCCCTAGAGTGCGGGACTAGCTCACTTCAGCGCTAAGGAATGTGCAAATTAATAACCTCTCCATCACCCTCTCTTATCCAACCACCCTGCCACCCAACCACCCTGCCACCAGTCAGGTACTTTATTTACACGCAAAGCCCTAATCTCTTATCGCATCGCGCCCATCGTATTTTTCCAGGACAGTTCTTTGCAAAGCACCGTCAAAGCTCGCTGATCAGCTCCGGTAAATAGGTTGCTGTCGATGAGTTCATTCAAAACCTGCTGAGTAAGCTGAGCCGCAAACAGTCCTCCAGAGCGCAGCAGATGGCTGTAATAGCAAAACTGAGGTTTGCCATCAGCGGTGCAGTGAAAGCGGTGCACCGTATCGGAGTCCAGGCTGTATACATCAGTGTTGACAGGCACGACTTCTTTGGGAATGCCGTGCTGACCGTAGAGAGTTTGACTCGCCTTTTCCAGGCTGCCAATCAGCACCACCCCCAACAGCGTGCGCGTTTCGCTAATCAAGTCAGGGGTGAATATGGGATCAGGCTCACTCGACAATCGCGGCCCATTGTTGAGAAATAGGGGATTGACCAACTGGGAGTTATAAATTAAGCCTACTGCCCAGTGGCGATCGCCGTCCTCCAGCGCCACAAACTGTCCAAACCCATAGTCCTCTGGGCGTGGGGGCGTCACGACGTCATGGCTATCATCGACCTGAATAACGTAGTCGCAGTGGGAATTTGATTTCACGACTTTACCAATCCGCTGAGAGGCTTCGACGCGGTCCAAAAAGTCCATGGTGTCTCTGGGCATAAGAGGGACGGGCTGAGGTCTGTAAACTGACCAGCAACCAGCGTAGCGCAGCGAGCATCACTTGGCAGCGGGCGGTGGAGCGTTCCTGCAGGGCAGTGCCAGAAGCTGAGCTGTGATGGTGGTCAAAATTCTGTAAAAGCGCTTTTTCAAGGTGTTGGTCTAATTAGATGCTAAGCACCTTTTTCCGCATCAAGATAGCTTTTCCCATATCAGTCACTATGAAATCCATTCAAATCCGGCGATCGCTCCCCTGGAGCCTGCCCATTAGCCTGCTGAGCAGCCTCACTGCCCCCGCCTTTGCCACCACCATCGAACTGGAAGTATTGCCAACCTTAAGGAATGAGGGCACCTGCCCCACTCAGCTCATCGCCCATGAAACGGCCCGACCCTATGTCGAAGGCGGCTTCTCCCGAGATGGCATGATCAAGCTGCGAGATATCGCCACCAATGTTCGAGTTGCCAGTTCCAACACCTTCAGCACTACTTGGATCGCTACCCTCAAACCTCAATTTCAAAACTGTCAAGGGTCAGCCATCATCGATCGCATTGACGATGAAGCTTACGAATGGCATTCCTACCTGCAGGTACAGCTCGATAACGGCCAAGTTACGGCCACTCTGGACATGAGCGGCATCCCTGACGCCAACGGTTTTACGTCAACACTAATCTTCGGCGGCCTACGCGACGGCAATCCCCGCTGGACTTGGGGCGGCAGCGACTAGTTGAGTATCCAATGAGTCCAGTCATCTCGCCTTACCTGGTCTAAGTTGGGATGATCAGGGGATTTGGCAAGCGCTGTCTGCCAAATTCAGATTTTTGCTCACTGCCGATGTTCTTTTCGGCTATGCTGCCGGGATACGCGCCCGCTCTTGTCCTGACTCAAAAGTTTCCATGACTGCTGCTCTGATCGTTGATAAACGCTTGAATTTCTGAAACGACCCACGCTTTTTCTGGATTAGAGAGAGGCGTGCCAAACTTGTGAACTTGCGTTCCAGCGCTGAGGGCAATAGTTTTTACTGGACGACTGTTTTGCGTATAAGCCGTCGTCAGCTCAACGCTGTAAAGATCTCTGGCGGCTCCTGTATGCACTTGTTTCCAGCGCAAAAGCTGACGGGTTAAGACATAGCGATCGCCCTGCACTTCTAGAGTTGTCTTTCCGACTAGCGCATTGAGCAGCATCGCCATCATGCCTATCCCAACTGCCCAAAACGGCAGTGAAAACAGCACAAAGAAAATGGGCGCACCGCCTAATGCAGCAGCACCTGTCCAGAAAAAGATAAAGCCGTTCCAAAAAAGGGCGAATACTCCAATTCCAAAGGTTTCACCGCTGAAACCGGCAGGCGGAATTCGCAAAGATAAGTGACGATGACTACGGCTTAGCTTGATTTTGCTACCCGAGGGCTGATGCAGGACGCTCGCTAGCTTATGGTCCCGATGAGTCAGCAGTCGTTGTTGCCGCGACGTCGGCTGGGTGAGGGCATCGTAGGCTACCTCTGCCGAGGTAAATCGCTCCTCCAACAGGGGCTCCAGCAACCCGTCTAGCCAGTTAGCTAAGGAATCGGATATTGACACCGCGGAGCGAAACTCGATTTTTAGCCGCCGTTGGGGTAAATCGCCAGGATTTTGGTGGGTCAACAGGTAAAGCAGAGTTGCGCCCAGTCCGTATAAATCTGTAGCCGGATAGGCCTGACCGCGAAACTGTTCGGGAGCCATATAGCCGTAGGTCCCTACTACGGTGCTGCTAAAAGCTGTGGCTTCTCGGTAGACCGTTTGCACAGCCCCAAAGTCGACCAGATAAATATGACCATCGATATGGCGAATAATATTTTGCGGCTTGATATCGCGGTGAATAATGGGCGGATTCTGGCCGTGCAGATATTGCAGCACTTCCAAAATTTCTGCGGCTAGGCGCTCGATTTCGGCTTCTGAAAAGCGATCGCCTGCAGCCACCAACTCCGCTAATGATTGCCCTTCGGCAATTTCCTGGGCAATGTAGAACAGTCGATTATCGGCAGTATCGATCTGAAAGTAGTCTACATAGTTGGGAATAGCGGGATGATCGAGCCCCTCTAATACTCGAGCCTCACGCTCAAACAATTCCAACTTTTTCCAGTCGCTTAAGCCCTTCAGCGACAGTTCTTTGAGCGCTACCTGTCGGCCAGTAAACGCATCTTCCGCGCGATAGGTTGTGCCACTGCCGCCTCGCCCCAGCACGCCTAAAATTTTGTACCGCGACTGAATCAACGTATCAGTGGGCTGTCTGTCGTGCATGGCTTTGAGGCATAAATCCGAGCGACTGTCTCCAGTGTGCCCGTCCACGCTGGCATTCTAATATTCAACGCTCACCACAAAGCCAGCTTGCATAAACAGGCTGGCTTTGTATTCGACGACAGTGCAACTGCAGCCATAACTTCGGTCACAATCGCCCATTCACCAAATTAGCTATGAGCGATCGCTAATATAAAGCACATACTCAGGTACTTGTTCTGCCCGGTAGGCCCCGATCCAAACCTGATAAATGCCAGGCGCCCAGCCGCCTGCGATCGCAGGATTCTTACCGCCGCTATCGTCATTACACCAGATGCCATCGGGGCCAGAGACAATCAGGGTGGTATCGAGCTCTGATTCGACCCGCATTTCCAAATTTGCGAAGTTGGAGTCTAAAGTAACTTCTTCATGCGGCGTTTCAGAGATGTAGCCCAGGCACGGTCCAGTGAGACTGTTGGTGGCGTTGACTACCTCTGCGGCTGGGCGATCGCCGCCGCCAGTGCCCTCTAAGACTGTAGGGTTGGGAGTAAACCCTACTGCGAGTCTAATAAACAGCGTCTGGGCAGTGGCCGACCGCCATCCCAGTCCCTCGCTGAAGCCAAACAGCAGGCTGCCGAGCAGACCCGCCGTTGCCAAACGACCCAAAATCCGGAATATGTTCATGGGAACACCTTGCATAGACTGCGTGACTCTTCACCGGTAGACGATGCTAATTTTGCGACAGTTCCAAAGCCGCTTTCAATCGAGGCAGGTCAAATTTTCGCTGATGCAAAATCAACCATAACTCCAGCAAATCGGGCCCTTGCATGTCACCCATTAGGGCCGCTCGTAACGATTTCATCATCAGGCCTTTCTTAATGCCGTGGGCTTTAACTACCTCGTTGATTAGGGCTTTGCCAGCGTCCAGACCGTCGAGGGCAGTACCCGATTGCAGCTTA
The DNA here is from genome assembly GCA_039027715.1 of Cyanobacteria bacterium P01_C01_bin.120. GTDB lineage: Bacteria > Cyanobacteriota > Cyanobacteriia > Phormidesmidales > Phormidesmidaceae > Halomicronema. The sequence goes on from JBCCJU010000008.1 coordinate 59,778, forward strand.
CTGAGAGTGGTTTGCAGCAGTTCCACAACACCGTCTTGATGCAGTTGTTTGGTCGCCGCCTCGGAATAATCCATCAGCTCCGAGAAGAAAAAACGTCCCTGCTCGACGGCATCAGGGAGGCGCGTAAGGCTGGGTCCGAGTAGTTCCGCCAGAGCTGTCAACCAGCCTTTGTCGGCTACGGGGTCAAAGGCGTAGCCCGCCTCTTGCCAATAGGGAATGAGCAACTCCACTAATTCCGCTGGGGGAATTTGATGCAGATATTGACTGTTGAGCCAGTCAAGCTTGTCCCAGTCAAATTTTGCTCCAGCTTTGTTGACGCGATCGAAACTAAACTTTTCCGCCACTGCTGACAGCGTAAATACTTCTTCGGCGTCGGGGGCCGACCAGCCCAACAGCGTCATATAGTTCGCCAGCGCCGCTGCAGTAAAGCCCATATGCTGAAAATCAGAGATGGCAGTGACGCCATCCCGCTTGGAAAGCTTTGCTCCTTGTTCATTCAGAATCAGCGGCGTGTGGGCAAATTCAGGAACAGCGCCTCCTAGGGCTTCATACAGCAAGATTTGCTTGGCGGTGTTAGCAATGTGGTCTTCGCCGCGAATGACATGGCTGATTTGCATGTCCATGTCGTCTACCACCACCGCCAAGTTGTAAAGGGGCTGGCCAATGCTGTCTACCGATGAGGCTCGCGCGATTACCATATCGCCACCCAAATCGCTGCCTTGCCAAGTCATGGAGCCACGCACCAAATCCTGCCACTGAATGGTGCGATCGCCGTCAATTTTAAAGCGAATCACCGCTTGACGACCTGCCGCCTCAAAAGCCCGCTGCTGTTCCTCAGTTAGGTCGCGATGACGGTTGTCGTAGCGCGGCGCTTGGTTTTTGGCTTTCTGAGCTGCCCGCATCTGGTCCAGCTCTTCGGGGGTGTCGTAAGCACGATAAGCTAACCCTTTGTCCAACAGGGTTTGGATCGCCTGTTGATATAGGTCTAGCCGCTGGGACTGAAAGAAGGGGCCTTCGTCCCAATTTAAGCCGAGCCACTGCAAGCCCTCGGTGATATTGTCGGTAAATTCAGGGCGCGATCGCTCCGTATCCGTATCTTCCACTCGCAAAATAAACTGTCCGCCGTGATGGCGGGCAAACAGCCAGTTAAACACTGCAGTACGAGCGGTACCAATGTGCAGATTGCCAGTGGGGCTAGGCGCGATGCGCACGCGGACAGTCATAGAAAGGAAAAGCGAATAACGATAGTCTCTTATTTTAGAGGGTGAAGTTTATCGTTTGGGGTGATTGTGGAAAAAAGCCGATACAGTGCTCGGCCCCTTAGGCAACTAGGTATTTTAAGACATGCAAAAACTCAATTGCCTACGCTTAAGCGTTTTGGAGAGCGGCCGCGAAATTGTAAATTGGAGATGACCTGCACTCTGGTAACACCGTGAAAGCGATTACTCTGCTTGGCTCCACCGGCTCCATTGGCACC
>JBCCJU010000009.1:0-59620 GCA_039027715.1 Cyanobacteria bacterium P01_C01_bin.120
ACAGCGGCTTTGGAGTGCCCTGCTTCGAGGGCGGCGATCGCTTTCTGGCGCAGGTCGAGACTGTAGGCGGCGGGCATCGGCAGGAATCCAAACTTTTTATCTACTTTAACCGACCTGACCTTTATACGGATTGCTATATCTTGCTGTGGGCTGAGCATCCGCATATTACTGGGCGCACCTGCTTAAATGGCTGAAGTCATATTTTCAGGGCAATTTTCCGATCAGGGCCGCTGAATAATTTGCTCCAACACACGCCGCTTGTTTTTGGGATCGATGCCAATGAGGCGCACATATTCGTTTGGAAAGTCGACCAGGCACTGCTCCAAAGCCGTGACGGCCTCACCGGGATTTTGAGTTTTGATGGTCGAACAGCTTTGCCAGGCATTTGTGCGGAATCGGCGGGCATCAACATGCTCTAGACCAACGCGGTATCCCTGACCTAGCAGCGATTCGACATGGCGCACTGTGTCAGTTGGTAAAGTCGCGGCTGGAGAAGCCGTCGCCGCGGACGCAGACGGTGGGGAAACCGCGTTGCCGTTGCCGCCCGAGAGTGTAGACTGCTCTTCTGCATCATAGGTGCGATAAAACGGCTGACCAGATGGCTGGCCGGAGGCAGCCGCCTGCATTGACAGCCCTTCTCCAGGTGAAACTCGTTCTCGCAAGGCCCGGTTGTATTGATCAGCCAGCCGCATTTCTTGCAGATAGCGCTGCTCTTCGACCATCTGCTGTCCGACCTCCAGCAGGTGATTAAGCGAAAATTGCGGCTTGCCAAACCGTAGCGGTTTGACGGGATTTACGACCCGGCTGGAAACCGATTGAATGCCCACGGAGTGGATAAAGTCGCGCACTTGCTCATCATAAATGCGAGCTCTTAGGGCGCCATAAAAGTCGATCGCCTGTTGCGGAAACGTATCCACCAACTGCTCGATCGCCCTATCTCCCAAGTTGTCGGGCTTAAAGATACCGCCGACGATGCCAATGCGATCGCTGCGATCGGGCTGCCAGTAGAACTTTTCCATTCGGCCATCGCGCACCAGCGGCTCATACAGAGTGGCAAAGTCATTGCCGGTCACGATAATCGGAACCCGCTGGATGGGCTGGTCATCATAGCTACCTGGCAGTTGCACATTGGTCGGATTATCCGCAATGTTCATCAGGGTATTGTTGACCAACTGCGTGTTGACGGTGTACTGGGTCAAGGCGTCAAATCGGCCCGCCCCGGCATCTAAATCGTTAATCATCAACACCGCCATGACGCCCCGCACTTTCACCAATTCGGCGGCTTCACGGTAGCGCAAGCGAATGAGCCGCGCCGGATCGCCAGCATCAGGACTTTCCAATTCGCCACCGGAAATGTGAACCAGCTCAATGCCCATGCGCTCATACACCAGCTCACACTGAAAGGTTTTGCCCTCGCCTTTGCGACCGTGAACTCCCAAAATCAGCGGCACTTTAACGCCGTCAAGGTTGAGATAGTTTTTGGTGATGTGGACGGCCAGTTTATCAAGGAACCGAGGGGCAATGTAATAATTCATTGGCGATTAGGCGCATCGGGCGTGGTTAACAATTCAGGGCTTAGTGGTTAACAACCGTGATCACCAAGCCATAACGCCAGCCAATTTCCTGATGGCAGCGTGACTTTTCTATTATCCCGGCTGAGCGACACCAAAGACTAACTAATTTTCAGACCCTGCTGATTTTGGCGATTGAATTATCGCTGGTACCCATTCTCGACTTTAGATTTTCGATTGTAGATTTGAAACCGTTTCATCCCAGCACTTTCAGTTTCAGCTCTATCCGTGGATTGCTGGTTAACTTGATCTTAGAGTCATCGCAACTGCTCGTTAGACCTAGTGTTCTATTTCCTTATTCTTAGCCATTAAGGACTGCCCCGTATTCATTGCTCGTTTTAATTTCTGTGATCATTTTCATAATGAATGCGTGCCCCTGCCCACTGGAGTTTGCTGCGTAGGGTGCGGTAATAAGAATAGCGTTTAGCCAAAATAATAAACTGTGCCCATCCGGGAGCCATGCGAATGTCCACTCGCTGGCCCGGCCAGATTGAGGTGGCCATAACGCCGTCCATCCAAAGTTTAGTGCTGTGATCATAGTCGGCCAGTGGCCATACGCTGACGACACACCCTGGCGGCAGGACAATAGGACGGCTGGATAGACTAAGGGGACAAATTGGGGTGACAATTAGGGCATCCATACCGGGATGGACGATAGGGCCATTAGCGGCCACTGTGTAGCCAGTTGAGCCCGTCGGCGTGCTGATGAGTAGACCATCTCCCTGATATTGATCGACCACTTCACCATCAATTTCCATCTCTAAAATAGAGGTGATCATGCGATCCGGTGAGGCCGGCTTAACGCACATTTCATTGAGGGCTAAATAGGTGTCGCTAGCCGGTTCTAGGTTAGAGCGATCGCCTTCAAAGGCTTGAGCCCTCAGCATCATGCGCCGCTGCACTGCGAAGCGATCGTTCAGCAGCCGCTGCCAAATGTCGACAAATTTAGTTTCGTCGGGCGATTCGGTTAAAAACCCCAAGTGCCCGCCAATGTTGATGGCCAAAATGGGAATATTGTCGGCTGATAAGTTACGGGCTGCGGCTAGGGCGGTGCCGTCGCCACCAAGAACCACGGCCAAATCAATTTTTTGCTCTGCGGAGGCTAAAAAAACTGGATACGGATTGTCTTTGGGACCGCTGGGCCCCACCAGAGTTTTACATCCCAATTCATGAAGCTGCTCAGCACACAGCTCGGCGCGGCTTTTGCTGAACTGATTTCCCGCTTTGTAGGCGATGATGACCTGATTTAGCTCCACAGCCGGGCGATCGCTCCAAATAATTTTCTCCCTATTGTAAGGATGTCGCTCCGGTTTGCTCCTAATCAAATCACCATTTCAGCAAATTAAACTCTTCCATATCGACGGTGTCGCGGTTGCGATAGATGGCGAGCACAATGGCCAATCCAACAGCAGCTTCAGCAGCAGCGATCGAAATTACAAACACTGCAAACACCTGCCCAGTTGCAGTAGCCGGATCGAGATAGTTAGAAAACGCCATTAAGTTGAGATTTACGGCGTTCAGCAGGAGTTCAATCGACATCAGCACGCGAATTACGTTGCGGCTGGTAACCAAGCCATAGATACCAATGCAAAATAGGGCGGCGGCTAACAAAAGGTAAAATTCTAAGGGAATCATGGGTACAAGAAATCTTTTGGGATATGGCGGCTAAAGTCAGCTCGATAGCTTAAGAATCGGCTAAAAAGACGGTTGATTTCGGTAAGCCAAATAAAACAAAGAGAAATTTGTAGCCTTCAAATGGCTGCAAGAACTAACCTTCAACTGTCTCGCTAGACTCACGACCAGCTGGCACCAACTCACGCGGCCGCTCGGGTAACGTCAGCGCTTCAGAAACTGCATCAACTGGTTTCTCATCCGGAATGTACTCACGACGGGCCAAAATAATCGCCCCTACCATTGCCATCAGCAGCAACACCGACGCTAATTCAAACGGCAACAAAAAATCGGAAAAGAAATGTTGACCAATTAAAGCAGTTGCCCCGTCACCGATTGGCGTCTCAGTGGAAATCTGCCAGGGAGTACCCAGAATCATAGTCGACAGCAGCGCAAACAGGCCTAAGCAGACGCCGCCGGTGGCTAGCAGTCGAATCCAGCCGCGCCGCACAGGCGTAAAGGGCTGATTTTTGTTGACTAACATGATCCCGAAGAGAATTAGGACATTAACCGCGCCAACGTAAATCAAAATTTGAGCAGCCGCAACAAAGCCCGCATTCAGCAATACATACAGACCAGAAATACTCAGAAACACGCCGCCCAACAAAAAGGCTGAATAAACAATATTAGCTAGCAAAACCACCCCAAGGGCAGTACCAATCACTAGCGTGGCCAGCAGGCCGAACGTTATTAGTTGAACTCCTTCAGCAAGTGTCACAATCGTGACTCCCATGTGGACAGCAAGTGAAACATTCCATAGGAATGATAGAGGAAAAGCGACCTAGCTTTCACTCGTCGCTTCAGCAGGCTCCGCTTCGGCCAAAATTTCTTGGGGCATTTTGCCAGCGCGACGAGAATCAGCGGGTAAATCGTGGGACTGAGTGACGCCTTTAGGCAAATAAGCAAACTCTCGCAGAGGCTTCACCATTGGATCCTGTGTCACCTTGTAAGGCAAGCGGCCCAGCGCGACGTTGTCGTAGTTCAACTCATGGCGATCATAAGAAGCCATCTCATATTCTTCTGTCATCGATAGACAGTTAGTGGGACAGTACTCCACGCAGTTGCCACAAAAAATGCAGACGCCAAAATCAATACTGTAGTGGTCGAGGGTTTTCTTCTTACTAGCTTTGTCGAAGCTCCAATCAACTACCGGTAGATTAATTGGACATACCCGCACGCAAACTTCGCAGGCAATGCACTTATCAAACTCGAAGTGAATACGGCCCCGGTAGCGCTCTGAAGGAATGATCTTTTCATAAGGGTATTGCACGGTTACGGGACGACGTCGCATGTGGTCAAAAGTAACCGAGAGACCCTGACCGATGTATTTAGCAGCCTGTACGCTTTCCTTGGCGTAATCACCGACCTGCTTCAAAAAGTTCAACATGATGTTTATAAAGTGATGATTTCAAAGTAACCAGTAATCCTGTGACTACTTGGGCTAGCCGCCAAAGGCGACGGGGAAAGTGATTTTCAGGGCCGCCGTCAGCAATAAATTAACCAAAGAAACAGGCAATAAGAATTTCCAGCCGAGATCAAGCAATTGGTCAATGCGCACCCGTGGTACCGTCCAGCGCAGCAGCACGGCCAGAAAAACGAGCAAATAGGCTTTGATCACGGTCATCATGATGCCGATCGCAGCAGTAATCAACTGTAGCCAAGGAGTCGCTTCGCTGATGCCGATGAGACCTGACAGAAAGTCAACGGAAATTGGTGATTCCCAGCCGCCCAAGTACAACACTGAAAAGATCAGCGCCGACAATACCAAATTGACGTAAGACCCCACATAGAATAGGCCAAACTTCATTCCGGTATATTCGGTCTGATATCCCGCCACCAGTTCTTCTTCCGCTTCCGGCAGGTCGAAAGGCAGGCGCTCACACTCAGCCAAAGCTGCAATCCAGAAGATGATAAAACCGACTGGCTGCCGCCACACATTCCAGCCCAAAATGCCATAACCAGCCTGCTGCTCCACGATGTCAATAGTGCTCAGACTATTCGACATCAGCACAATTGCCAGTACGGCCAGCGCCAGCGGAATCTCATAACTAATCGATTGAGCTGCCGCCCGCAGCCCTCCCAGCAAAGAATACTTATTGTTGGAAGAGTAGCCCGACATCAATAGCCCAATGGGAGTGATGCTGGAAAGCGCAATCCACAGAAAAATACCTACCCCCAGGTCGGTAATGACCATATTCTGGCCAAACGGCACAATCAGGTAGGACAGAAAAACGGGAATGACCACCATTGCCGGCCCGACCGTGAACAAAATCTCGTCAGCCTTGGCAGGAACAATATCTTCCTTAAAAAGCAGCTTGACGCCGTCAGCAGCAGCTTGCAGAGTTCCCAGCGGCCCCGCAAACTCAGGGCCGATACGCTGTTGGGCGGCAGCGGAAATTTTGCGCTCCAGCCAAACGGTGACAAAAATGCTGACCGTAGCGGCAATCAAAATTAACGTCATGGGCAAGGGCAGCCACAATGCCCTTGCAACCCCAGTCGGCAACCCCAACTGAGTCAACAGCTCGACAAAACTTCTTTGGAGATCAATTCCCTGGCCCATGCGAAAGCCTCAATGCATCAGCGATTAATAACATTTCGTTACTTTGTTTAGTATATCGTTCGGAAGCACCATCACCACCCCCCGTCGATAGGAAATTCTACCTACGGACATAGAGGGGCGTTATGGATCATAAGCAATCGTGCTAGCTCCGCAAAAAGGAAGCGCGAAGTAAGACTTACTCCGCGCCCACAAGTTTGCCCAATATTGCTTCAAATCATCTCTGAAAGCTAGTAAACATTCGTCGCTTGCCGCTCACCCGCTGATAATTGATTGACCAAACTTAAGACTGACCGCTAAAAGCCGGTGCGGGATCAGGAGCTTGGTCATCGATGCCTTCTTCATAAATGGTTAGCTGCGGCGGTGGCGAATCCAAGGCGATCGCTGCAGCCGCTATTACTTTCGCGCCTTCCTGCTGCAAATCATCTAAATAGCCTTGCTGCTGTGCTTGCGCATCAGGCTCAGTATCAAAAGGGCCAAAATAATAAGTACAAGCGGGCGCTGTCGTTTTTATCTCGAGCCACCACTGCCGGTCAGAATCAAAGAAAAAGCTGAAAATTTGCTTCAACACATTCGCCATAGTGCGTACCCATCAAACTCTGCTTTGCAAATTATTACGGTGTTAAAAACGGTACTGATCCAGTTCCATGACGTTTATACTCTGTCACTTTGCTTTTTGCAAAGAATTTAAATTGAGTCGTCCCAACCGCTGTTGACGATAAATTTCGTAAAGCGCCATGCCTGTGGCTACAGACGCGTTCAAACTCGCCGTTTTACCCGCCAAGGGAATTGAGACGACTTGGTCACAGCTCTGCTGCACCATCAAGCTGAGGCCATTCCCTTCTGCCCCCACCACTAACACCGTAGCACCGCTAAATTCCACTGTATGTATTGGGTGATTCGCTTCAACGGCCAAACCGTATATCCAAAAATTTTCAGATTTCAGGGTCTCTAAAGCTCGGCGTAGATTGACAACGCGGGCAATGGGCAAATGCTCAATCGCGCCAGAGGCCACCTTGGCCACAGTTGATGTCACACCGGCTGCTCGTCGTTGGGGAATGACAAGGCCTTGAGCACCGACCGCCTCAGCACTGCGGATAATCGCTCCCAAGTTATGGGGATCAGTGATGCTGTCAGCGGCCAGCAAAACGGGCCGAGTCGCCGATTCCTTAGCATGACTGATCAAAGCATCAAGCTCCCAATAGTCATAGGGCGCGGCCTGGGCAATGATCCCCTGGTGAGTTTGGCCTTGGGCAATCTGAGCGAGTCGCCGATGATCAACTTCATCAATCACAACGCCATTAGCTTTAGCTTCATTGATTAGCGACAAGAAACGACCGTCATAGCGATAACGCTCGTTGATCCATAGCCGGTTGAGGGTGCGCTCGCCCTCCAGGGCTGCTTGAATCGCATGGCGACCGAAGATCATGTCGGGAGATTCCGCGCCGCCTTCTTCGCTATGGCTAACTGGAGCCGTCGCCTGATCGCGCTTAACGGGCTTGGCAGGGCGAGGGCGATTACCTTTGCGAAAATTATTGGCGCGGCGATCGCTACGGCCTTTGCGATCCCAGCGATCTGGGCCAAATCGTTTGCCGCTACTACGTTTAGAGGGGCGGTCAGCCGCTGGTTTAGAGCGGGATGCTTTTTTAGCTGGTTTTGGGCGATCGCTCATGGCATCAATTTTCCTAATTAAAAATAAAGCGACATCAAGCGTGCGACGGCGAGGATCGCAAAAGTGACAGAAATCTGAGTTAGCTAGAAATGGTTTGTCAAAAAAGATGGTCTCAAGCGCTCATCAGGCTGCGTCAGCCACCTCGACCATAACGGAGCGTATTGCGACAAACAGACAGCCCTTTAAATCGGTGGTGCAGATGCTGACTCGGCGGTGATCGGCAACAAGGCCAACAGTTCCATTAAACGAGACGAATTTGTGAGATACAGGTAACCTAACAATGCCTCCAATGCCGTAGCCTGTCGATAGTCATGCAAATTAGCTCGCACTTTTCGACCGGACACCGCATTGCGAGCGCGGCGCAAAATATCAGTTTCAGCATCCGTCAGATGCGGCTTTAAATACTCTATGTAGTGTGACTGCTGCTCAGCCCGCACCTGATCGACAACCTCACGATGAAAAGTGCGGATTTGTCGAGGTGGCATTAGCAGCTGAGTGCGCACAAACAGCTCATAAACGGCATCTCCAACGTAGGCAAAAGCAAGGGGCGAGAGCGATCGCAACTGCGATTCTGATAGGCCCTGGACAGTTAGTTGCGATACCGGCAAGCTAAATTGCGAGGCAGCTTCTCGAAAATCTGGAGCCATGAATTTTCCGCAGTTTGCTGACAGCTAACTGTTCCAAATTAGCTCAAGTTGCCCACAGCCTCATCCACAGAAGGTTGAATCGACAAGAACTTTTCTAGGCGCACAAGTTTAACCGTTTGCATCACGCGAGGATTGGCAATTAATTGCAGACTGCCTTGCGCATCCTTCGCTTTTTTGACCAACTGTACCAAAGCTCCTAAGCCGGAGCTATCGACAAAATCGATTCCAGATAGATCCAGAATCAGGTTGCTGGGACCTTGGATAGCATAATTTCCCATCACCTTACGAAAGGTCGGTTCTGAGAAAGCATCCAAGAGCCCAGTGAGGCGAAATATCTGACAATTAGCCCTAACCTCTCTTGTGCCTCGCAAACTTACAGTCAGGGTCAATGGTTCAGCGATGGGAAACCTCCCAATACATCACTCGGAATTTGAGACCTAAGTATAAGTCAGGATTTCGGCAACCGCAAGCAATCCATATAATCTGCTCAAATCCTTTTCAGGATATGGTTTCAGAGGCTTTGGGACCGACTGACCAGACAGCAGAGGGAGGCGGGCGCAAATTAAGTTTCACAAACGCTGAAATTCCTAGAATCTGCTATTTTATTGTCGAGATACTACACCCGTAATACAGAAGTAATTAGACTGGGGGTAGCTTATGCACACATTATCGAGTCTTGGAGGTGTTTTCACCCATGCCCACACTTTCCCGCGCATCCACAACCGATATGGAAGTGACCAGCATTCGATTGGAAAAGGAGCTGAAAGACGGTTTGAAAGCGATCGCCGGCAATCGAGGCTACCAAGCGCTGATTCGGGAAATACTTTGGGCTTACATAGAGCAGCAATCCGGCTCCCATAACGGCACTTTACAGCGGCAAGATATTCGGGCAACCATTCCCGCCACGGCCGAACGAGCGGAACGCTGTTGCGTTAGCGGAGAGGCGATCGCTCCCGGTGAACCCATGTGGCTAGGGCTAACTCCCCAAGGTGCTTTGGTCCCAATTTCGAAAGCTGCATCATAGTTTAGATTGCCTGCAGCTGATCATTCGGAATTACTTAACGCTGAATAGCGATTATCTACTCTGCCGTTCCTTGGAGAAAAATGAGTAATTTAATGATGGGAACACTCTGAAAAATCAAAATTACTTATGCGCCGTGTCACCGTCTACAGTGGGAAGAAGTTGCCAACAAACAAGACCTCACAGGGCTTTATTCAGACCGCGATTGAATGTTCTTAAACCGGTGCTGACTTCACTAATCTGGTCTGCTGTTCGGCCGATAACTGCGTCATGGCGTCGGTCAAGTCCTCGGTCAAATGCCGGGCGCTGGTTTTGGCCTCTTCGGCGGTAAGCGGGCGGTTTTCTTGAATCGGCAGATAAGTTGACACTTTTAAAGGCTGACCAATGGCGATTTCAACGCAATCCCTCCAGTGCGGCATCGGGTGATCGTAGTGCAGGCTAACCGGAACGATGTTGACTCCCAACTCGTGGGCTTGGGCTTCGGCCTGTAGCGCAATGCGAGCCAGACCAGGCTTGAGCTGATGGATTTGATGATCGCGAAAGATACCGCCTTCGGGATAAATAACCATCATCATTTGCTGCTGTAGCAGTTCGATGCCGTGGCGTAAGCTAGATACGCTGGGCGATCGCACGTTTACCGCAAAGCCCCCGAGACGACGAATAAACCATCCCTGGACTCCGCGTACTTCGTCAGCAGTGACCATAAAGTGCAGATCTCGTCCGGTAACAGACCTACCTGCAGCGTAAGGCAGCATAATCGAATCCCAGCGAGACCGATGGGTCGGGGCCAAAATAGTAGGGCCGCTGTCAGGAATGTTTTGCTGGCCAACAACCGTGATGTTGCGAAAATATCCAGGAACAATTAGCCGTTCACCTAGAAAATAAGCGATCGGGGTCAACCAAGGAGAACACTGAGACTGCGTTGATGACTGCGGATATACGGGAAGAGAATTCAAGCTAGCGGTAGACATAAAGCTAAATTGTCGGGAACAGCCAAGAGATGATTATTCGTAGCAACAACTTTTTATTTACACATACCCTAGTAGGTAATCTCTGAAATTGCTGCTAGTCTCAGACAGTTTTCGAGAGTGTCATTCAATTTCAGGTAGACCAGCAAAAATAATTAGATAACGAAGGGCCGATTGTCAGCCTTCCAAAAGAAAGCAGCTTTAGTTTGAAAGACTGATTTATAAAAGTCGATTTTGGACCGGGAAAACTGCTTTAAATTCAGGTTCTACGGCAGCTGTTATGGCAATGCTCGATTTTGGATGTTTGATTGTGGATTGAGACCGTTTTTATCTCAATGCCTTCAGTTTCAAACGCTATAGCTTTGAAAAAAGAACCGGTATGACACTGGCTAGAGCAAGTATCTGACTCCCAGTTCAATCTTTGCCAGAATGGGCAGCGGCAAGCGGGCTTCTCAAGAGTTGCGGATCTGCTAGTCGCTCCAGCCTGCTGACAATCAGGATTTAATTAGGTTGCGATAAGCGGCCATTATTACTTGGATTTCCAATGTATTAATAACCAGGGTTTCAGCCCTTTAGCTGAGGAAATTGCCGATTTCCCGATCCGCGCCACTTGGTTAGCCCAGCTAGGGCTTTGTGAGCAAGGTGCCATCTGGCCTAATAAATCCCCACTGCTGGTTAACCTGAACCCGGGCTAGTGATTCGGAAAACCGACCAGCATTTTGAAAAATGGGAGCGATTAGAGTTGCTCCAGAAGCATCGATATAGCCATATTGACCATCAATTTGCACCGCTGCCATACCCTCAGAAAAATCGGCGGCGTAGGCAAATTCTCCAGCGATCGCGACAGCACCTGTTTGGTCAATGTAGACCCACTTGCCGCCCTGTAACACCACAGCCTTGCCTTCGGAAAAATCTGAGGCGAAGTCAAACTCAGGCGTAATCACCCAGTCGCCAGCCGGATTAATAAAGCCCCATTTTTGTCCCTGACGTACGCGAGCCAGCCCTTCGGCAAAGTTGAAAGCACCATCAAATGTGAGGGGAATGGCGATATTGCCATCAGGGTCGATATAGCCATATTGACGATCAACCTTCACCACAGCTCTGGCTTCAGAAAAGGAGCGGGCATCTTTGAACTGCACTGGGATCGCTAAATCACCCGTGTGATCGACATAGCCATAGAGGCCATCCTGCTTAACTACCGCGAGACCTTCAGTAAAACTCTCTGTCAGCTCAAACTCAGGCTCAATCACCCATTGCCCCTGACGATTAATGAAGCCATACTTTTCACCCCCCTGCACGGCGGCTTTGCCCTCGGAAAAGGCTCGAGCCTGCCGAAACTGCACCTCAATCGCCCAGTCACCTGACGGCTCAATGTAGCCGTGATAATCCCCCGCTCGGGCCACAGCCAGGGCTTCGGAAAAGGTCCCTGCTACTTCCACATTAGCGTCGGCAACGGTAGCCACCCAGTTACCTTCTAAATCGATATAACCCAACTTGTCAGCTCGGCGCACAGCAGCAGTGCCTTCGGAAAAATCGGTGACTGTTTCAAATAGCAGCGGTTCGGGCATCACCTGAGCCGTCTCAATTAGCGGCGGATTTATGAACTCTACCATCAGCGGTGCGGGAGGATTCGTTCCCTGGGTTCTGGGGAGACTGCAGCCAGCGATCGCCAATACGCCGAAGCTGATTGCAGCCGCCCCGAGCGACGATGAGAATGTCATGGAAGAAAAATGCGTTATTGCATGCGAGTGTCTCTATCTCCTATCAACTTGACAGGAGAAAATTTGGTTTGGCAGAAACTGTTATAAATTGACGTAAATTAATGACTTCAATAGAAACAGCGGCGATCGCCTATATCGCTCATATCAGAGTCATATCGACATAATGGGCCTTACCGATTGCAGCATTACTGTGGCACTAGGCTGATTGCGAGCCAAGGGCTGGTGAAGCAATCAGTCCACAGCCGATTCCTCTGCATCCACGCTTTCTGACACGCAACCATAACGGTAATCGCCGTAGTGCATATCCGCACCACACATAATGGCTCCAGCAAAATTGCCGTCAACAAGCACAATATCGCTGAGATCAGCGCCAATGAGTAGCGCATTGACGAATTGCGTATCTTCGATGAAAGCGTTGCCAAAATTTGTGAGATAGAAGGAGGCGTCTGTGAAGTCGGCAGAAATTAGCATCGCCTGGTCCAACTGAGCAGAATTGAGATTGACATTGATTGCCGACAAGTCTGAGAGATAGGCTCCACGTAAATCAGCGCCGCTCAGATCAGCATCATCGAGAATGGCTTGGTGAAAGTTGACCCCGCTAAGATTGGCCTGCTCTAAATTGACACTGCTTAAATCCAGTCGGCGTAAATCGGCTCCTGACAGATCGCAGCGTGGGCAGGAGCCTGTTTGTAGCAGTTGGTTAAACGCTTCAGCGTCTAGCGCAGCACTGGGGGCAGCAGTGGCTAAGCCGCCTAGAATGGCTAAGCCGCCTGTCCACCACCGTGGCTGGACACGGGAAAGGCGATCGCGACACTGAATCATGCTAAATTTCCTGGCAAAAATCGTCGATATATTTTGAAAATACCCGGATATTCCTTGATTGCATCGATTGTCCCAGGCTTTGTAGAAAAGTTTTGAGACTGCCGGAAAATCACTTGATGGAACTGCCAGGGGCTGCGACTGCGAGTCTGGCGATTCTAAAGATAAAACCTTGAGAAAGCGCGATGATGCCTGATTCACAAGATTTCTAAAATTAATTAATGATGCGTTTTGGCATCGAGAGGCCAGACCATATGTTAGACCAGTAATCCTGCGCTAAGGTAGCGCGGGCGGTTTAGCCTTATCCGGACAAATTTTCTAAATTTTTAGGAAAACCCTCAAGGCTTACTAGGAGTTTGAGCTGACAATAGCGATCGCGTAGAGTCGAACAGATTTTAGAGACATCAGCATGGCACATTGGCCTTTCCCACACTTGGTTTTAACGAAAGCTGCAGAACTGAAAAATTCTGGCTTTGAAAGGGCACTCAAGCTTTTAGTGACCGTCTACACGCATATCAAATACAACGGGTGAACCATGAAACTAAAGAAAGCATTGCAATCTTTAGCGGTAGCTACAGCTGTCACTGTGGGCATGTTGGGTGGTACCATGCCGGCCAGAACGACTACTTTTGGTGCCGCTGAACTCGATCAGAATAGTTTTCTCTCAGTCGCCATTCCAGCCGGTTCGCTGGTGCCTTACAAACTGTGGCTAATTCGCGAGAATCAACCAGGTGCCAACTGTTGGGGCTTGAGTGGTAACGGACCAACCATTGTTGATCCCGTTTGGAGAAACAACGTCGGTCCCTGCGGCACGACCTCTGACACCAACGGCTATTCAATTCGGGTGGGGGGAGAAGAACTCAGAACTCGCTATGTCTTAACCGTGCAGGAATCCAATGGCGAACTGCTGCTGCTGGGTAAGCCACTAATCGGCAAGCCGTTTGTGATTGGGCGCACGGGCGGGGTCAGCACCCAGGGCTTTATGCAAATTCAGTTGGAGCCGGGCTGGCGCATCACTCAGCGGACGTTTGACGGCCAGCGTCTGAGCCATTTTTATTACACCAATGACCTGACCCTTGCTCAGTTATTAGATGGCGAAGAAATTGTTACGGGGCCAACTCCTACACCGGATCCGCGTCCTCAGCCCGACTATCCTTTCCCAGATATTGCCCGCGTGCCCTACGCCGATGAAATTGCCGCCGCCTTCAATTTGGGGCTGGTTGCGGGGGGCACAGACGGCCGGTATGACCCATTGCGACCCGTTACTCGAGAGGAGGCGGCTTCGATTGTGGCAGAAGCAATTTTGACTAAGGGCTTCACATTTTCTGAAACCGTTAGTACGGCGCCTTTCCCTGATGTGGCGGCCAATCGCTGGAGCGCCGCCAAAATTGCCGCGCTTAGGAATAGAGGGGTGCTGGCGGGTGATCCGAGTGGCTTTTTCCGACCCACAGATACAGTCACCCGGGCCGAGTTGATGTCGATGCTGCGTCGGGCTTCTGAGCAGATTGTGGCAGCGGGTTCTGAAGATGTTCGGGCGCCTGAGTTGACGCCGACTGGCGAAGTCTTCAACTTCACGGACACGGCTGGCCATTGGAACCAACAAACCATTGCCACTATGTCAGCTTATTGTGGTGTGGCTACCCCCTATAACGAGCGCGGCACGGCATTTCGACCCGACGCCCAGTCACTGCGCGACTATACTGCTGCGGCCACTTTTCGCATGATCGACTGCGGAGCGACACCGCTACCGTAGGTTTACCTTGATGTACTGGCTTTGACGATCGCCCCCAGACAAGCACTTGTTTGTCTGGGGGCTATTTTGTGGCACACACAATGCCGTAGCGAATAAGTCCTCGCTGAAAGCCCCAGCGCATTAGCCCTAGCGCTAGTGCCCCTTGTACCGTTGGCCAACCGGCTTGAAATAGACCGGCGATCGCTTCCCACTGCAAAGCTGAAACAATGACGTCATCCCAAAAGGGGGCAACGGCGGTCGACCAATCAGCCGTACGAATCTGCTCGAATCCAGACTGGGCCGCCAAATGGGCATAGTTGGGCAGCGATAACACATAGGGCAAATGATAGACCTGATAGAGCCAGGACAGATGCAGCTGCTCTGATTCGGTGAGGGGACCGGCGAGGGAGTCAGTCGGGCGATGACACCAAGTTGCCATCAGCAGCCGACCGCCGGGTTTGAGCAAGCGATAGCTTTCCTGAAAAAACTGGCCCTTGTCAGGATAGTGCTCGCCACTTTCCATGGACCAAATGAAATCAAATTGGGCATCGGCGAATGGGGTGTTCAGCACATCGGCCACTTGAAACCGAGCGCGATCGCCCAGCCCAGCCGCATTTGCCCGCTCAACTGCCCGTTCCGCCTGGGCTGGACTCAAGGTGATGCCAGTAACGTTGGCCTGATAGCGATCGCATAAGTACAGCGCACTGCCCCCGATGCCGCAGCCGGCGTCAAGAATCGCCGTCGCCTGCTGAATATCGGCCCAGTGCAGCAGTTGGTCAATCAGCTCAACTTGTGCCCGATGCCGGTCTGGTGAACGATGTGTGCCCGTCGGACCATAGTATCCGTGGTGCATATGCTCGCCCCAGGTGTTTTCCCAAAGCGCGGAAGATTGGTCGTAGAAAGTTTGAATGTTTTGATACAGTTCTGAACTCATGGTTTTTGGCGAACTCCAAAGGCAGTGTAGTCTTCTGCCGCAACCCATGGAAAGATCGGTAACAACATCGCTAACATCGCTCAATTTCTCGATGAGCTCACTGCTGAGAGCGTTGAAGAAGGCATCAGTATGTTTGCCTACCTGGACACCCAAAATTACTCCCCTCTCGCGAGCAAGACTGAGGCCAATCCAACTATTCCCCTGCTCTGACTCTTCGGGGACGCAACGTTTCTGCTTGTTTGCCCAAATGACTACATCTCGTCGGCCACAGGCTCGTCCGTAGTCACCGATTGAACCGCCTGATTGTGAACTAGCTGCGATTTCTCACTGATGGCTCGAAGGAGACTGCTCCATGTTCCATGAGCTCATTGACTCACTCGCGCAATCCTACGCAAACCGACTCCTTCAGCATAGGTCTGGCGGATTATCTCCCCTTCCCCAACGCTGACCTGCCGTCGATAAAAAATCGCGTCGATGGTTTTCGAGAGGTTTTTCATATTGGGACCATTTGAAGCGTTGATTGCCTTTGCCGGTTTGGTCGTGCTTGTGGGCTTTCGGGCGATCGCAGTAAGGACATGGCGTCCGGCATCACCTGATTCATCAGATGCCGATGACGAATCCCAATGTTGGCTTAGTTTACGACCCTTCAAAATTTAAATTTGCCAATCTAAGGCCAAGGTTATGTAACGTTTGGCAAATAAATATATCTCTCTGCATAATCGTCACGGCAAGTCTCCGCTCAGCCGCGTGCGAGACGCTCAAGGTCTTCTGTTCGCCGCAAAACCGGCTCTTCAGAAGCATCACGAGCTTTTCAATAAATGCCTAAACGTAAACATTGATGAACGCTTCTCATATAGACTGTCGCCGCTGTTAGAAGATTATTCACAACAAAACGTATGAATCCTTCAGAAAAGCTGAGCTAGTTCACGCTTTGATTGATTTGGCGCGTTGTTGTTGGTCGCTGCTGGACTCTTAATTGCTGCTGGCGGTCGCCTGAATATTCGATTTTGCAATCGCTCTTAACCTTTGCCGTTAGCTAGGAGTATTTGGATGCCTTTTGGACCCGCATCAAGACTAGGAGTCAGCTTGTTCGATGAGACTCCTCCTATAGAATGGGTACCCGGTCGTTCTGTGGAAGAAGCCGAATCCTACATTCGCGCTGTCTATCGTCAGGTTTTAGGCAATGCCTACGTGATGGAAAGTGAGCGGTTATCCGTTCCTGAATCGCAGTTTAAGGCGGGTGACCTCAGCGTTCGCGAGTTTGTTCGCGCCGTTGCCAAGTCCAGCTTGTATCAGTCTCGCTTTTTTAATGATTGTCCTCGCTATCGGGCGACTGAATTAAATTTCCGGCATTTACTGGGTCGTGCTCCACGGGACCTGGAAGAAATGCGGATGCACAGCGATATTCTTGATGCAGAAGGTTTCGAAGCCGATATTGACTCCTACATTGATAGTGACGAGTATCAAATGACCTTCGGGGAAAATTTTGTGCCCTATATAAGGGGTTACAAGTCCGAAGCCTGTCAAAACATGGTGCAGTTCACTCACTTCTTCCAGTTGGTGCGAGGAGCTTCTACCAGCAGCCTCAAGGCCGACATCGCTGGCAAGAGTCCCCGGTTAAACTCCCTCGTTATTCAAAATAAGCCCACCCCCGTTATTTCTCCCGCCAGCGATGGGGCAACTTTCCGCAATCCACCAACGGCATCTCGTCAGCGTCAGGGCGTGGGCGCCACGGCTGATGGCAAAATTTATCGGATCGAAGCAACGGCTTTCCGGGCTGGTAAAGTCAGACGCGTTTCCCGATTTCGGCGCGCTAACCAGGTTTTTCTGGTTCCCTATGACAAGCTCTCCGAAACGTATCAGCGGATTCACAAGGAAGGCGGCGTCATTGCCAGCATCACCCCTGTCTAGAAAGAAGCTCAAAGCCTGACGTCCGGTAGTGCCCCCTGGCTAGTTAAAGGAGGGCACTACTGGCTAGTGAACGGTTTTCTTTCTCAAACAGTTTCCACTTCGACTGGCAGGTAAAGCTAATTTACAGAGGCGGTCTTGAGGAAGGTTTTGAATGGAAGCTGAATAAATGTTTGCTCAATTTTCCGTCAGATTGCTCAAACATGTAAAACTCTGGCAGTGCTGAATTTTTTCTAGCGCTTTTCAGAGTTGATAAATCACCTCTAAGGCGGTTTATGTCAACGGACATAAAAAGTCATTGGCGGCTTTTGAAACTTTTAATCAACCAGTTTGTCTTTATTTTAGGAGCTTTAAATCCTTATGCTTGAGCTATGGCCAACCAGTGATCTGGAGGATATGCAAATTGTTATCCGAGGAGTTTACAAGCAAGTTTTGGGTAATCCTCATGTGATGGAAAGCGAGCGTCTGATAATTGCAGAATCGCAGTTGTGCGATCGCTCCATCACCGTCCGTGATTTTGTGCGAGCAGTCGCGAAATCTGACTTTTACCGCGCCCGCTACTTTGAATCCTGCGCTCCCTATCGGTTTGTAGAGCTCAATTTCCTGCACCTACTGGGTCGCGCGCCACAAGATCAGCGTGAAGCTTCTGAGCATATTGTGCGCTGCGTAGCCGAAGGCTATGACGCCGAAATTGACTCCTACATTGATAGCGACGAATATCAGGCTGCCTTTGGCGAAAATATCGTGCCTTACTATCGCGGCGAAGCCAGCGAAGCAAATCCTAAGCAGGTGGGATATAACCGCATTTTTGCTCTGAATCGAGGCCCTGCCCAAGTTGATAGCAGCGTCAAATCATCACAGCTAGTGAGTGATTTGGGAGGAAACTTGGCTACGGCTATCAAGCCTTCCAAGGCGACTGTGATTGGTTCTGGCACTGAGAAGCGATTCAAAATCTCGACGACGGCGGCAAAATTCGACACGCCTCGCCGAGTGAGCACCAATGAATATATTGTTTCGGCGAGCAAAATGACACCTCAAATTCAGCGCATCAACCGCACTGGGGCCAAGATTGTCAGCATCATTGAGATTGTCTAGCGGCGTTTTTCCCAGCCTGGCGGTTTTGACTGCCAGGCTTTTTAAGCTTCAAATACAGTCTGAGAACTTACGCAGTTGAATCCGAAGTTGAGTCCGAAGAGTTAGAAGCATAAAACTGCGATCGCCCCAGCGTTCAAAGTTTAATCCGTTTGCAACGCTCTGAAGTCCTCGTCTTTGAAGCGATCTGCTGCGCAAGGAGTTCCTGGTAAGGGAGTTCCTGGAAATCATCGACCTAGATTATTGACGGCATGTTTTGAATGGATATCAAGGAGTTTGTTGAAAAATCAATTGGCCAGTGGCGTTCTCAACGGAGTGCCCATCATTTGGCCTTTAGCCATTTTGAAGCAGTAGAGTCAGTCATCGATATCGAGCCGATCTCTCAAGAAGATGCCTCGGTGATTGAACTTTGCAAAGCCTCTGGAGTTGATACACAGCAAATTGTTGCTCCATTCAAAATGAGCTGGGAGGGGCAATCTGACTGGGACGATGGCGAAGAGATTTTACAAGGTTCCTCTGTTCTGGTGCCGGTTCCCGATCCTAAACAGCCTAACCGTGGCCAGCTTTTACGCGAGCAAGGCTATGCTGAAACGATGGCGGCTACTGGAGATTATCGCTTTTTAGAAGACGGCACTTTTGTGTTAGTCACTAATTACGATCGCGCCGCCGCTGAGGAAAAAATTTGGTTTGTCAATCCCAACGTTCGCTGTCGAGTGTCACTAATTAAAACGAGTGGTGGTTCAGGTGTAGTAACCGCGTCCTTCTCGTCCGAAATCCGGCAATCATAGATAGATAAATCGCTTTATAAATGATGATTACTTCTGCAAAATCTTTATCTAATCGATATTCGGCTAATCTATTAACTTTGGCCCGCTGGATGGCCGGCGATTTCAGCAACTATAAGCAGGCTATTGAAAATCCCAAGGACTTTGCCCACATCCACGTGTTTTTTCGGCCTTTAGCATTTGATTTTTTCTCAGATATTGGTTTTTATTCAGAGCAGGTCTATGACCATGATCTGTGGACTCCCTATCGGCAAGGGATTCATCGCTTAGTTGACAAAGAAGACTCTATTTATATAGAAAATTACAGCTTAGTTGATTCGTTTATTTATGCTGGGGCAGCGCGTGAACCTGTAATATTAAAGACTATTACGCCATCAGCTATTCAGCGCCGTCAGCACTGTTCTATGGTGTTCAGACGTGAAGGAGACAAGTTTATCGGTGAAGTGGAACCCGGTAATTCCTGTTTAATCAATAAGAACGGCTGCCAGACCTATTTAGTCAGTAACGTTGAGATTACCGACGCCACTTGGGCTAGTTTTGATCGAGGTCTAGACATCAACACCCATGAGCAAATCTGGGGCTCAGAACATGGTTTCTTAGAGTTTGAAAAACGAGAAAGTTTTGCCCATGAAATTACAGCCTCTTGATCAAAACCTGTCAACCATTCTGAATGTTTCTCAACCGGCGATGCTCCCTCTAGAAGCACAAAAAAAAGTGCAGGCCTGGATTCGCAGCCGCCATTTAATCTGCTCAGGTAGTTTCTTTATTTTTGAAACGGTTGACTACGGCACAATCGAGCGATTTTCGGATTGCGTTTCTACTCTAGGCGGCACCATTATTTCAGTTGAACCAGTTGATAAAATTTGGATGGGGAATCATCGTCAAGTCATGCTTTATCGCGTCAAGGCAAGTCTTCTGACCCCAGGCCATAATCTAAAGCAGTACTGGATTAAATATGGCAGTTTTAGAACTCGATTTGACCATCATCCCTGATTTTTATTCTTTGACTCAATTTGAATGAACGCCAGTCCCTATTTTTCTATTAATGAAAGATCTTTGTCGGGTAAAAGACGAAGCTTTTCGAGGAACTTATCCGTCTACAGCACTACGATTAAATCGCTTATTAGATAATTAAGGCAACTGCGCTAAGATTTATCAGTGTAGAATATTAATAGGCTAATCGCAGGCAAAAAGCATAGACAATTTCAATAGCTCCATGCGTTCATTTTGCCAAATTTATTATGATTAAAAGGTTCAGTCTCTTGCGATCGCTAATTTCGTCAAGAATTTGTTGCGCTTATGGCATCAAAGCAGAATTCATTTTCCAGTAGTCGTAGCGTTGCTGCCGAGTTCGACCAGTGGGCCCAGGCCGGGCGCGGCGATCGCATGGCCGCCGGTCATCGCTTTGCCACCCAGCAGCTAATGCAAGATTTATCAATCACCCCTGACTCTGTCGTCCTCGATGCCGGCTGCGGTATTGGCTGGGTGCTCAATGACTTGATCGGCGATCGCATCGCCCTAGGCATCGGCATTGATCTTTCCTCAGAGATGATTGCCATCGCCTCGTCGCGGCGATCGCTGCCGCACTTGAGTTTCTTGACCGCCGACAGTGCTCAAACACCTTTTGAAAGCGACAAGTTTTCCCACATTGTCTGCATCGAGTCTATTTACTACACGCCTCAGCCCCGCGCGACGCTGGCGGAATGGTTACGTATCTCGATGCCCAGTGGTCGCCTGGGTTTAGTAATCGACCTTTACCAAGACAACCCGGCTGCTGAATATTGGGTCGAAGCGCTGTCCCTAACGGTGCATAACCTATCAATAGCTGAGTGGCAGGCAGTGCTGGCGTCCGCTGGTTGGATCAATATCAGGGCCCGCTGCGTTTCCCTGCCAGTTCAGACTGTCGCCAAGGATTTTACGCCGTCCCCATATTTCCCAAACTATGATGCTTATCAGGCTTACCGCGAAGCGGGCTCCTTGCTCGTCAGCGCCCAAAAGGGACAATAGCGGCGCTCCGGCTGAACTTAATAACCCGGCTAAATTTGATAACAATGGCGAGTCCATTACGCCTCATCCCCACCGGTAACAGGCCAGACATCATCATTCAACAGGCCAGCAACTTCTCGGATAGACTGTCTTCGTGCTCCACACAACCTTGGATTACTGGGTCTGCTTGGCCACTTGGCCAGTTAACGCCTTGGAACGCCAATTGCGAACGACTTTAGCCCATCCACGCGATCGTCATCACCAATTCTGTGCAAACAAGACGGCATAGCTTTTAGCAGCGAGTATGCGTTTGTTATGGCTTTTGGCTACCCTCTCTAGCTAGGATGCACTCCAGATGGGAGAATGGTGAAGATTTTATAAAAACAGACACGTCCGGCTGAACTAGCCCATGTGAAGGAACCGATGACAACTGTAGTAGATACCAACTCCAATTCAGGCACTTCAACTGCGCCTTCCTCCCCTTCAGCAGAGATTCCAGCAGTCAAAACCACCTTTTCCGCCGAAGAAATTCAAGCGCTGCTGCCCCATCGTTATCCGTTTGCTTTAGTTGATCGAATTATTGATTACGTGCCTGGAGAGAGGGCCGTAGGTATTAAAAACGTCTCTATGAATGAGCCACAGTTTCAGGGCCATTTTCCAGGGCGGCCCATCATGCCCGGGGTCTTGATTGTAGAAGCGATGGCCCAGGTTGCTGGCATTGTACTGACTCAACTGCCAAGCGTTGATGAGGGACTGTGCATGTTTGCGGGCATCGATAAGGTGCGTTTTCGCCGCCCAGTAGTTCCAGGTGACCAGTTGGTCATGGCTGTCACACTGCTAGCGTTAAAACGGCAGCGCTTTGGCAAAATACAGGCACGAGCCGAGGTCGACGGACAACTGGTGTGTGAGGGAGAGCTAATGTTCTCCATTATTGATTAATCTAGCCTCAAACTTTTTGCATAATGTCTGTGCGTCTTACTGATACTCGGGGTTCCGAAGGCATGTCCTCGACTAGGCTTATTCATCCAACCGCGGTGATTCACTCGGGGGCAACTTTGCATCCTACCGTTGAGGTTGGCCCCTATGCAGTGATTGGGGAAAAGGTGACCGTTGGCCCAGATACCAAAATTGGGGCCCACGTAGTGATTGATGGCCACACTGAAATTGGCGCTAACAATCAAATCTTTCCCGGCGCCGTTATTGGAATCGAGCCTCAAGACCTCAAATATGATGGCTCTATCAGCTTGGTCAAAATTGGCGATAACAACAAGATTCGTGAATATGTCACGATTAATCGCGCTACTCATGCCGGCGAAGCGACGCTTATCGGCAGCGACAACTTGTTGATGGCCTATGCCCATGTGGCTCATAATTGCGTGCTCGAGAATCACATCGTCATCGCCAACGCCGTTTCCCTAGCCGGACACGTCGAAATTGAGTCAAACGCGGTGATTGGTGGGGTATTAGGCATCCACCAGTTCGTTCATATTGGCTGCTATGCCATGATTGGAGGCATGAGCCGTGTGGTTCGAGACGTGCCGCCCTACACCGTTGTCGAAGGCCATCCTTGTTGGGTGCGAGGACTCAATACGGTCGGCTTGCGTCGCGCCGGCATCACCGAACTGGCAGAGGGGCGCTGCTACCGTGAACTGAAAGAGGCCTATCGCCTGCTCTATCGTTCTGGTACGCCACTGGCCAAAGCGATACCGCAACTGGAAACATGGGCACCCCAAAATGAACTTGTCAGCCATTTACAGGAATTTTTAGCTGCTTCATCGAGCCAAGCTGGTCGCCGTGGGCCCATGGTTGGTAGTAGTAGCATTAAAGCGAGCCGCCGCGAAGCATGAGCGAGCAGTCTAGCGATCGCGCTCCCCATCACTCCCCGCTGCATATCTTCATCAGCACGGGAGAAGTGTCTGGCGATCTGCAGGGCAGCTATTTAGCTCAAGCCCTATATCGACAGGCAAAACTACAGGGGGTGCCATTGGCAATATCTGGTCTCGGCGGGCAGCGAATGGCCGCCGCCGGCGCCAAACTCGTGGGCGACACGACCCCCATCGGTGCCGTGGGCATCTTGGAAGCGCTGCCGTATCTGATTCCCAATTTGCGGGTGCAGCGTTGCGCCAAAGCCTTTTTTAAGAGTCATCACGTAGATCTGACAATTTTTTTAGATTACATGGGGCCAAATCTGGCATTTGGCAAGTTCCTATACAAGCATTTTCCGGACCTAGCCACGGCTTACTACATTGCACCTCAGCAGTGGGTCTGGGCCTTCAGCAAAAAAGATACTCAATGGCTGATTCGCATTGCTGACATTATGGTGGCGGCCTTTCCTCAAGAAGCGGAATACTACCATCGCTTCGGCGCTAATGTTTCTTATTTTGGTCATCCTTTAGTTGATCAGCTGGCACAGCGACCCAGTCGGCGTACTGCCCGCAAACAGCTTGGCATGCCAGACGATGCGCTACTCATCACGCTTTTGCCGGCCTCTCGCAAGCAGGAACTAACTTACGTCCTGCCTACGGTTCTGGCCGCGGCCAGCCATATTCAGGCAGTGATGCCTAGAGCACAATTTTTAGTGCCAGTTTCCACTGCCGAACTGCGATCACGGCTGGCCCAAGATCTGGCTCAAACTAGTCTCAATGCTCATTTAATTGATGGTGGCAGTCAATCAGCGATCGCCGCCGCTGATCTAGTGCTCAATAAATCGGGTACGGTCAATCTTGAGGTGGCTCTAATGGAAGTGCCGCAGGTGGTTATTTATCGCCTTAACCCCATCACAGCTCGATTAGTCTACTATCTACTCAATTTTCGAGTACCGTTTATTTCACCAGTGAACCTGCTGGTTAATAAATCGGTAGTACCAGAGTTTGTACAGTGGGAGGCGACTCCCGCAGCGATCGCGGAGGCTGGCCTCAAGCTGCTGCAAAATGAAACGGCCCGCGCTGCCGTCCATGTCGGCTATGGTGAAATGAGGCAGGAAATGGGCGAGCCGGGAGTTTGCGATCGCGTTGCCAAACACCTGCTTGATTTTGCGATCGCTCGTCAATCAGCCGACGCTAGCTAGAAATTGTTTAATATTGTCAGTCACTGAAGATTTTCGCGGCCTCCTCAAAACTTCCATTACCTAAAGGTTGTTATCTCAACTCTTGTGGATAAACTGCTTGACCACACACTAAAAACGACTGCTGGCAGTTGCCAGCAGTCGTTTTTGAAAAGATTTGGCCGCTCCAGCAGCATCAAACGCTATACGGCAGAGCCAACGCCAGCGTAGGCACCATAGAAAAATATACCGAGAACCACAATGACCCCAGTACCAGCGACAGTAGCCACAATCCACAAAGGAATTTTGCCATTCTTAAACATGCTTACTTCCTACCCAAACTAACTCAACACAAACTTTCTAACGTCTGACAGCTGCTAGGCCTTCAACCTTAATTGAAGAAATAACTGGAGAACAATAGACCCAACACAAACACCAACAGTAGTCCCAAATAGAGGGAGGTACGGTTAAGTTCAACTGGTTGCTTATTCGGATTCTGATTCCGTTCCACCGATGTACTCCTATCGTTGAATAAACTGCATGGCGGCGATCGCTCCCAAGAAGAAAACGCTGGGAACAGCAAGGGTATGTACGGCTAACCACCGCACCGTGAAAATCGGATAAACCACGGGTTCATCAGGAGTGTTTACCATGCTCTTTTCCAAACTCTACTCAAATTCACTGGACACTTAAAAAAGTTAAAAACGATCAACTGTGAATCGTCTACTGATTCAAAAACTCTTTGATTTGCTGCTCTGCTTCGTAGCGGTCAGATACAATCGGAAGCTCCATCTGATTGCTTTGATAATACCCATCGGGACGAGGCGTGCCAAAAGTATCGTAAGCCAAACCAGTGCTCACAAAAAGCCAACCAGCAATAAACAAAGCGGGAATAGTGACGCTGTGGATAATCCAATATCGGATGCTGGTGATAATGTCACCAAACGGTCGTTCACCAGTATTACCTGCCATATAAACCCCTTGTGTAATGTAATGCTAATGCCAACTTCTTAATAATACGAAACTCAGGAATTCATCACAAGTCAAATCCTGAGTTTTGCATTTATTTTGCCATCAAGAAGTGGTTTGGGAGCCGGCGTAGCGTAATAAATAGCCGTCCTGGCCCAAGATAAATCCTTGCTCCGGATTACTGAATACGATCCGATATAAGTTAGAGGGTACGTTGTCAACATCGGCATCCTTAAACCAGGTTAAACCATCATCAGGACTGGAATAAAGAGTGCCGCTGCCGCCTGAAACCCACAACTCATTGGGAGTTCGGAAAGCGGCATCTAGAAATCCCCAACTGGTAGCCAGCTCGGGAGTGACAGGCTCCTGCCAGTCATCGGCCTCTCCAGTTAACGAAAACTGAATTTGCCCGCCACGCTCCAAAAGCCAAAGGCCGCCATTTTTATCGAAACCAATGTTCTGCAGACGGCGCGAACTTTCGCGATTGTAGGGACGCCACTCCAGTTCGCCAGGCTTCCAGAGGGAGTAAAAATTTCCGCGTGAAGACACGGCAGCGTAACTGCCGTCAACATTGCGACTCATATTCCGCACCACGCCAACTGCGCCCAAGACGATCCCTTTCCAGTTTTTGCCGCTGTTGCGAGTGCGGTAGATAGCTCCAACATCCGTAGCAAGTTCAGCTTCTGCTGGACCCAACGCCGTGATTAATAAAGGACTACCAGGCAGCTTGTCGCTTAAAGGAACTCGTTCCCAACTGTCACCGCCGTCAGTGGTATGAAGCAAAACTTGCGGTTGACCAGCCACCCAACCTTCTTCGCCAGCAAAGCTCACTGAGGTAAAGGCAAAACTCTGGTTCTCTGACAAGTTCAGCGCTCGCGCTGTCCAAGTCTGCCCCCCATCGCGGGTTTCCATCAGCGTGTTACGACTGCCCACTAACCAACCGTGGTCGGGATCGTCAGTAAACGCCACATCGGAAAGAGTTGCCGCCGTGTCTAAATGCACGACTTCCCAAGGATTATCTTCTAACTCAGGCAAAAAGGCATTACCGCAGCCAAAGCACATGAGTGCGATCGCGACAATTGCGCCGAGCTTTCTCAAACGAACCAACAAACCAGCCATGCCCACTCAAACATCCTTAACCACGTCAACTAAACCAACTAACAAGACAGCAGCAACGCCATGACTGCCTACCGCAAACCATACAGACTAATGAAGAAGAAAAATCCTACCGCCAGTGCCCCAAAGATTAGGATACTCTTTTGTCCGGGGGTAAGGCGATTAACTCCAATGCCATAGCTAAGATTTTCCTTGAAGCCCGATGGAGTTCCAGCAGGACCAATATTGGCAAAGCGCTTTTTTTGCGCACTACAAACGGGACAGCGCCAGTTGAGAGGCACATCGGCAAAGGCCACTCCTGCAGGAATATTGCGGCGATCATCCCCCTTGGTGGGCTCATAGGTGTAGCCGCACGCCAAGCACTCAAACTGATCCATTTCCATGGGCGTTGGTGGAGCTGGAGCCACTTCAGTTTCAGTAGCGGCTTCCAGCGCAGCCTCGTTATTCACATCAGCGTCATCGACCTGGAAATTTGGTTCAGTCGACATTACTCGCTCCCTCTGGCAATTCCTATCAATAATCTCTACACCACCAAGCAAGCAACCTAATCGAAGTAGAGGCTGCACAAAGATGAAGTAATTGTTACTAAGATACAACGTTTCTTAAGCTGAATTTCGTCCACTATGCTGGCTGAACGGCATTTATTTGGCTGCGAACTCCGAGGCGCGTCATCAATACAACTACACGCTCGGCTGCGGACTCTTCAGAGTACAGGGTTAACCGGGCGTTCGAAAAACGTGGATTCGGCTGCGAGAATTTTTTCGTTCGGTCTACCGCTTTCAACGTGTCTGAGAGTCTAAATGGTCCAATTTTGATCGTCGAATCCTGCTAAAAACAAAGAGTTGAGCAAGGATAAACCTCGTCAAGCCTGACAGTGGCAGACTTCGACAGCGGCTGAGCTAATTGACTGAAATGCCTACCGAGTCGTTGTTCAAGTACTTAAATCCAGCTTTAAGATTGGGGATTGGCACGGACTTAGATAAAGCTTTTGGGTTTACTCTATGGCGCAAGTAGATCGGTCAAATGGAGGAGATCTCTCTGATTTGGCTGAAATGTAGGATTCATACTAGCTTCTAGAATTCAACGGAATGTAAATTAAAGTAATATGGAAAAGCACACCACCAAAGGCAGTGTGCGATCGCGAGAGAGGATAGGAAGTGTTTGTCTTAAACGGATACGAATATCTACTTGTATTCTTAGTTCTGTGTGGTTCAGTACCAGTCCTAGCTTTAGGTTTATCTTATTTTCTGCGTCCCAAGCGGCGCGGTCCAAGTCGTAGAACAACCTATGAGTCAGGAATGGAGCCCATTGGCGGAGCTTGGATTCAGTTCAATATTCGTTACTATATGTTCGCACTGGTTTTCGTTATTTTCGACGTTGAGACAGTATTTCTGTATCCATGGGCAGTGGCTTTCAGTCAGCTAGGGCTTCTAGCTTTTATTGAAGCACTGATTTTCATTGCGATCCTTGTCGTTGGTCTCGTGTATGCGTGGCGAAAAGGAGCATTGGAATGGTCATGAATACTGAAGGTAATGCATTGATGCTAGCTCCTGACGAACGGCTAGCCAATCCCGTTGGCATTCCAGCGGTTACTCAAGATTTGTCGGAGAACGTCATTCTGACTACAGTTGACGATCTTTATAATTGGACTCGCTTATCCAGCTTGTTCCCCTTGTTATATGGAACAGCCTGCTGCTTTATCGAATTTGCTGCCCTAATCGGCTCTAGATTCGATTTTGATCGCTTTGGCCTCCTCCCGCGAGCTTCTCCCCGCCAAGCTGACCTCATCATCACTGCTGGTACCGTTACGATGAAAATGGCTCCGGCATTAGTTCGACTCTATGAGCAAATGCCTGATCCTAAATATGTGATTGCGATGGGCGCTTGTACTATCACCGGCGGTATGTTTAGCGTCGATTCTCCTACTGCGGTGCGTGGTGTTGACAAACTCATTCCGGTTGATGTTTACATCCCCGGGTGTCCGCCTCGCCCAGAAGCCATCTTTGATGCAATTATTAAGCTGCGTAAGAAAATTTCGACTGAGTCTTGGATTGATCAAAGCACGACTGACCAAACTCATCGGTACCACACTGTGCAGCATCAGATGCAGCCAACCTCGCCAATTTTGACAGGGAAGTATCTGCAAAATGGAACTTGGGAAGCACCACCTAAGGAATTGATGGCGTCGATGGGCATGCCTGTAGAGGCCTCTTCAGAAGAGGTAAAACAAGCGGAGAAACAGGAGGAAGTCGATGGCTGAAGAAGAAGCTACACAGGGAGAGGCGGCTGAGGAAGAAGGTGCAATTGTCAAAGCCGGGCCGGTTTCGGCTTGGCTGACCGAAAATGGCTTTGGTCATGACTCTTTGGAGCCTGATCACCTGGGTGTGGAGTTGATCACCACTACTCCTCAGTTTCTCATTCCAATCTGTACTGCGCTCTTTGCCTACGGTTTCAACTACTTGCAGTGTCAAGGGGCATATGACGAAGGCCCTGGAAAACGCTTGGTGAGTTTTTACCATTTAGTCAAAGTTAGCGATAACGCGACTGATCCTGAGGAAGCCCGCGTCAAAGTCTTTCTTCCCCGGGATAATCCCAGGCTACCCTCGGTCTACTGGATTTGGAAAGCGGCTGACTGGCAAGAGCGTGAGAGCTATGATATGTATGGCATCATTTATGAAGGTCATCCAAATCTTAAGCGCTTGTTAATGCCGGAAGATTGGGTCGGCTGGCCCTTGCGGAAAGACTATATTTCTCCAGATTTTTACGAACTGCAAGACGCCTATTAAATAGAGCTTGCACACTAAATTATTGTTTGGCACATGATCAAAACTCATGTGCTTTTTTTTGGCGATTACAAGAGCGCATAAACCGACTTGCGGCAAAAGTTGAGCCCTGTAAAGCACCAAACGTGAGCTTTAGTTGATTGCCCAAAGAGGCATCTTTCTAGCGGCGATCGCTCGCGTGAAAACATTGGCAAGAACCATTACGCATACGTCGAAATCAACTGAATACTTTTTACACGCATCTGTTTTATGGCAGCTTAATGCGTCTAAGAAGATTCTGCTAACTACACATTAAACAAAAACTATCGATAAGCATAAGGCTAGAATTCAACTATCAGAAATCGCTGTAAAGAGCCTCAGAAGATATATCAGTGTTCTAAGGAAGAATAGGGAACAAAAGGCCTGAAATTATATGCAATCTTACGGAATTTATACGCTAGCGAATGACATTGTATTTGACCAGCTTGTCGCCTTACTCAACAGCATAGATGTCAATGTTGACAAGAAGTTACCCGTCTGCATTATTCCTTTTGACCATCGTATAGAAAGAGTCAAACAGGAAATTGAAACACGCCCAAATGTGACGCTATTTGAAAATCATGCGTCTATCGAACGGTGGGAATCTTTTGCCCAAAGATTTGTGTCTTCTCATCCAGAAGCACAGAGAACTAATCAGCAGCATCCCCGCTGGTGTATGGGAAAATTGCACCGAAAGTTTGCGGCATTTGATGGTCCGTTTGATAGGTTTGTCTTCTTTGATGGCGACAGTCTAGCCATGAAGCCGTTGACGGCTATCTTTAAAAAATTAGAAGAAGTTGATTTCGTATTTGATGACTGGGAACACGCCAAGCCGGACACCCATGCGGCTTTGGATATCTCTTTGATAAGTTCGACGAATGCTTTTACTGAATTTGAAATTCGGTCTCAGCTACATTGCTCTAGCTTCTGGGGATCGAAACGTGGAATTTTTGGCATTGAGGAGCTGTCAGTCTTAGAAGAAAAGATTTTGCGCCATAGCGAAGCCGCTTGGGTCAATGGTCAAGGTTGGTGGGATGATGCATTTCTGTTCAACTATATGACCTTGCGATCCGGGCGCCCATCATTTAATTTCTCTTTGAGTCCTAACGGAGATGAACGAACCGGCAACTGCGCAAATGCTGATCCATTTGTCAGTATCGATCAGGTTTTACACAATCAAGACGGTTTGAAACCGATTCACCGAATCCATTACATGGGATATTCGTCTACTGACTTTGCTCGTCTTTGCCGTGGAGAAGACACTAATATTCGATATAAAGATACGTTCTTGCACTACCGATTTTTGCATGAACCTTCACACAAACCGGCCAAGCTAAAACCGCCTAGTCTTCTTAAGAGAAGCAATCGTTTTATCCAAAAAGCTACGCGGAAAATAGCATTTCAGTCGTAGATCCAGCCTTAGTAGCTAGCCGGTAGCGTATTACTTACTGATTATCAAACCCTACTTTTAAGTCTGAAAGTCAGCAATCAGAGCTTAACAACGCTAAACAACCGTATTTATTGGAGAAAGCGAATTCGAGCGATAGTGCTGATCAAGTTGCATTAGGGTATGCAATAGCACATTAGCGCCATTGGTACAGTCTTCAGGACTAGTATATTCGGCTTCTGAGTGGCTGATGCCGCCTTCACTGGGAACAAAGATCATGCCCATATCAGTAATGTGCGCCATTTCTTGGGCGTCGTGGCTAGCCCGACTGGGGAGGCGGCAGTAGCTTAAATCCAGATCTTCACAAACTTGAGCGATCGCATGCTGAATGTGGGAATTAGCCGGTGATGGCTCATTGTTTAGCCGCTGGGTCATGGAAATCTGAGTGCCGGTATCAGCGGCAATGCCATCAATGGCCTGTTGAATTTCAGCGAGAATCTGATCTAGGCGATCGCTCGACAGGTCTCGTAAATCAAGGCTCATTTCCACTTTGCCAGGAATGCTATTCGGGACGTTAGGGTGCAAATTCATGCGGCCTACGGTGGCGACCTGGTCCCCCGGCTGATTGCCGACTTGATTGATGGCTAAAACAACCTGAGAAGCGGCGACCAAAGCATCACAGCGCATCGACATTGGCGTCGTACCGGCGTGGCTAGACTGTCCCTCCACCGTAATCCAATAGCGCTGCTGTCCAACAACCCCCATGACCACGCCAATTTGCTTACCTTCGTTAATCAATATGGGTCCCTGCTCAATGTGCAATTCAACAAAAGCAGTTACCTTTTCCGGCGAACGACGGACCTGGTGAATGCCTTCCCAATTGCCGCCAATTCGTTCGAGGCAGTCTTGGACGGGCTCGCCATCGCGGCTGCGGTAAAGTTCTGAGTCAGGCAGCAATCGACCGGCGATCGCTTTACAGCCCACCATTGTCCGCTCTTCATCAGTAAAGACAATTACCTCAATCGGGTGATCAAGCTGCTGACCTTGTTCACTAAGGGTTTTAACCACTTCGATACCAGCCAACACGCCATAGGTGCCATCGTAATGTCCAGCATTGGGCACGGTATCGATATGCGAGCCTGTGACTAACGGAGGCGCTTCTGAAAAGCGTCCTGGATAGCGGCCAATCATATTACCTGCTTCATCGATAGCTACTGTCATACCGGCTTCAACCATCCAGCGGTGTACCAAGGCACGAGCTTGACAATCCTCATGGCTAAAGGCGAGTCTTTGAACGCCCCCATTGGGCAATTTACCGAGCTGAGCCAACTGACGAATCATGGTGGTGAGGCGATCGCGATTGATCGTCAGAGTAGAAACAGCTTGATAAACCATGCACAAACCTCCTTGTGGGCAACCTATGATTCACGATTCATAGGAGAAATTAATCCTTTGAAGCGTATACTGCCCACAATAACGCCTCTGTAAAATGGCTTACAACCATTGAGGCCGCAATCTGTTGCCCTATTGTTCAGAGGCGTGTAAGCAAGACTGACGCATCAGCCTCTCATGACTATCAATTCTGCAGGCTGTCGAATTCGGATCAACCCGGATAATTAACGGCCAGGACGACAAAATCAGGTTCAACTGTGCGTAAGTTCGAACAAACTTCAATGACCGCATCTCATTCAATGCTAGCGGCTAGTAATTTGGGAGCAGCTTAACTAAGGCCTCAAAGAGCATCCAGTTTTGTCAGTATTCTTAAGGGCATGGCCTCAATTAAGCCCGATGGTGGCCAATGGACACGACCGCCAACTCTGGCAAAACAGTTAAGAGGGGGCTCCACTTCCACACAAAGATTTAATCGCAAGGCGATAGATCGCCTTTAAATCACTGCAATGCATTCAATCTCGACCCGCACGTCTTTAGGCAAACGAGCCACTTCCACACAAGCTCGCGCGGGCGCTTGTTCGTCACCAAAATGTTTGGCATATATAGCATTCATGGTGGCAAAGTCATTCATGTCTTTCAGGAAAACCGAGGTTTTAACCACATTTTCTAGAGTAGCGCCCCCAGCCACAAGAATGGCTTTGAGGTTGGCGATCGCCTGCTCCGTTTGCGCTGCCACGTCATCGCCGCCCACCAACTCACCGGTTTGCGGATCGAGAGGAATTTGTCCGGCTACAAACAACATTGAACCGGTTGCGGCGATCGCTTGATTGTATGGTCCTACTGGTGCGGGAGCTTTATCCGTTTGTACAATTTTGCGTTCCATCAGTTACCCGTTTAACTAGACAACGGCATTCATTATTGCAGGGATGGGAAGTGGGGAAGCAATGAAGTAGGGGAGCAAAGTCACCGATCAACGGGATTTACTGAAAAGAATTTACCGCTTGTAGGGTGTCATATAGACCTGCGGGACATGGCTTCGCTAAAGCTTCAGCGCTGTGCGCTGCGGCACTGGTATTTTTACTTCTAAAGATCTCCTGAGCAAAGAAACAGAATGAAGGCACGCCAATATTTGAGAGCAGAAATTATGTGGACTCGTTATTTATTACCGATTCGACGTGCTGCATTCTGTACCCGGCACTTACGGATGTTTGAATATCAATCGGCTGGTCGGCAATTTGATGACACAGTTCAAAATCATAGGCAGCGATCGCTGCCCTCAGCCCTTAGGCAGGCTTCTTGGCGACTGACAATTTTTCACGTTAGGCGTTCTTTGATACTAAGTGGAATGAGACTGCTGCTGCTGGGACTAATGAGCGCCTGTAGCGCCAACTTGTTTTTCGGGTATGACGCAGCGATCGCGGCAACTTTTGGGCAAAACACTATCGCAGTTGAAGTACCCGCTTCCGTCTTGATGAATCGAGTGCAGCCTGCCTGGCTTGAGATTCCTATGGCCGCAGCCCCAATAGGGTCACCAATGCAGCAGCCTACAGACTCTGCCACCGAGTCGTTGCCATTGGCTAATTCTGTAGTTGCGGCGCCTTCTCGGCTATGGCTGATTGCAATGCCAGCAGTACCCGTTGTGGGAGGACTGTTAATTTACGGCTTACGAAAGCTATCAGGAAAATTGTAAGGAGGTGGTCAGCTAAGTGGCTGGGCTCCATCATCAGCGCTGCTCATTTCCATGACTTGACGATAAACTAATGCCTGCCATCGCCAAACGAATTGGGCAGACCATGGATTGGACACCAATCATTATCAGTTTAGGTGCTGTTTTAGGTGCCCTTAGCCGTTACTATTGCTCGCTGTTTTGGCTATGGCGATTAGGCGATCGCTGGCCCTACGGTACGCTGTTTGTGAATCTCACCGGAGCGTTGGCGATTGGTATCGGGGCCACCACCATACCGGCATTGGACCCAGGGGTTACCCTGCAGCATTTTTTCCTAATTGGTTTTTTAGGGGCCTACACAACTTTTTCGACCTACATCTTGGATGTCGTCAAGCTGTATCGTAGCCAACAGCGTCTAAGGGCTTTACTTTACGCATCCGGTAGCGTGATCTTGGGCCTAGCTTTTGCTGAGCTTGGTCTATGGGTTGGACGTTTTTAGCAATAGCGATCGCTTTTTTCCTTATTCTGCTTGGCTGCGTCGCAACTGGCGCTGCTGGGCAAAATAGCGGTTCAGGTCTGTGCTCATGACCAAGTAAATCGATATCACTAGACTGAGCGCAATCATCATCCAACTGCCGAGGGTTAAAGCGGCTGACAGCTCAGAGCTTAAGAGCAGCAAGAGTGCCACCAGTGCAAATGCCAGCAGGCCACACAGAACAATTAGAAGCCATTTGGCCCAGCGACGACCCTGCAGCACAAACGTCATCACTGCAATGGTGAAGGCAATGCGCGCGATCGCCCACAGATCCTTGGCCAAAAGCACCAGCAAAGCATCTAGAGTGCAAGAAATGACGAATAGGAAAATTAGGCGATCGCGGGCCCGAAGCATAGATGGATCAAACCGAGTCATGGCCTTGTAGAAGTCCCTAAAAACAGATTAAACCGAAATCATTCCAAAATAGGGGTTCGTGACAGTTAAAAGTGATTTAGGAGAACAGTTTATCTGATCTAAATTCATTAGCTTGAGAAAGTAATAAAGCTTACTAATATTTCGATAGATTCTAAAAATAAATCCGATATAATTCAGCTTAAAAAGTCAGGAAAGTTTATTATTTTGATGCAGAAAAATAACCGTCCAAGCGCTTACTTATCTCTAAATAAATAGAAAAATCAGAGGAAAAATCTTCAATATTCCATTCAGTAAATTTCAAACCTATTTATTTTTATCGTCTAATTGTAGATTAGCTCTGGCTGCTGAGAAGAATAATATAAACTCGATTTTAAAGCAGTGATTTTCAATAGAAAAAGAGCTGGATGAGAATTGAAAGGAGTACATCAAATCTATGCTTCGCTGGTTTCAGAAACCTCAGCAGACATCTTATTATATTCAAGTTCCGCAGAACTTAATTCCGCATCCTCTTTTATGAAAATAATCAAAGCGACAATAACAAAATCCATAATTGCTGTTCCCAGCAGTCCCACTAAAGATTGTATGGCCAAGTATTTTTCTGTAAATATATAAAGGCCAATGTTGGCAATGCCAAAGAGCAGCCACGTTGCCAAGCTAACACCTGCAGTTGAGCGACTACGAATAATTTTAGTAATTTGAGATATCGTTGCTGTTGGCAAAATGATGGCAGGAATCCATCCCGCTAAATTCGTGATTAAGCTAGAAATATCTGTGTTATCTAAATGCAAGAAATTAATAATAAAGTCCATTTTAAATGATGCTCCTCTGCTAAATAATCCTAAAATTTATGAGCTATAAGCCTTGCTGTCTATCGTAACAATCGGCTGTGAAATAACATAATTCTGGCTTTAAGTATAAGAACTATTTCTAAAGAAACAGTAGTGAAAAAAACTAGCGATCGCCAGTTTCAATCAAAGAATCTCCCCGATGACGCCTCAAATGCTTGGTTCGGTCTGCAATCGTAAAGACTGAGCGTGGCTTGCAGTGTAGAAATGCGCCAAAACGCGTCCATATAGTTCTGAAAAGGAATTTTTTAGCGATCGCGGCGGCAATAGCACTGAAATCCCAAACCGAGAACCCGAATCGCCCAGTAGCAGTATCCAGCCATTTCGCTAAGCTTCAAAGTTCAAGCTCTGCAAAAGCTGTTCTACCTTAGCGCGATGATTGGTTTGCCAATCGGCTAGGGATTGGTTCTCATCTTTCTCAACCCGCTGTTTGGCCAACTGCCAAATCTGCTGCTGTTGAGCTGCCGGAATGACCACGATACCCTCTTCATCCGCCACTACCATATCGCCTGGATGCACAGTCACACCGC
The DNA here is from genome assembly GCA_039027715.1 of Cyanobacteria bacterium P01_C01_bin.120. Classification (GTDB taxonomy): domain Bacteria; phylum Cyanobacteriota; class Cyanobacteriia; order Phormidesmidales; family Phormidesmidaceae; genus Halomicronema. Next base: position 35,744 of record JBCCJU010000009.1, read on the forward strand.
CACAAATAATGGGTTGATTGAGGGTGCCGAGTGCTTTTTTATGGCCAGGAACTGGAGATACTCCGCGGGCAAAGACGGCAAATCCGGCAGTGCGTACTTCCTCTACATCGCGGATGACACCATCAATCACAAATCCGGCGATGCCCCGCTGCTGGGCTGTAGCAGCCACATTTCCACCCAACATGGCGTAGTCCACATTCTTCTCCGCCAATCCAACAATGACTGAGCCGGGCTGCGCCCGATAGATGGCGGCATGGAACATCAAGTTATCGCCAGGCGGACAACTCACGGTGTAGGCTGGCCCAGCAATTCGCGGCATCCGCGGCCACATTTCGCGGATGCCCATGTCCATAAACTGAGCGCGCCCTAGCCCCGCATCGGCATAGCTGGTTGGTGAAAGAGCTGCAAACTGAGAATAATCGTTCATACACGGTGGGGAAATTAAACGCGACTAGGCGATCGCTTCGTCTCTTCTACAATAGGACGGCATGAGGGATTAAGAAACTAGCTCCGTGGCGTCGTTCCTGTTCACCTGGTTCAACTCTTGCAGACCGATGGGGCATCCTGAAATCACTCAAAAAAGCAGTAAGTTTTGGAGAAATCTGGGTTGAAGCGGAGCGACCGCGGCACAGTTGCCTGCTCCAAAATTGCCGATTTTTCCAACTGCTCCCATCGGCTCGCCGAAATTGACTATGCTGTGTCGCCATCCCCTGTCATGACGCTATTAAAAACCATCAACATCCAAACCCCCGAAAGCGTAGAGCTTGAATTTACCCTGGCGGGTATTGGCAATCGGGCCTTAGCGCTGCTGATTGATTACCTGCTGGTGTTTCTGCTGCTGTCACTCGTGTCAATTTTCACCTCATTTTTAAGCGAGCAATTAACTAACGTGCTGCTGTTTTTAGATGATGCTGACGGAGTTAACTTATGGCTAGTGGCGATTGCCATTGTGGTCACTGCTGCTATTTATGGGGGCTATTTTGTAGGGTTTGAAACCTTTTGGCAGGGGCAAACACCGGGCAAGCGCGTGGCAAAGATCCGGGTGATCAACGATAAAGGCAAGCCGGAGGAAATATTTCAAGCAACATTGCGATCGCTGCTGCGTCCGGTTGACGATATTCTTTTTCTCGGGTTCTTTTGCATCTTATTTAGCGCTAAGGAAAAGCGTATTGGCGACTGGCTCGCTGGCACTCTGGTAGTGCAATCGGAAACGGTGGTCGGCGATGCTAAGGTCAGCATTTTACCGGCTTCTCAGCATTTGGCTACGGATTTGATGACCCAAGCCAATATCGCTAATATGCTGCCCGACGACTTTGCCACGCTGCGAACCTATCTGCTGCGCCGCAAAATTCTTACCAGTATGGCCCGCAAACAACTAAGCATACAGCTAGCACAGCAGCTGCAGAAAATCATTGAACTCGAAACACTGCCAGCAGAACAAATGCCCGCTGAACAGTTTTTAGAGGCCGTTTATGTAGCCTATCAAAAGCAATTTGGTGATCGCCGTCGCGCTTACTAAATATTGAATTCGGAAAACGAAGTCCTGAGTTCGTTCTCTGTTGGGCTCGCGAGTAAAATGCCCACCCTAACCCCGCATCACATTCAGCCACTCAGTCACCTTCGCACCGACTTGGCTTATCCTCAACCACTTCACTACCTCCTTGATCCTCAACCCCTTACGGGTCAACAAAGCTCAATGGGGCGAGAAAATCCTGATTTTGTGTTAGAAGAATGAGGTAGACGTCTTTTCAGGAAATCATCCATGATGCTGTTCCCCGGTGCCGCTGTTCGCGTGGTCAATATGGACGACACTTACTATGGATTTCAAGGACAAGTGCAGCGTGTCTCTGATGGCAAGGTGGCAGTCCTTTTTGAAGGTGGCAATTGGAACAAATTGGTGACGTTCAATACCTCAGAATTAGAACCGTTGGATAAGCGTCGAGGCAAGAAATAGTTAGTTGCTTCGTCAGTGCTTATAAGGGTCTTTTAATATGCGATTGCCGTTACCGCAGCTGAGCCCACAGTCTTATCAACCGGGCCATATTGCCGAAATCATTGAAACATCAACGACGGAATATTTAGCTCAGTGCCTGGAGCCTGACTCCCTCAGCTTTGCCCAAATGCCTCCCTTTGGGAGTTGGGTCAAGGCAATGGATGAAGACTCTGGCAATTTAATCTACGGCGTGGTTTATCATGCGACAACTAGCCCGCTTGATTCGGTGCATCGGGCCACGGCCTTGGGGCTGTCGCTAGCAGAGCTGCGGGAACAGCAACCGCAAATTTTCGCCATGCTTAAGACTGAATTCCGAGTTGCAATTGTTGGTTTTTGTCCAGCTGGGGCTCAGCAGATTTACCAGCACTTGCCGCCACGGCCTCCTCAGGTGCATCAGGCAGTCCACCGCTGCGAAACGGCAGAAACTATCGCCTTCACCGAGCAGCTCGATTTTTTGCGCACGCTGATGGATATGCGCAGCGCCCCGGTCGATGGGCTAATTGCTGCCGTCATTCGGGAAGTTTATCAGTTGCGTCGCCTTGACCGCGACTGGCTAGTGCAGGCAGGACGTACGCTAAACGTGCTTTTGAAGGACGACTACGATCGCCTGCGGATCATCCTGACTCAAATTCATCCTTAGCTATGCCTACCTTTGATTGGATTGTGGTTGGCAATGGGCTTACTGGCGCCGCCCTAAGTTATGAACTGGCGCGGCAAGGATTATCTGTACTGCTTTTAGAAAGGTCGGCGCAGCCTGAGAATGCCACTCGGTTTAGCTATGGCGGTGTGCCTCACTGGTCCGGTACGAGCGATATTCTAAAGCAGCTATATCACGAAACTCGGCAGCGCTATGCGGCGCTGTCCGAAGAGACTGGGGTCTCGCCTGACTATCGAGAGTTGGATTTACTGCTCACCGTTGAACCGGACCAAGAGCCAGCAGCACTGGCCGCTCGCTATGGAGACGCGGAAACGCCACCAACACCAATCTCTTCAACTGCCGCAGTGGAAATTGAGCCGCTGCTCTGTTCCACTGCGATCGCCGGTGCGCTCACGGTCAAACATGGCCATGCTGATCCTACGGCTGTGGTCAACGCCTACAACCAGGGGCTGCAGGCGTTGGGCGGGCAAATCATTATTGCTCCGGTAACGGGCTTGGTGCGCATGGGTGATCGTATTACAGGAGTCACCACTCCCACTCAAGCCTATGCGGCTGGCCAGGTTGCCGTGGCTGCCGGGGCCCTGACCCGAGACCTGATCAAAGCAGCCGGCGTGCCAGTGCCAGTTTATTTCAGCCATGCCGAGCTGATTGAAACTCCACCGCTTGACCTCACCCTGCGATCGCTGATTATGCCGGCTGATTTAACACGCTCGGCGATCGAATCCGAATCCACTGACCAATCGACAAATAATCTTTGGAATCAGCCAGGCCATGAGATCCGACCGCCCATGCTTGATCCAGGCTGCGTTCAGTTGAGCGATGGACGATTACGCATTGGCCAAATTAGTCGTATCAATACCGCGCTTGAACTGGAATTGGATGCCCAACAGGGCGAGCAGCGGCTACGCGATGGCATCACTCCGCTACTACCGGCGTTAATCGATGTACCTGGAAAATGGCAGTCCTGTCGAGTGGCCTTCAGCCAAGATGGTTTACCGCTGGCTGGCCCAGTGCCGGACGTTGAAGGCGGTTACGTATTTTCCGGTTTTACTAGTCCGTTTGGTTTAGTACCCGCTGCTGCTGTTCATTTTGCTCAGGTGGCCATTGGTAAGTCATCGACCATTATGAAAGCACTCAGTTTTGACCGGCTTTAATGGAGTGCATTTCAGTTTGGCCAATACCCATCCTGGAAAAATCGGATGCACTGTATAAGTCCTGAACAAGCTTTTTTCAGCTTAATTTTTATAGCTAAAGCAACAAAAAATGCGCCGTAATTTATTCCTATTGAAATAGAGCTACACAGCTTTAGATACCTCTTGGGGGAGATAGGGAATTAGAGCATTGTCGTTTAAATTAGATGCATAAAAATTCTGGGAGGAATCTTATCAAATGAGTATTGAAGATAGAGTCGAGGCAACCGCTAAAAACATCGAAGGTAAAGTTCAAGAAGCGGTCGGTGATTTAACCGGTAATCCTTCCGATGAAGCTGAAGGCAAAGCAAAGCAAGTTGAAGCTCAAGCTGAGCACACCAAAGAAAATTTAAAGGACGAAGTGAAGAAAAAGCTGGACTAAGATTTTCGAGAATTATAAAAGGAGGCTCTGAGTAGCCTCCTTTTTTGATGGATTTTTTTAGTATCAATTTAATTCAGCATGGATTCTAAATTAATGCAGCCTGAAGACTTCATGCGCCTAGCGATCGCTGAAGCTAAGAATAGCAAAACGCCATTTGGAGCAGTCGTTGTAAAAGATGGCAAAGTAGTTGCCAGCGCCGGTAACACTGTCCAACCTGATAACGATCCGACCTGTCATGCTGAAGTAAATGCTATTCGCCAACTAACGCACCATCTCAGCAGCGCCGCTCCTGAAGAAGCAGCCTACACCCTTTATACAACCTGTGAACCCTGTGCTATGTGTGCGGCCACTTGCGTTTGGGCCAATATCCGAAATGTAGTGTATGGCGTCGGTTCAGACGATTTCCCAAACAGCAATCCCAATTTAATCGATGTGCGCTGCGAGGAAGTGTTTCAGCGATCGCCCCAGGAATATGATTTGAAGGGTGGAATTTTAAAAGATGATTGTAAGCGGCTTCATCAAGAATTTCCCATAGAAGATTTATAATTAATAGTCGTTAAAAAAGAAAACTAAGAAGTCACTCAAGATTACCTCTTGGCCTATATCTATTAACCAAAACCATTCGTAACATATTTGAAAAATTTAAAACATGTTTCTGGTTTGATCAAACAGACAGCTGAAAAGATTCTTGCTTTATTCTTAGATTCTGTTTGCTCACTAAAGCTACTTTAAGTAGCTTTAGTGAACCTGAGATTGAAACGGTTCCAGCAGTTAATCTGAATGACCCTGTTGCAAATACAATTCCATTTAAGCAGTCTTCTCAAAGAATAATCGAACAGAGACTAAGCTGCTCTTACTAATCGCATTACTAGAGAAACAACGAATAACGCTAGAAAAATAAAGAACAAAACTTTAGCGATGCTAGCCGCACCAGCCGCAATGCCGCTAAAACCGAAAACGGCCGCAACAATGGCTACAATCAAAAAGAGCAGTGTGAATTTCAACATAGTGAGTTTTCCTTAGGGCTTTGATCTCCATAAATGAATTAAATGATAAAAATAAAAACCATATATCTATCTTTTTATATAAGATTGACAGGTTTCAGATACCTAATTAGATAAGTTCCAAAAAATAGCTTCAACCCCTGCGCCTTGAATGGAAAACTTGACTGGTTAATACCACCAGCAATACAGCCTCACCAATGGGTCTGCTCACTTTAGGTGGCAACGATGGCGGCAATATTTGCAGTTATAGTCCATTAAATTTAAGCAGCTTTTGTTACGACCACTGTCTAACTGTCTATTCGGGACGAATTGTTTGCTAGTAAAGCACCCCAGCAGATCAGTAGATGTTTTATCCTGATATAGAGATGTGTAGCTAATGCAAACATGCGTATTGGATTACGTGAACGTTGCTGCTGCCCGTTTGCCCAGGCCGGCTATTTTTCTGTGGCTGCCCATTGCGGAATAATTTTTACGAATGCTGGATCGCTTACTCGATATTTCTACTAATTTTGGGGTCGATACCCTGCTGCTGTTACCGGTGTTAATCGCGCTAGAAGCTGTATTGTCTGCAGACAATGCAATCGCCCTTGCCGCGATCGCCCAAGGCTTGGAAACAGAAAAGCAGCAGCAGCGCGCCCTAAACGTCGGTTTAGTAGCCGCATTCGGATTACGCATGCTGTTAATTCTGACAGCTTCATGGGTTCTGCGTTTTTGGCAGTTTGAGGTGGCTGGAGCCTTATATTTGCTGTGGCTGGTTTTTCAGCATTTCACATCTAGAAAAGAGGCAGATGACCACCATCACGGCCCCAGATTTGCCTCAGTGTGGCAGGCTATTCCGACAATTGCCTTGACTGACTTAGCTTTTTCCCTCGACAGCGTGACCACTGCGATCGCTCTTTCCCGAGACGTTTTGATTGTTTTGTTGGGCGGCACTATCGGCGTCATCACCCTGCGATTTATGGCTCAGCTTTTTATTCGCTGGCTTGAAGAGTACGAATATTTAGAAGATGCTGGCTTTATCACTGTGGCCTTTGTAGGTATCCGACTGTTACTGCGGGTTGCCAACGATAGTTGGGTGCCACCACAGTGGTTAATGATTGCCTTGATTGCGGGTATTTTTGCTTGGGGGTTTTCCAAAAAATCATCACCTCCGGAGATCGCGCCATCAACTGCTGAAACTCAGGAAAATGATTCCTTAGATCACGCTAAAACAGCGGCTTCTGACCTGCCCAAGATAGCTGTGGGTAAGACTGAGATTCGGCAACCAGCAGGGGTGGCTAATCGAGAATCCGATGCCGACCTTGCTGACTGAGCAACTCTTTCTAGCGCAGATTGCCATTGTTCATCACCAAAGATTTATATGCAGCAAAAAAGGATGAGGAAAAATCTGCATTTATAAACATTTGTGGTGAATTATTTATTTTAGATATGCCTGGTGAATACTCTTTCACGAAGGGAAATTCAGGCGCTTCTTCTTCCTAGGATGATTCTGTTCAGTGCTGCTAGTCCCAGCGCGATCGCCCGAAATTGAGCGCCGTAATCGTGACGATAGGCTTTGTTTGTTTAGTAAACGAGCGATGTTGATGACGCGACGCGGTAAACAAACTCAATCATTTACTTCACTGCAGTGAATGCAGGGAGAGGAGACACTATGAAACGGACTTCTGCCCTATCCCCATCCCATTCCGCCTATCCTCCGCTGATCAAAAACTTGTTTCGTGATTCGGCGGTGCTGACATTTGCTTTTTTGCTCATAGTTGCTCTGATTTGTCTGTAGCTTTGGAGCGATCGCTTTCATCCTTTGGCTTTCCAGCCTGAAGCTAAAGCAATTCAGGAAACGTCAACTGAGCAGAGCCGAAGCTGAAATGGCAAGGGTCCTTATCCAAAGCAGTCCTGCTTAACTCTGCATCTCTAACCCACGGCAGCAGAGTTGAGGCTAGGACGCCTCATCCGCTGCATATCCTTAAGTCAGCGGATCAACTGCGGCCCGGAGCCGATCAAGCGCTCCCTGCACCTCATCTGCCGTTACTACCAAAGGCGGCACAAACCGCACTACGCCCGGCCCGGCAGGGACTAGTAGAAGTCTCTGCGCCATTGCTGCCTTGACAATATCGATGGATTTCACGGCGGCATCAGGATTCAACACTAAGCCATTAATCAGTCCCCAACCACGGACATTGGAGAACAAATGGGAATATTGCTGAGCGATCGCCGTCAATCCAGTCCGCAACTCCTTTCCCCGAGCCTGCACATTGTCTAGCAGGCGATCGCGCAGCAAGGCTTGACATACCGCCATCGCCACTCCGCAAACAAAGGGATTACCGCCAAACGTGCTGGCATGATCCCCAGGTTCGAAAACGCTGCAGTGTTCTTTGCAAACCATTGCTCCAATGGGAATACCGCCGCCCAAGCCTTTTGCTAATGAGAAAATGTCGGGCTCAATGCCCAGGTTTTCATAGCCCCAAAGTTTACCCGTACGGCCCACACCGACCTGCACCTCATCCAAAATCAGCAGAATGCCGGTTTCATCGCAAAGCTGTCGCACCTGTTGAAAATAGTCACGCTCTCCAGGGTTCACGCCACCTTCACCCTGCAGTGGTTCCAGTAAAATAGCGGCCACTTGAGGCTGGTCGCGATCGAGCTCTGCCACTGCTGATTTTAATGCTTCAAAGTCGTTGAACGGAATGTAGTGAAATCCTGGTACCAGAGGACTGAAATTTTTTTGATATTTTGGCTGGCCGGTCGCGGTCACGGTCGCGAGGGTTCGCCCGTGGAAGCTAGCGTTGGCGGTGAGAATAACCGGGTGTTCGATTCCCCGCTTGACGTGAGCGTACTTGCGCGCCAGCTTGATCGCCGCTTCATTGGCTTCGGCCCCCGAGTTGCAAAAAAAGGCTCGATCACCGCAGGAGTGCTGCGTCAGCCACAGCGCCAATTCCCCTTGCTCGGGAATGTAATACAGATTGGAAACGTGATGCAGTTTTTGAATCTGCTGAGTCACGGCCTCTACCATAATCGGATGGCCGTGGCCTAAGGTGCAGGTTGCGATACCTGCCACAAAGTCCAGATACTCTCGCCCGTCAGTATCCCAAACGCGACAGCCCTGACCGCGCTCTAGCGCCAGAGAAAACCGCCCATAGGTTTTCATCACGGCGCTGTCAAACTTGACCGCATCGAAGGCCTGATTATCAATTCTGGGAGCAGTTAAGACTTTAAGAGAATTCCGTACTCGAGTGGCTAAGCTCACAATCTGTTCCTCACTGTCACTGTGTTAAATCATCCAGCATGGGCAAATAATTTCCCCAAGAAAAATTCTTATGATAGCTCAGCCGGTTCAGCTTTTTCAGGACTTTCGCGGTTAAATTCGATTTGGCCTGATGCTGCCTAATTGTCGGAAGAGCGGATTCAACATTCTCTCAATATAAAAAGTGCTGACATTGTTCTGCACGCTAAAAAAAATTAGCGATTAAAGTGATTAAGCTGGAGATGTTTTGGCTACGATGAGGATTTCGCATGGCGCGCGCTTTAAAAGTGGGTCTCCGTTGGGGACTGATGGTCTGCTGCTGTTGGGGACTCTGGGCCTGTCAGTCAACCTCTTTGATGGAGGGCGATCGCGCTTATCGCTATCAACAACCCAGCCAAGACGGCATTGGCAAAATTTACATGGGTCGCGAAATTGCCCAAGTGATGGGGCATCAAGGTGCCTATTGGCTCGAACGCCCTAGCCGTGAACTGCAGGAACATCCTCAGATGGTGATTGATCGCCTAGGGTTAGACACCGATGCCGTGGTGGCTGACATTGGCGCGGGCACTGGCTACATGACCCAGCGGTTGGCCCGCGCAACGCCAGACGGCAAAGTGTTGGCGATCGATATTCAGCCAGAAATGATCGAACTGCTACAGCAGCGTCTACAGGAACTATCCCTGACCAATGTGGAATCCGTATTAGGTACTGAAGATGATCCCCATCTGCCTGCAGAAAGTCTCGATCTAGCGCTGATGGTTGATGCTTACCACGAGTTTGCTTATCCCCATGAAGTGATGGAGCATCTATGCGAGGCTCTCAAGCCTGGCGGACAAGTGGTTTTAGCAGAATATCGGGCGGAAAATCCATTAGTGATGATCAAGCGTTTACACAAAATGAGCGAAGCCCAAGTCAAGCGGGAAATGGCAGCAGTTGGCCTAAAGTGGCTCAAAACGGACGAATCGCTGCCGCAGCAACATCTCCTCTTTTTTGAAAAGCCGATTTCTAGCGCCTTGCAGCCTGCTTAACCAAGCAGCGTTTATTTATCCAGGCGTCTTAACAATGGAAAAACTTTTACGTTGGAAATTATCGCTTTCAGTCGGCATTCTCTCCGTGAAATGAGAATATAGTATCTGGCGATCGCATGTATTGAGAAAAAGCTATGTTGAAACGACTCACCGCCGCACTCATTGTCGTGACTGCACTGGTCCTCCAGGGATGTATTAACACAGCGGCTGGCTTACAGGCCTACACCGACACCTACGACGGCTATCGATTTTTGTATCCCACTGGCTGGACTGAGGTGAAAGTTTCTGGTAACGCTGACGTTGTGTTCCATGACATCGTTAATGAGACTGAAAACATCAGCGTCGTGATTAGTGATGTTCCCGAAGACCAAACTCTTAAGGATTTAGGGTCTCCGACTGAAGTCGGCTATAAGCTGTCAAAAAGCATAAACGCGATGGCTGGCGACGACCGTGACGTTGAGCTAGCTAACGCGGTGGAAATTGATCGTGATGGTCAGCCTTACTACATCCTTGAATACATTGCTGACTTGCCTTCGGGCGTGCGCCACAACATTGCCAGCGTCGTGGTGCGCCGCAACAAGCTCTTCACCTTTAATGCTTCAACAGTTGAGAGCCGCTGGGAAAAAGTCTCTGACATGATGAAGCAGTCTGTCGCTTCTTTTTATGTTGATTAGTTGCTGTCACTTTGGAAGACGAATGACGTTGGGCGCACAGTTGCCCGTTTCGCGTCCTGGATTGCGAATTCCAACTAATTTCTCGGGTCGTCTATGGAAGATTTGCAGTTTATATTGGCTTCGGCCTCGCCTGCCCGCCGCAAGTTGTTAACCGATGCCGGCATCTCAGTCTACGTTTGCCCAAGTAACTTCGACGAAGACCAGGTGCAGTTGACTAACCCTGCGGAGCTAGTCAAGACCCTGGCCAAGAGTAAAGCTGACCTGGTAGCTGCTCAGTTTGGCAAAGCGCTCGTGCTGGGATGCGATTCGATATTAGCGTTTGACGGGCAGATTTACGGTAAGCCCGACAGCCCAGAGGACGCGATTGCCCGGTTGCAAACTGTGCGCGGTCAGGTTGGCGAACTTTACACCGGCCACGCCCTAATTGATACGTCCCGAAAGCGTGCCGTAGTGCGATGTCGCGTCACGCAGGTTTATTTTACCGACGTTAGCGATCGCCAAATTATCGATTATGTCGCCACGGGGGAGCCGCTGCGCTGTGCCGGTGCATTTGCGATCGACGGCAAAGGCAGTTGCTTTGTGGAAAAATTAAACGGTTGCCACACTAACGTTATTGGTCTCAGTATGCCGCTGCTGCGAGAACTTATTGCTGAACTTGGCTATGACATTACGGACTTTTGGTCGGCAGCGTGAGGGTTTGAGGGTGGCAGGGCGGATGAGTAGCAGGGTGGCTAGGTAGCAGAGTGGATGGGTATTGTGCGGCAAAGCTATCTTCTAATCAGGTCAGTCATGGTCAAAATGCTTTGGCCATAGGGGGCAACGGAGTGAGTTGCCGACGTCTCTGCGCTTAAAACTGCAAGTCAAAAATCGCGAATTGAAGTTAGCCTCCCGCGACAGCTGGGACGATGCTGACTTCATCACCATCGCTGAGAGTCGTGTTTTTACCATCCAAGAACCGAATGTCTTCGCTATTGACGTAGAAGTTGATAAAGCGGCGCAGTTCACCCTGATCGTCACAGAGGCGCGCTTTGATGCCGGGAAAGTGAGAATCTAACGTCTCCATAAGCGCAGTAATGCTGGCTGCGTCACATTCAATAGTGGCCTCGTTATTGGTGAATTTTTGCAGTGGGGTGGGGATGAGAACTTTAATAGCCATAACTCAATCAAACATCCGGAAAATCAACAATTAGTGGAAGGCGGGCGATCGCCCAACATTATCCGATAAAACAGCCCACCCTTGCTTGTGTAAACAAAGGCAGGCTGCGACTACGCGAGAGTGAGTTTTCACGGGAATATTCCAGAAAACTCAAAGAAAACGCTGTTGCCAAGGGGGCATCGTCGGTCGGTCGCGCTCGGATAGCCAGCGTCAGCTAACTAAACTAGACGTTACCGAGCCATGCGAATTGCTTAAACCGTTGTCTGCTGCCAGTCCAAGCGCTCCAGGGTCCGAGCTCGTTTCAGAGCTCGTTCAAAACTATCGAGCTTCGGCTCAATTGTTAGCGGTTCACCAATGCAGCCCTGCACCGCTTCCTGTGTTTTCAGGCCGTTACCGGTGATGTAAACCACTGTGGACTCATCCGCATTGATTTTGCCGGCTTCCACCAGCTTCTTCAACACGGCGATGGTCGTCCCACCGGCAGTTTCGGTAAAGATACCTTCGGTTTCCGCCAGAAGTTTAATGCCGTCAATGATTTCAGCATCGGTTACATCTTCAATGTTGCCATTGGTTTTACGGGCAATGTCGAGAGCATAAATGCCGTCGGCAGGATTCCCGATCGCAATGGACTTGGCAATTGTGTTGGGCTTCACTGGCGTCACAAAATCGCGCCCTTCCTTGAAGGCTTGAGAAATTGGGGAACAGCCTTCAGCCTGTGCCCCGCTAAAGCGGACGTTCTTCTCATCCACCAGGCCAGTCTTAACGAACTCTTGAAAGCCCTTGTAGATCTTGGTAAAGAGAGAGCCTGACGCCAGGGGAGCAACAATGTGGTCTGGCAACTGCCAGCCCAACTGCTCTGCCACTTCATAACCCAGCGTTTTCGATCCCTCAGAATAGTAGGGACGCAGGTTGATGTTCACAAAGCCCCAGCCTTCCGTATTCGCCACTTCTGAGCAGAGGCGATTAACCTGATCGTAGTTGCCCTTCACCGCCATCACCGTGGGATTGTAGATTAAAGTACCCAGCACTTTGCCAGCTTCCAAATCAGCCGGAATAAAGACGCAGCAGTCAAGGCCGGCATGGGCCGCGATCGCGGCTGTCGAGTTAGCTAAATTGCCCGTACTGGCACAGGAAACTGTAGTGAAGCCCAGTTCGCGAGCCCGGCTCAGAGCGATCGACACCACCCGATCTTTGAAGCTGAGGGTAGGCATGTTCACCGCGTCATTTTTGATGTAGAGCGATTCGAGCCCTAAACGGCGCGCGAGACGATTAGCTTTTAGGAGTGGCGTCATGCCAGTGCCGACATCAATCGGATTCTGCGAGGCCACCGGCAAAAAGTCCTTATAGCGCCAGATCGAGTTAGGACCGGCGGCAATGCTGGCTCGACTGACCCGTTGGCGAATGACATTGTAGTCGTACATCACTTCCAAGGGGCCAAAGCACACGTCTTCACAAACGTGCTTGGCACCTAACTCATAGGTCTCACCGCACTCTCGACAGCGGAGGGCCGAAAAGGCGGGTCCTATCGAACCAGCCGTCGATAATGTTTTGGGCTTTTCAATCGCCTGCGTCATAGTGTCTCTTTCTCTCTCGCGGATAAACAAAAAGCTCTGCTTTGACTGAACTTTTGCGGATAGTAACACAGCGCCAAACCCCCTAGCAAAAATACCCGACTTTTTTAGTCGGGTATTCAAAAGCTCGCCAAAGTTCTTTCCAGTCAAGGATTTGTCTGAAGCGCTATGAGATGGCCGGGGCAATCGCAAAAACCTCAGAAAAAATTTTCCAGCGTATTTTGTCCATCATCGCTTTATCCATACAAGACTCATGCCGAGTTCTCTAATGCCCCCCAAATTTAAGGAATATGGCATTTAGCTTCTCTAAACTGGAAGATCCTACGCAGTAGAAACCGCGATCGCTGGTTGGGGTTACGCCGCCGCCGCTCAGCCAAATTTTGAACAAGTTGAGCATTGGAATCAGTGGCTGTCGGCCTTGCGCGAAACCGGGGAAATGCGATCGCAAAGTTGGCAGATGGGACGATCGCTGCCAGTCCAACTGTTTAATTATTACGGGACATTGCAAGGATTTTCTAAGCCGTTAACAGGGATGGTGCAGAAGCAGCCTTGTGCAGTAAAACAGAAGCGTGAACCGGCTGCAGGAGACCAGCGTCATGAAAGCGTGGAAACAGCTCAGCATTTACACGAGCGAAGGGAGTCGAGCTGGGACTCGAGCCCTGCATACAGCCGTTTTGGCGACAGCCTTAGAGCAAGGACTCTATAGCGCATTTGTGGTCAAAACAACTGAAGGATTTGGTCCACAGATGGCCATCCCAACCGCCAATGGGATGGCACTCGATTCGGATCTGCCGATTGAAGTGAGAATCATTGATGAGCCCGATCGCATCAATGAATTTTTGATGACTCAAAAAGATGTGCTGGGTACCTGCATTGTGATTTTGACCGATGTCGAGGTGTTTTGGGCCCCGTAGCCTTGAACTCGGTATCACAGGCCGTCGAGGGATGATGGCGTTGATGCACCTGAGTGACAATTCTCTCAACTTGATCGCACGCGCATTAAGGGTTGCCCAAACTCCACAGGTTGGGCATTATCGACCAGGATTTCAACAATTTCGCCGGAAACTTCAGCTTCCAGCTCATTCATTAGCTTCATCGCTTCGATAATGCAGACGGTTTGGCCGGTTTGAATGCGATCGCCAATTTCTACGAATGCCGGTTCTTCAGGAGCGGGCGATCGATAAAACGTGCCGACCATCGGTGAGGTAATTTCAATGAAATTCGTATCTACGGAAGGAGGGGGCGTAGAAGCCGGCGCCGGAGCCGCAGCAGGAGGCTCGACAACCGCCGCCACAACCGGCTGTTCCGGAGTGGGAACTATCACCGGAGGGTTGGCCGAGGCGATCGCGCCTTGTTTACGTAGGGTAAGCTCGAAGTCAGCGCCCTTAAGCGTCAGCTCTGAAATATCAGTCTGACCTAGCGTCGTAACCAGTTCCCGCAGCTCGTTGAAATTCAGTTCCACTGATTGCACTCCCTACCAACAGCGGTGGAGTTGACTCCACCCAAACTCGCGCAGGCGAGCGACTCGGCTCGTCCTAAGATTCTCGTCCCAAATAGGAATCGTTGCGGGTATCAACTTTAATTTTCTCGCCAATAGAAATAAATAACGGCACCATGACTTGGGCTCCAGTTTCGACGATCGCCGGCTTAGTTCCGCCCGTAGCCGTGTCGCCCTTAACGCCCGGATCGGTCTCAGTCACTTCCAGCACGACTGAAGTCGGCAGCTCCACTTCCAGGATTTGTTCATTCCAGCGCACCACATTAACTTCCATCTCTTCTTTGAGATATTTAACGCGATCGCCGACCTGCTCACCGCTCATGCGCACTTCTTCATAGGTTTCCATGTCCATAAAAACCAGATCCTCGCCGTCGCGATAGGTGTGCTGCATCACCTTCTTTTCCAGGTTGGCCTGAGGCACTGTTTCACCAGCCCGGAAGGTTTTTTCCACCGTATTGCCGGTTTGCACATTTTTAAGTTTAGTGCGAACGAAGGCCGATCCCTTACCTGGCTTGACGTGCAGGAATTCCACTACGCGCCACACTGAGCCATCCAGTTCAATACTGACGCCCGTACGAAAGTCGTTGCTGGAAATCATAACGCTGGCTACCCATCGCTCTTGAATATCGGCACCTCATTTTACCGCTCAGCCGCCAACTTTCCAGACCCCTTCTGGAGATGCCCGCGCTATGGCAAGATCAAAAGCGTTTGAAGATAACTCTTTGGTAGCCCGAACCCATGCGACTCCTTCACCGTTGGCTTACTGGCCTTGCTCTCAGTGTTTTGATCTGGAGCAGTTGGCTCACTGGCGCGGCCCTCTGCAACGTCTCCCTCATCGCTGAGGCCGCCACGCTTTCATCGCCCCTGATTGCCTACTTGCCACCGGGCAATGCGGTGACCGATGGCCGGGCTTTACTGCGCTATTCTTTGCCAATTGATAATCAAGACATTCGTACGGTTCAAGAGAATTTAGAAGGATTATCGGAATGGCTGCGCAGCAAGCGCTGGGGACCCATTATTCGCGACACAAAAAAGATCAATAAATTGCTAGGTCGTCGTCGTGAGGAGATTTTGGCTGACATTCCAGCCGCCCGCCAGGCACTAGCGGCAGAATACTTAGACGATATTCGCGTTGGTCTGGAACCCATTATCAACAGCGCTAAGGACCGCGATCGCGAATCCATTTGGATTAAGCGCGGTGAACTGCTGAATAAGGTCGGGGCGATTGAAGAAATGATGGTGGAAGACTTTCCTTATGAGGTGCCGGAAGAGTACAGCAGCCTGCCGCAGCTGAAGGGACGCGCCACCGTTGAGTTTGAAACCAATAAAGGCACCGTCACCACAGTAATCGACGGCTACACGGCTCCGGTTACTGGCGGTAATTTTGTTGATTTAGTGCAGCGCGGCTTTTACGACGGCATGCCTTTCATTCGGGCCGAAGATAATTACGTTCTGCAAACTGGTGATCCGGAAGGACCCGAAGAAGGCTTTATCGATCCCCAAAATGGCGAGTATCGGGCGGTGCCGCTGGAAATTATGATTAAGGGCGATGAAGCGCCGATTTATGGCTCGACGTTGGAAGAGTTGGGTCTGTATCTGGAAGAACCGGTGCTGCCTTTCTCTGCCTATGGCGTGATGGGCTTGGCGCGCCCAGCAAATGATGTAAACGGCGGCTCTTCGCAGTTCTTTTTCTTCCTGTTCGAGCCCGAATTAACGCCCGCTGGCTTGAATCTGCTGGACGGTCGCTTTGCCGTGTTTGGCTGCGTGGTGGACAACAAAGAAGTGTTAGAAGAGTTGGGGCAGGGCGATCGCATTATTTCGGCCAAGGTGGTCGATGGCCTCGAAAACCTGGTGAAACCTCAAACGACTTAAGGCGGATGTCGAGGCAACAGCCAACGGTGGCTGACCTTGGCGAGCTGGAGTTGCTGCGGCGGCTCCGGCCTTTTTGCGCGCCACATGGGCTTGGCGATGATGCAGCTGTGCTGCCGCCGCGATCGCAATCTCAGGTCATCACGACGGATGTGCTGGTAGATGGCGTTCATTTTAGTGACCGCACGACTCCCCCGGACGCTGTCGGCTGGCGAGCAATAGCGGCTAATTTGTCCGATTTGGCGGCCATGGGAGCGCGACCCGTTGGCGTTACCGTCGGTCTGGCCTTACCCAGCGATACTCCGCTCGCCTGGATTGAGGGCGTCTATCGCGGCATGGCGGATTGCCTACAAGCCTACGGGGGCGAAATTATTGGCGGCGATGTTGCTCGATCGTCGCAAAAAGTTCTCTCCATCACTGCTGTGGGAGAGGTGAGCCCTCAGCGAGTTGTCCGCCGCGATCGCGCTCAGGCTGGCCAGGTAATTCTGGCCACGGGCTGGCACGGGCTCTCCCGCGCTGGCTTAGAACTGCTGCTACAGCCTGAGCGACAGCAGGATTTGCCAATAGTAGCCCGCGACACCTTTATTCAAGCTCATCAGCGTCCAGTGCCCCGGTTTGATGTGATTCATCAGTTGGCGATATGGAGTGATGACCAGCTATCAGCGATCGCCGGGATGGATAGCAGCGATGGCCTGGCCAATGCAGTGCTGTGGCTGTGTCAGGCTAGCGGCGTCGGCGCCAGGCTGCAGCGATCGCGCCTGCCTATTGCTCCCGCGCTGACCCGTTGGATGGGTGAGCAAACAGCCCTGGATTGGTGCCTTTACGGTGGCGAAGACTTTGAACTCGTACTCTGCTTATCGGCAGATTCGGCGCAGCAACTGCTGGTGACACTGGGCGCCGGGGCCAGCATCATCGGCACCATTGAGACTGACTCCCAAGTGCTGCTGATTGACGATGTTGGCCAAGAACCTGATCTAGCACTCACGTGGGACGGCTGCTTCCAGCATTTCTGAGGACGCAGGCGAGATAACGCGCTACCTATACGGCTTGTTTATTAAGAAGGCAGCATCAGTTGCTCAGTCGAATTAAAAAATAGTCGCTGAATGCCTGCCGTCACTAAAATCGATGCCAGTAAATCGCCGAACGCCAGCATAAACATAATTAGCATTTGATAAAAAGCTGCATTTAGAGGATCGGCGCCGCTCAGCAGTTGACCGGTGATAATGCCGGGCAGCTTGACAATACCGACCACCATCATGGCATTGACCGTTGGAATTAGTCCGGCTTTAATAGCTTCGCGGCGATAGGCCATGACGGCCTGTTGAGGACTGGCGCCCAGACTTAGATGCGTCTCGATTTCCACGGGATTACGTTTAATAGCGCTGACGAGGCGATCGCCTGCAATGGTGGCCGCCGTCATGGCGTTGCCCAACACAATGCCCGAGAGCGGAACCAAATAGCGCGGCTCGTACCACGTCTCAGGTCGGACCACTACGCTATTGGTATAAACCATGGTTAGAAATAGGGTGGTCAGTAATGACCCTGCCAAAATCGGCAGCAGACGTGAAAAGCGCCGATCGATGCGATTGCGAGCGACAACGGTGGCGATCGCCAGCATCACCATCAGCATGGCAATGACGCTCAGCGGGTTTGACCAAGCGAAAACAAAAGACAGCACGTAGCCCACGGCTAAAAGCTGCACCACTGAACGGGCCGTTGCGTTCAACAGGGTCAACTCCAGGCCCAACTGCTGCCAGCGCACCAACCCGATCGCTGCCACCATCAATATCGAGGCCAGCGCAATTTGCAAAAGACCCAGTTCAATCATTTAATCGAGACCTGTAAAGATGCGTTCAGCTATTTAGATTAGTAAATTTAGCAATCTTCGGATGCCTTGCATAGAACAGAAATAGGGAGTCAAGCATCAAGCACTCAAAACTCATTTTTCCCCACTTTATGGTCAGACAGCTCGCTATCTTATCCGGAAGGAATTAGCGACCTTACCCGGAAGGAATTAGCGACGGCCATATCCTATTTGCCAAGGCGCTTAAAGTGATGGCTCCTCAGATCAATTCAAAAAACGCCTAGCATTGATCTAGATCAATGCTAGGCGTTAAGTATTTTTGCTCAATAGGCGTCGAACGGAGTACGATATTGTCTGTATTTTTCTATACTATTATTAAGAGCATTGAAATATGCCCTCCTATATCTGGAAGCCATAAGTAAAGATGTCGGCGGCTCGTTCGGTAGCTTAGCGTTTGATTAAGAACTCGACACCGCTTCGATATCAAAGACGGCAAAGGAGTTGATGCTCTTGTTTCAGCACGTTGGGGAATTTTGCAATGCAGGCACCGCTATTTCAAACACGAGTTTATGACGCTGCTGCGGTTGCAAAGTTTTATCGACGCCGTCCTTGGCAAGTGCTCTGGCGAGCGGTGCAGGTAATTTGGTGGTTAGGCGCGTTCGTGCTGGGGCTGCAGAGCGATCGCTGGTTTAACCGCGAAGAGCGTAACTTGGAAAAGCGGGCAGTACAGCTTCGCCAACTGCTCACCCGATTAGGGCCGACCTTTATCAAAGTTGGGCAGGCGCTTTCAACTCGCCCTGATCTGATTCGTAAAGATTTTCTAGAAGAGCTGACAAAGCTGCAGGATCAGCTTCCTTCTTTTTCCTCTTCACTCGCCATGGCCATTTTGGAAAAGGAATTGGGCTATGCTCCGGAAGAAATCTACAGCCGGATTTCGCCTGAACCGGTAGCCGCAGCCAGTTTAGGGCAGGTCTATCGGGCTCGACTGTATGACGGTGAAGAAGTAGCCGTAAAGATTCAGCGACCTAATTTGCTGCCGCTGATCACCTGCGACCTCTACATTATGCGGCTTGCCGCTCGTCGCCTGGGCCCTCTACTACCGCTGAATTTAGGCCATGATTTGACGCTGATTGTGGATGAGTTTGGCACCAAGCTTTTTGAAGAAATTGACTACCTCAACGAAGGACGAAATGCGGAACTATTCGCTGCTAATTTTCAGAATGATCCCAAGGTAAATGCCCCGGCCATTTATTGGCGCTATAGCAGCGACAAAGTGCTCACGATGGAATGGATTGAGGGCTTTAAGTTGACCGATGTGGGCAGTATTCAGGCGGCCTCGCTCGACACCGATACGCTGATTGAAATTGGCGTTACTTCGGGTTTACAGCAGCTGCTGGAGTATGGTTTTTTCCACGCTGATCCCCACCCCGGTAATCTGTTTGCAATGACCGATGGGCGCATGGCCTACATCGACTTCGGCATGATGGACCAGCTCAATCAGGAAACCAAGGAAACCTTGGTGGACGCAGTGGTTCACTTAATGAATCAGGACTATGTGACTTTGGCTGCTGACTTTGTTAAGCTCGGCTTTCTGACTCCGGATGTTGATATTGAACCCATCATTCCCGCTTTAGAGTCGGTTTTAGGCGACGCGCTGGGGGCTAAAGTTCGCGATTTCAACTTCAAAACCATCACCGATCGCTTTTCAGAGTTGATGTATGAGTACCCATTTCGGGTACCAGCCAAATTCGCCCTCATCATTCGCTCTTTGGTGACCCAAGAAGGGGTAGCGCTGAGCCTTAATCCCGATTTCAAAATTGTTGACATCGCTTATCCCTATGTGGCCCGACGCTTGCTGAAGGGCGAAACACCCTCTTTGCGACGGCGGCTGCTGGAAGTCCTGTTCAAAGACGGTAAGTTTCAGTGGCAGCGGTTGGAAAATTTATTGCAAATTGCCCGCAATGACGAAGGATTTGACATTCTACCCACAGCTGGTTTGGGACTGCAGTTTCTGATGTCGGAAGAAGGTCGATACATTCGTGATCGCTTAATTTTGGCCATGACCGAGGATGACCGACTGCACACCGAAGAGATGCAAAAAC
Organism: Cyanobacteria bacterium P01_C01_bin.120; assembly: GCA_039027715.1. Taxonomy (GTDB): domain Bacteria; phylum Cyanobacteriota; class Cyanobacteriia; order Phormidesmidales; family Phormidesmidaceae; genus Halomicronema. The sequence goes on from JBCCJU010000009.1 coordinate 55,914, forward strand.
TCTGGGAATTGGTGAAAGACGATGTCACGCCTTCAAAGGTGATTGGAGTGGCTTGGAATGCCATTCTACAAACTTCCATGGAGCGAGCCGCTGGCTTTTTGCCGCCCGTCGCCGCCTTAACTGCTGCTAGTCTGCAGAGCGATCGCTTTTGACGGATTGTCTAGCTGGCTTCACCTTGCTCGTCGGCCCGTTCATCGCCAGGCCAACCAATTGGCGCTCAAAACAGAAGCGACATGGCTTCACATATCAGCCATGGGCAAGAGCCTGTGGCGAAAAATTTGTTCGCCCGCCGCGATTGGCAATCGAATCATCTGCTTCAAAAAGCATTGCCCGCCTGAGCTTGGTGTTGTCTCAAGCGGTTAAGCCCAGCGGTTAAGCCCATGTGAGTACGGCTGCAGTAAAGTGAAAAAGCTGACTCCGCTGAAATCATGATTCTCAAGACCGACCCAGATTTGCAGACCTGGCGCGCCCAGTTTCCGGCCCTGAAGAACAAGCATTACTTCAACTTTGGCGGCCAGGGACCGATGCCGCAGATTGCCTTAGAGGCGATTTATCAAGCCCATGAGACGCTGCAGACTGCTGGGCCATTCTCTAGCGACACTAACCAGTGGATCCAACAAATAGCGACTGAGATGCGGCAAACCTTAGCCGACAATTTACAGGTGCCCGTCGAGGCAATGACGCTGACGGAAGACGTCACAGTAGGGTGCAACATTCCCCTGTGGGGGCTGGACTGGCAGGCGGGCGATCGCATTTTACTGACTGATTGCGAGCATCCCGGCGTGGTCGCTGCCGTTCAGGAAATTAGTCGTCGTTTTGCGGTCGCAGTGGATTTTTGTCCGATGCTGGCAACCGCCCAAGGTGGTGATCCCACGGCGGTAATTGCGGCCGCGCTGCGGCCCCAAACTCGCCTGTTGGTAATTAGCCACATTTTATGGAATACCGGGCAGCTGCTGCCGCTGGCGGACATTGTGCAATTGTGTCATGACCATTCGCCGCAGCCGGTTTGGGTGCTGGCGGATGCGGCCCAGTCAGTGGGGATGCTGCCGCTTAATCTCACCGAATCTGGAGTCGACTTTTATGCGTTTACAGGGCACAAGTGGTGCTGTGGGCCAGCCGGGTTGGGGGGGCTGTATGTACGACCCGCCGTTCAAGCGGCGATCGCGCCAACTTTTATTGGCTGGCGCGGTATCACCACCGACGCCCAAGCGAATCCCACCGGTTGGCAACCCAACGGTCAGCGTTATGAGGTTGCAACCTCTGACTACCCTTTGATGGCAGGTCTGCAGGCGGCTTTGCGGCTGCACCAGCAGTGGGGCAGTGCGGCTGCCCGGTTTCAGCGGCTTAGTGAACTGAGTCAAGCCCTTTGGCAGCGGCTGCAGCAGCACCCGCGTATTCGTGTGGTATCGGCAACACCACCCCAGTCGGGCTTAGTGTCTTTTGAACTATTGGATCACGCCGGTCAACCTAGCCGAGAACTGCACACACGTCTGGTCAAAGCTTTAGAAGCAGAAAAAATACTGCTGCGAATTTTGCTGCATCCCCACTGTGTGCGGGCTTGCGTTCACTATTTCACCCTGGAAGCAGAAGTACAGGCTCTGGGCGATCGCATTGAACAATGGCTGCAGACTCAGTAAGCGATCAACGCTCAAATAACCTATCCAAGGCACAAAGGGGCTGTCAGGGTTTGGCAGTGACAAACCTCAGCGACTAGGTACGCTATTTTGAAGCAAATCCTTAAGCGGCTATCACCATCACCAATTCAAAACCTTACAGTCAAACCCATACTCCTTATACTCAACCACCCAACCACCCAGCTACCCAGCTACCTGTCACCCTCCACCTCAATTCAGCTTTTCCCCGCTGAGAATAAAAATGGGATCAATAGCTTTGAAAACTTGCTGCATGCCCCGCGTTTCCAGACGATTAATGGCGGGTTGAACAATCTCGACGTTGCGGACGCAGAGTTTTGCAAAGGTTTCTGAAATACCGTAAAGCGTCTCCAGGGTGCCTGTGGTAACGACTAAGCGCCCTCCATTAGGCAAATAGTTCCACGCGGCAGCAACGATATCCTGCATGGATTTGCCGCCTTCAATAATCACGCAGTCGGGGTGGGGAGGCAGCATACTCAGGCAGTCAGGAGCTAGCCCTTCCACCACTTCGACGTTGGTAAGCTGGAAGCGATCGCAGTTTAGCCGAATTAAATTAGCGACTTCTGGATCACGCTCTACTGCTACAACTTGTCCTCCAGGACACAGCAGAGCCGCTTCGACCACGATGGTGCCAGTGCCGGCGCCTAAATCCCACAGTTGAGAGTTGGGTTTGAGCCGCAGAGCACCCACAATCAATAGCCGGGCTTCCCGCTTGCTGATGGGAATACCAGGAAGCTGCTCGAATAGATAATCGGGGATGCCAGGGGTGGAGTAGGGCCAAAGAGGTGCCATCGTGCGATCGCTTAGAGGATTTATAGCAGAGAGGTAAGGGAGTGGGGAGTAAGGGAGTGGGGAGTAAGGGAGTGGGGGAGTAGATTAGTGAATCAAGAGAGCAGAGTTTAATGGGGTTAGGGCGGGCTGATGGTTCGCGAATTCAGTAGATAAGCCAGAACCAAAACCCGTAAACCAGCAGCCAAGAACCGAGAGGCGAAGGCCAAAATCATTCACAATTTAGCGAATGCCGATACGGTCTTCTAATGGCAAAATTTTAGCGCTTACTCGGAGACGACTCAGCCGCCGCACTAGCCGAATCGCCTGGTGCAGATAGAGTTTTTTGGGCAATATCGCGGGTAAGGTTTGCATCAAGGCGTGGGCTTCGCCGATGGTGCAGCCAGTAACGCGGGAAATTTCAGTTCCCCCTTCGAAGATGGCGGCGGCGGCAGTAGCCTGCAGCAGTTTAACTTGCCACTGTTGAGGGGCCAAATCGTTCTGCTCAATGCGGCGCAGTCCCCGAATCGTGGACAACACCACCAGGCGATCGCCCTCCTGTAGCTGCACGTCATCGGACGGCATGATCCGCGATCGCTGTCCCTTTTGCTGACACCAAATCGGCACAACCCCATAGCCATAGGCAATTTCTGCTAGCAACAGACCATGTAACGTATCGTCTGCCTCAATCTCATACTGAGTCACCAATACAGTTTGATGATATAGCCGAAATAGGCCGATGACATTTTCGCCGAAAGCGGCTCCAGCAAAAGCTTCCGCTGATAGGGCTGAAGCACACAGCACCTGAGCATAGGGAAACAGTTGCGCCACCTTATCAGTGAACAACTGATCGTAAGTGCGAATAATCAACCGGCTATGGGGATTGGAGCGGTAGGCCATTAGCCCTAACTCTAGGTTCTGGATTTCATCATCACTCACGGCAACAACGCTCTTGGCGGTTGCCAGATTCGCTTTATCCAATCCCTCCCGAATTGTCCCGGTAATCAGCGGCATCTGCGGCAGCACGTCAGGCTCAATGGTTTGATTAGTAATTCCCACTACCGGCTGTCTTAAGTCCTGTAAAATTTCGACAATGTGCTTGCCGACGCGCCCTAGCCAAATGATGACAATGTGGTCACTCTCGGGCACGGGGGGTCGTTTGGCTAAAAACTCAAACCGTAAACTCAGCAGTTTTTCGGTCAGCAGCGCATACAGAACGCCGATAAATGCCGTTCCTGCCAGCGTCAGACTAAGGCTAAACAGCCGCAGCCACCAAGGCATTGGAGC